>DATAUH010000448.1:0-21719 GCA_036268375.1 Bryobacteraceae bacterium | reverse complement strand
GCTCGAAAAAACGAACTGGGGCGCGGCGACGGAACAGACGAGCTCGCTGCGGACCACGGCGGAGCTGGCGAATGAGGGTTGAATGGTAACAAGCTGATTTGCTGCCTGCTTTTTTTGAACCTATTATGATAAAGCCTCGTTTCTCCGTATGGAAGAGCGAGAAAATGGCCGCCGCAACGCAAGCTTGGGGAATTTTCGCAGAGCATGCCACCGGAATTATGACCGTGCAGACCGGCGGCGATCTGGGACGACGCTTGGATACCGCCCGACTAGACAATCCGGATCTGTCACTGGTGTCACGCTGCCTCCGCGGGGAGGAAACCGCGTGGGAGGAGCTGCTCCGCGTCCATTCGCGGCGCGTGTACGGACTCTGCTTCCGTTTTACGAATAGCGCATCCGAAGCGCAGGACCTGACCCAGGAGGTCTTCATACGGGTTTTCCGGACGCTGAAGAGCTTCCGGTCGACCGAAGGATCGTTTGCGACGTGGTTGGCGCGCGTGACGCGTAACCTCTTGATCGATAATTATCGTCGAACTCGTCAAGAGCGAGTTACGGATTCGATCGAAGAACAGCTTCCGGTCATCGAAGAAGAGGGCGCCTCGGCGGCGGCGAAGCCGGACCAGATGGTGGCGGGCCGGGAAGCGAGTGAGATTTTACAAGCGGCGCTGCAGACGCTGTCACCTGACTTGCGCGAGGCTGTGATCTTGCGCGATTTGCAGGAAATGGAATACCGCGAGATCGCCGGCGTGTTGCAGATCCCGGAGGGGACGGTGAAATCGCGCATTAACCGCGGCCGCGCGGAGTTGGCCCGACGTTTGAAGAAACAGAAGCTGGCGTTATGAACTGCGAGGTAATGGAGGGGCTCATTTGCGACTACGTCGACGGCACGCTCAATGCCGAAGGCCGAGTTGCGGTTGAGCGCCACCTTGCCGAATGTCCGGCCTGCGCCGCGTTGGCGGCGGATTCGGCCGAAGCGGTGCGCTTCATGGAACGCGTGGCGGACGTAGAACCGCCGCCGCAACTGATTACGCGAATTCTGTTCGATGCGCCGTGGCGCAAAGAGACGCGGGCCAAGGGTCTGCGCGGCTGGCTGGACCGGGTATTTTCGCCGCTGCTGCAGCCTCGGCTGGTGATGGGAATGGCGATGTCGGTACTGTCGCTTTCGCTGCTCTTCAACAATGTGAAGCAGCTGAAACCCTCCGACCTGGAGCCATCGAAGGTGATCGCAGGAATTGAAGACCGTACGGAGCGCGCGTGGGCGCGGACGGTGAAGTTCTACGACAACTTGAAAGTGGTTTATCAGATGGAAAGCCTGCTACACGAGTGGCAGCAGCAGGACGAAGAGTTGCAAAAGCCGACGGGCAAGGCCGCCTCAAAGGCGGACGATCCGCACCATTTGCCGGTGAAGTACGTTCCTGGGAATCCGGTTCCCGATAAGTCCAAGTAAGAGGAAGAACATGAACTGCCATAATCATCCCGAATCTCCCGCCGGCGCTTATTGCCGCACTTGCGGAATGCCCGTCTGTGACCTTTGCCGGCGCGACGCCTTCGGAACGGTGTATTGCCCGGAGCACGCACCGGTAACGGCATCTACGGCGCAGGCGCCTCCTCCGCCGCCGCGACCGGAAGCGCCGTTTAGCGCTCCGGCGCCGGAGTACGCGCCTCCGTCACCGATGGGTTATGCTCCCCCGCCCCCAGGATTCATGCCTCCTCCTCGCTTCGCGCCGACCGCTCCGCCCCGTCCGGGCACGATCTCCCCTGCCCTGGCATTCTTCCTCGGATTGGTGCCGGGCGTGGGCGCGATCTATAACGGGCAGTACGCCAAGGGCATTGTGCACGGCATTGTGTGGGGCTTGCTGATGAGCATCCTGAATTCTCGCGCCGCGCACGGACTGGAGCCCATCTTTGTCATGTTGTTGATCGTGTGGTGGGCCTACATGGCGATTGAAGCCCACCGTACCGCGCAACGGTTGGCCGCGGGCGAACCGGTGGATGAGTTTTCCAGCCTGGTGAGCCTGAACGGGCGCAACGATCAAGCCGTAGTCGCCGGCGTCATTCTGGTGGTGCTGGGCGGCCTGCTGCTCCTGCGGACGCTGAACATTGTGGATTTGGATGAGATGATGGCGCGCTACTGGCCGGTGTTGCTGATCGCAGGCGGAGCGTGGCTATTGTGGGGCCGCATCAAGGGCGGCGCAACGTCCCCTGCGCGACCCGCGGAGGCGCGCCATGAACGATAGATTTCATTATCGGGGCGTGCGCGCGATTCGCGGTCCGGTTATGGTAATTACGGTCGGCGTGTTATTCGCGCTCAATAACTTCACCCCGTACAGTTTCGGCGAGACGTGGCCGGTGCTCATCATCGTGGCCGGATTGGTCAGTCTTCTGGGACGCGGGATTGCCGCGCCTCCCCAGGCGCAACCGCCGCTGCCGCCCTATTCCACGTATCAACCCCCGGTTCCCCCGCCCATGGTTCCGCCGGGCGGCTACCGGCAGACGCCTTACGCACAGCCCAATGACCCGCAGGCGCCCCCACCCTATCGGGAAGGAGAACGGCGATGAGACGATCGATAGCCGGACCGCTGATTTTGCTGGTAATCGGTGGACTGTTCCTCTACCGCAATCTGCATCCCGAAGTGCCGATCTTCGACATGCTGGCGCAATACTGGCCGTTCCTGCTGATCCTGTGGGGACTGATGCGGCTGACCGAGGCTGTGCTCTATCGCGGCCAATGGCGCTCCGGCTTCAGCGGCGGCGAAACGGCGCTCATCATCTTCATCTGCATCGTTGGCGCGGGGGCCTGGCAGGCGAAAGACTTCGGGCTGCATTTCAATGGGCGCGGGCTGGATCTGTTTGGCGATTCCTACGACTATCCCATCGATGCCAAAGCCTCTGCCGCGGGAATGACGCGGCTGGTGTTCGACAACCCTCGCGGCAATATTCACGTTACGGGCGGGGATGTCACCGAGGTGACGGTGACCGGTCATAAATCGATCCGCACTTATAAACGCGAAGAGGCCGACCGCACCAACCAGAGCACGCCGGTGGAGATTCTGCCGCAGGGCGACCGGCTGGTGATTCGCACCAATCAGGACAAGGCGCCGGACAACCAGCGCATCTCGGACGATCTGGACGTGACCATTCCGCGTTCGATGGCGGTTGAGGCGCGGGGCAACTCCGGGGATGACGAAGTATCCGACATACAGGCCGACGTCGAACTGGAGAGCAATCACGGCGACTTGCGGCTGGCGCGTATCGGCGGCAACGCAAAGCTTTCGATTGGGCACAGCGATGCGATCAACATTACCGACGTGAGGGGAAAGGTGGACCTGGACGGGCACGGCTCCGACCTTTCATTCGAAAATATCGCGGGACAGGTAACCGTGAATGGATCTTACAGCGGAACGCTGGAGTTTAAGAACCTGGCGAAGCCGCTCGATTTCGAAGGCGTGCGCGGCACGGAGCTGCATGTAGCGGCGATTCCGGGCACGGTGCATCTGGATCTATCGGCGCTGACGGCAACGAATGTGGTGGGGCCGGTACGTTTCGTGGCGCGATCGCGCGACATCCACATGGAGCAGTTCACGCAGGCGATTCAGATTGAGACCGATCGCGGCGATATCGATCTGCACCCGGGCAAGGCGCCGCTTTCACAGATCGACGCGACAACCAAGAACGGCGCGATCGAGTTGGCGATTCCGCCCAATGCGCAGTTCCAGTTGCAGGGCACGGTGGACCGCGGCGAGGCCTCGAACGATTACGGCGGGCCGCTGATTCAGGAGAACGTCAATCATCGCGCAACGATTCGCGGCAACGTGGGCGATGGCCCGACGATTACGCTGCAGGCGAACCGCGGACGCATCACGGTTGGTAAAGAAGGCGCCAACCCAGAAGACGCCGGGAAGAGCTTGAAGGACAGTGAAGTGAAGATGTGATGACGCTGGTCATCCTCTTCCTGGTAAACGTTCTCAACTTTTACGACCGGTTCACGCTGGGGGCGGTGGGCGAAAGCATTCGCCGCGACTTTCACCTGAATGATGCGCAACTGGGCGGCCTGACCACGGCTTTTACGATTCTGTATGCGCTGGCGGGGTGGCCGCTGGGCCGGATGGCCGACACGCGCAATCGCAAGACGATTCTGGTTTGGGGCATCGCGGTGTGGTCCGGGCTGACGGCGCTGGGCGGCTTCGCTGGAAGCTATCTGACGCTGCTTTTGACGCGCGTGGGCGTAGGAATTGGAGAGGCCGCATGCGCGCCCGCGGCGACCAGTTGGATTGGGGACGCTACGCCGCCGGCACGACGTACCCGAGCGCTGGCAATCTTCATGATGGCCGTACCGATCGGAGGCATGCTGAGCTTCGCGATCAACGGACCGGCGACGCAGGCATTCGGATGGCGCGTGACGCTGGCATTCGCCGCGATTCCAGCGATGGCGCTGATTCCTGCCGTACTGTGGTTGCGCGAGCCGCGCACGGCGGGGTCGCATGTGATGGGATCGCCGAGTGAGCAAGACCCGCGGCAGCTTGCGCGCCTGCCAATCTTCTGGTGGATTTCAGTTTCCGGCGCGGTGGTGAATTTTGCGCTCTATTCGTTCTCGGCGTTCTTTGCGATATTTCTGATTCGCTACCACCACATGACCATAGGGAGCGCGGGACTGTGGGGCGGGATCGGATCCGGTATCGCAGGCATCGCGGGAGCGCTTGGAGCGGGCGCGCTGGGCGACCGGGTATCGCGCGATCATGCAGGCACGCGCATGCGCCTAGCGGCCGTGGCATCACTCGTCGCGGCGCCGTTGATGCTAGCGGCGATTTCGCTTCCCTCAGGCGCGATTGCCGGCGCGATTACGCTGATGATGCTGGGGTACGGCCTGCTGCAGACCTATTACGGCTTAGTGTATGCCGCGATGCACGATGCTGTGGGTCCCGCGCTGCGAGGCACGGCAATGGGAGCCTACTTCGTGGTGCAGTATCTGGGCGGCGCAGCGTGGGGGCCGCTAGTTACCGGCCGGCTGAGCGACCATTTCGCACAGACGGCGCGCGCCGGCGGCGCAAGCGCTGAGACTGCACGCGCGATAGGCTTGCATCAGGCGATTTACGTTGTGCCCGCGTTGGCTCTGGTATTGGCAGGCGTACTTTGGGTGGGAGCAAATGCGTCGATGCTCCCGGCAAAATTGAAGCGTGGATGACGCCAAGTCACGTATCCATGAAATCCACGATTTAGACGGCGCGGATAAGCGACGTCACATAAACCTCCTCTTAACTCGACAAGTGTAGGCGGGCGAGGCGCTGTTGCGAGCAGCAAGCGCGGCTGTAATACGGGATATCGAGAAACAACGGCCGTGGTAAACGCGAGTTACTGTTGCGGACAATTGTTGTACTACAATAAAGCGCCCATTTAAAAACTGTCCGGCGGTAATCGAAGGGGGAACTCATGGACGCCGAAA
This sequence comes from Bryobacteraceae bacterium, assembly GCA_036268375.1. Classification (GTDB taxonomy): domain Bacteria; phylum Acidobacteriota; class Terriglobia; order Bryobacterales; family Bryobacteraceae; genus PALSA-243. Next base: position 16,279 of record DATAUH010000448.1, on the reverse strand, counting down.
CGACGCTACTGTTCGCGCAACTCGATCAAATCCTGCAAAACCAAATTGACTACGGCATGACCAACGATGAAGCCGCTGCGACCACGCTCGCCATCTCCAACATGAAGGAGCAATACCTCGCGGCGCAGGAAATCGAAAAGGATGCAAGCGCCACCAAGGAGCAAAAGGAATACGCAAAGAACCTTTGCGCCGCTATCGCCAAAGGCGTGCCGGACATGACAAAGGCGGCCATCTCAGCGGCCAAGGCGTTCCAAAAAGGCGACCCGATTACGGGCTCCGCGGCGGTCATGGACCTTTGCGCCGCGGTGGCGCCGATTCTCGGTTCAATTCTCAGCGCGGGCTCGCTTCTGGGCGCCGCCGGCGGCCCTATAGGTATGTTGGCAGGGGCGCTATTCTCGGTGATCGGTCAAATCCTGATGATGTTTGGGCCTAAGACAGAGTCTATGTACGATCAGATCGAAACTCTTCTCAACAAACTGGAGGAGGAGAAAGAGCTTCAGAACATCAAGAGCGCTCATGACGACGTCCTTAACTACGCCCGCGCCTTGAGAACCGGCGCCGCTAAAGTCATACCCCTGCCTTTAAATCAGCCCTTGAAAGTACAGCACGATGCCGATGTGCTTCAGGAAGCTCTCAATACATTCAAGACCCTGGTCCATGACTTCAAGCCGATTAATAGCGTGACCATGGATCACTTTTGGAATGTGATGGAATGGCTCAAAAGATCCGACCGGCAGGATTTGGATAAATGGCCTGAAGTGTTGGGAGTCTGGTGTAAGTCATACAACGACTTAGTAACCAGTACCATGACAGTTGCGCTGATCGGGCATTCCGATCAACTTCAACTAAGGCTTCAAGAGGTGGAATCGCCCGATCTCAAGATACCGAGCGACATAAAAGGTTCCGTTCGGAATACGATACTGGCAGTGAAGGGTTACGCCAACGCGCGTCAAATCGAATACGCCGCATGCAATGCGACGGCTCTCTCATTTCTGCGGGAAATTGCGCCAACAGCCCGAAATCGCGGCGTATTCTTCATCTTGAATGGCGGCGAGGTGAACGCGGGCTCCGGCGAAAGCGTGATCAAACGCGACGAGTGGCACAACGTCTATGGCTATACGCGTAGGATGGCTGTGACCCTGGCCAAACAAGATGTCACGGCCGGCAGTCTAAATCCGCAATATCATTTCTGGAATCTGGGCGCGCAGCATTACCGTCCGGTTCCGGCCGGCACATACGACGACGCCTCTCACGCAAGATTGACCTTTAACAAACTGACCACCGGCGGGGCCTCGTCGGACTCGACCACTCTCCGCGACAAAGCCAGCGAGTTATCCGATGTTTGGTCGATTCCGGACCCCACCAGTAAGAACGGCGCTTATATTTACTATTCGGATGGACCGGGCATGCCGAACGGCGTCCAACTTTATAAGCTGGACGACGATAAGAAATTCGATCGGGTCAATTGGTGGCCCAATACAACATCGCCGCTGGCGCGGGTTCGCGTAATCACGCCGGCTCCAGTAAGGCTCGTGGATGACCCGGACAAAGATGCCATGGCCGCCGCCATCTGGAAAGGCGTCGACTTTTCCCAATCCATCGTTTACGGCGCAATGAGCGGTTCCTCCGAAATCTATGTCGACCGCCTCAACGAACGGTGCTACGTCCCGGCGCCCTGGAAAACATACAGCGGGATCGCCGTCGATCCCAACTATGTGTGGGTCTTTTCTTCCACGGCTTTCACCTGCGCCACGCATAGCTCTGTGTTGAAATCGATCGATAGTAAGGGCGCCATTGCCCCGCGCTGGCTACAGACGCCTTCCCTCGATAGCCTCCTTTATGACGGAGATCAGTATCCCGGCAACATAGACGAAAGGGAAGGCCGTATTCCTCCTCACCCTGGCTTAATCGATTTGGCTCCGTGTGAAGACGGCAGCCTCTTCATGTGTTTAACCACGCGAAAAATCGACAAGACCATCGTTCCCTACGACCGAAACTATTTCGACGCGACCGATCGCAATGCGCTGTACACCACTGCGTACAGCATCGACCTTAAGGCGCAGAAGGTGACAGTTGAGCGCTGGACTAAATTTGCGGGAGGCGCAGGAGCCTCCCAGGTCCAGAAACTGCCAATTCCCTGCTGGAAGGTTTTCGATAGCTTGAACGCAGATCTGTCGGCGCGCGCTAAAACGGCAACGGCCTGAACGCCGCCGGAATTGCTCGAGCGTCCCTCCACCTTTCGGTCCCACTTACGGAAGGTGGAGACAGGCGCTCCACATCGTAGAACGATTACTGCCCGGCGTTCTCTGTGATCTTGCTGATCCGTTATCACCAGATGAACCGCGGCGCTGGGTTGTGGAACGGAATCGGTTTTTCGCAGCGAGCGATTACGCTGATGATGTTGGAGTATTTCTGTTGCAGACGTACAAGGGGCGCATTCGGTCCGGCTGTGCGAGGCGCTCCGATGGCAGCCTGCTTCCTGTTGTGATATCTGGCCGGAGCAGCGTGGGCACCGCTCTTACCGCCGGCTGAGCGATCATTCGAGCGGGCGGCGCGCGCGGCGGAGTAAGCGCTGAGGGCGCGCGCAGTAGGCCTGCATCATGCGATCTACGTTGTGCCCGCGCTGGCAGTAATGCTCGCTGGCGTGCTGTGGTTGGGGCGAATGCTTCCAGAACTCAAGCGAACCGCGGCGGCGATGACGCCAGATTGGCGCATCCATGAAATACCTGATTCGGAAACAGGCGGCGCGCCGTTATACTAACGCCCGTTATGGCGACACAACCGATAACCCCTCAAGATTACAGGGAGACCGTTCCCAAGGACGACGGATCCGGAACAAAGAAAGTCAAATATTCGGCGGAAGTAACGTGGGACGTACGTGACCTGCCGCCGGTGCTGGACGGAAGATGCACGTTTCTGCATACATGCACGGCCGATCTTGGTGACAAACAGATCTACGCGACCGAAGGCGATAAGGAGTTCGGCTCCGGTTTCTATACTACGTGCGGCGATATCGAAACCCCGTATCAGCTAATTGCGGACGAGTGGTTCGTGACCAAGCAGAGCCGACACGATTGGCATGTGATTGCCTTTTCGATGAGGACTGACGCCCTTTTGAATTTTCTATTGAACAATGCCGGCACGCGGACCGATGCATTAAAAAACCCGTTGCATTTCTACCTGACCCATTCGACAGGATATCCAAGCGGAAAGGCCAATCCGACTGAGCAAGACCTGGCCCATATGAACGAAATAAATCTGCTCGGCCGGGTGTTGATTTTGGCCGGCAACAAAGACACAGAAGTATCCTACTTCGGCGGCGAGACGACTTCCTGGACTCGATACGCTGCAAGTAAAGTCGGCGGGGGGCCGTACCTGCTGGTGATCGGGCCTCAACAGCCGCTCTATATGTTAGAGTACCGGCAATATGCGTGGACACCGGGTTGGGGAATCTATTTAGTTAACAGCTGCATGCGTTTCTACAAGTACCGGAATTATCAGATCTTCGGCAAAGACGCGGGACGTTATCGCGCTCCGCTCAAAGACAAACAATGGCCGGCGACGCATCCGAAGACCAAGCCCGACGGAAGCAAGTTTACGTAGACAGCACGATTGCGAAGCTTGGGCACTCGCCGCGTATGGTGCGCGGGGCCAGACTACTTCATCTGGAGCCTGGTCGAGCCTGGTGGCGGATCGAAACGGAACAATTCATCGGGGAGCGACTGGTTCAACTTGATCGACGAGTAGATGGATGTGTTGCCGGCGGAGTCTTCGCGCAGCACGCGATAGGTTCGCCGATCGATCCACCAGATGAACGACTTTTTGGCGCGCGGTATGGCGACGGAAACCACGTAACAGTTGAACTTTGAGCCTGCAATATCGAGGGCTTCGGACCGTAACAGATGTGAGGTGCGGGCGAAGCTATCGGCCTGGCGGAATCTTTGCAGCACGGCCGCGTCGGTGGATTGCGGCGTGTGTAAGCTGGATTCCGGATCCGAGGCGACGTCAGCGGCGGAGATCGAAAAGTATTCTTTCGACTTCGGCAGGTAGAACCAGAGCGCAGAGCCATCGAAAAGCATGATCGTATCTCCAGATTCCGGACTTCCGCTGGCCATGCCGGGGATGTCGCCTTGCATGCGGTAGCGATTGGGCGCGCGGAAATCGACGCGAACGTGAGCGCGCACTGGAGCAGCGCCTGGATCACGAACGGTCTGATCGACTATTAACTCGTATTGCTCGACAGGCTTGTAAATTGCAGCGACTTTGCGCAGGATTTCGGCTGCTTCAGGCCCCGTTTGGCTGGCGGCAGTTGCGGCAAACGCGACCGCTACGGTGAAGACAAAGTTAAGGCACGTGCGCATGTGGAATAGCGAAGACGCTTTACGCGCCTGGGCTCAGCATAGCGCAGGCGGCTTCGCGAGCGCCTGCTGCGACGAACTCCACTGCGTAAGGAGAATCGCGTTGGTATAATCGGCCCGAATCGAGGTCTACATGCGAAAATTCTTTCCGTCTGGAGTAGCGGCTGTGTCGCTTCTGCTCAACGTTGGTTCCGCAACGGCCGCTGGGCCGGACCGGGTGAAAATCGCCAGCGGCGAAATTGAGGGCGCGGGCCCGCAGGCGAATGGCGTGCGCGAATTCAAAGGCATCCCGTATGGGGCGCCGCCAGTGGGCGATCTGCGCTTCGCCGAACCACAACCGGCGAAGGCGTGGAGCGGCGTGAAGGAGACCAAAGCGTTCGGCCCGCGCTGCATGCAGTTGCCGCTCTTCGGCGATATGAATTTTCGCTCGAACGGCGTGAGTGAAGATTGCCTCTATCTGAACGTGTGGACGCCGGCGAAGACGGGCAAAGAGAAGCTGCCGGTATTGGTGTACTTTTTCGGAGGTGGGTTTCAAGCGGGCGACGGATCCGAGCCGCGGTACGACGGCGAGAGCATGGCGACGAAGGGGATTGTCGCGCTGACGGTGAACTATCGGCTGGGCGTGTTCGGCTTCTTCGTGCACCCGGAGCTCACGGAAAAATCGCCGCATCACGCGTCGGGCAACTGGGCGCTGCTGGACCAGAACGCCGCGTTGCGGTGGGTGAAGGAAAACATTGCGGCGTTCGGCGGCGATCCGAAGCGGGTGACGATTGCGGGAGAATCGGCAGGCTCGATCGCGGTGAGCGCGCAGATGGCGTCGCCGCTGTCGAAGGATCTGTTTGCGGGCGCGATCGGCGAGAGCGGCTCGATATTGGGTGCGCTGCCCGCGACCGCGTTGGCGGCGAGCGAAGAACAGGGAACGAAGTTTTTGAGCAGCGTGGGGGCCGCGGATTTGGCTGCGTTGCGCGCGATGCCAGCAGACCAACTGTTAACGGCTTCGGGGAAGCAGGGTACGCCGAGATTTAGTTCGGTAGTGGACGGCTATTTCTTCCCGGACAAACCGTCGGCGATCTTTGCGGCAGGCAAACAGGCGGACGTTCCGCTGCTGGCCGGCTGGAATTCCGAAGAGCAGGGCGCGCGCAGCGTATTGGGCCGCGAGGAGCCGACAGTCGAGAATTTCGACAAGGCGATCCAGCGTTTGTATGGCGAGAATGCGGACGCGGTGCTCGCGACGTGGAAGCCGGCGAGCGACGCCGATGTGACGAACGTCGCGACGGAGCTGGCGAGCGCGCGGTTCATCGCTTACAGCACGTGGAAGTGGATCGATGAATGCGCCGCCACGGGTCACAAGCCGGTATATCGCTACTTCTATTCGCGGCCGCGGCCCAAGATGCGGCCGGAAATGGGCAACGCAACCGCCGGCTTGGCGGGCGGCGTGATTCGCGGCAACGGCGACACGCCGCCTCCGCCTCCACCGCACGGCGCGGTGCATTCGTCGGAGATCGAATACGCGATGGGCAACCTGGACAGCAACAAGGTGTATGACTGGACGCCCGAAGATCACAAAGTATCTCAGGTGATGCAGGACTATTTCGCGAACTTCATCAAAACGGGCAACCCGAACGGCGGCAAGTTGCCGAAGTGGCTCCCGGTGAAGGCGGGGCAAGCGGCAAATTACATGCACATCGACGTGGACACGAAGCCCCAAGTGGAGATGCACCGCGACCGCTACATGACGCTCGACAAGCTGGTGAAGTAGCGGCGATCAGGCGGAATAGCGCTGAAAATCGTCAGTGCGGAAGCAGTGCGCCAGGGCGATTTCGCGCGTGATACGATTGCCGCGGACCAGATCCGCGAGCGACTGTTCCATTGTCATCATGCCGTCGGTTTTGCCGACCGAAATTTGCGAGCGAAGTTGATGATCCTCGCCCTTGCGGATAAGTGCGCGTATGGCATCGGTCGCGATCATGATTTCGGTGGCGGGCCAGCGGCTGACGCCATCGACCCCGGGCAGCAATTGCTGCGCGATGATTGCGGCCAGCGCGAGCGAGATCTGCTGGCGAATCTGCGGCTGATTGGAGGCGGGGAAAGAATCGAGAATGCGTGCCACAGCCTGTACCGCGTCGTTGGTGTGCAGTGTGGAGAGCACCAGGTGGCCGGTTTCAGCGGCGGTGAGCGCCGTCGCCATAGTTTCGGCGTCGCGCATTTCGCCGACAAGAATCACATCCGGCGTCTGGCGCATGATGCTGCGCAGAGTGACGGCGAAATCGGGCGTGTCACGGCCCACTTCGATCTGTTCGATGACGGAACTGCGATTGGGGTGCTGATACTCGACGGGATCTTCGATGGTGACGATGTGGGCGGCGCGCTTGGAATTTACCAGGTCGATAAGGGCGGCGAGGGTGGACGTCTTTCCGCTGCCGGTGGGACCGGTGACGAGAACCAGGCCCTGCCTGCGGTCGGCCAGCTTGGCGAGCGCCGCCGGCAGGTGCAGCGATTCGAGCGACGGAATGCGCGAGGGCAGCAGCCGTATGCTGGCGGCGAGGGTGCCGCGCTGATGATGAATATTGAGGCGGAAGCGGCCGAGGCCTTCGCGTTCAAATCCCAGATCCACCGATTTACGGCGCTGCAATTCGTCCAACTGTTGCGTGTCGAGGAGCGGCAGAACCATCGCGCGCACGTCGTCGTGTTCCAACGCGGGGCCGTTTGCGAGGTTTAGCGCGCCATTGATGCGAAAGACTGCGGGCGCGCCGACGACCATCACAATGTCGGATGCGCCGCGCTTGGCGGCGGTGGAGAGAAGCTGATCGAGTGATGCGTCCGACTGCGGGATGCGCATTGCCGCGGCGGAGCGATTGCTGGGCGCGGCGCGATTCAGTTCGGCTACCAGCTTCGAAAGTTCGTTGTCGTACTCGCCCATGGGTTCTCACCCAAAGTATAGCTGGAGGGTCTCGCTGCGAAGTTTGGGAAGGGGCCGGTCGGCCGATATTGGCATGGACTTTCAACTTATACGCTGTACCGACCTGGAGTTCGAAACGGAGCCCTACGACAACCAGATGCGGAAATAGAATGCGTGGGGCCGGAGGTTGATCATAGCTGGCGTGGCGCACTGATCGCAGTCACCACGAGAACCGGAGCCGGCCGGCTGTCACCGGCTCCAGAACCGCGGCAAAGGATTTATCGGACCATGCTTAGTCCTTCGACTTCTTCGGACACCTTTTCGGCCACTGGTGGGCAGCCAAAATACTCCTGTACCATCCAGGAGCCGTTGACAAAGGCAGCTGCTGTACCAATAAACCCGACAAGGAAATTGCGGCAGTGGCTATCGGAATTGAACCGGACCTCACCGAAATTGGGATCGAAAACTGCGAAGCCTCCGGCGTCCTGCGTGGGCTTAACAGCAATGGCGTGACCTTGACTCAGGCGACCAGTCCGTTCGCCGATTTGTGTTTTCGACCACATTCCGACTAAGCAGCCTGCCTCTACTTTCTTAGCAAGCCCGGATGTGAAGAGCGCATCTGGAATTTCGGTAAACGCGCCAGAGGGGCCGTCTTGTTGCCTGCCCAGCCCCAGACTGAGTGGTGGCGTGCACAACCACTCCTGGTAGCTTGACATGCGATATTTGTGCGCCTCCTCCGCCGTTTTCAAGTTGTTGGCTTGCTCTTTCTTCCTCGCCGCTTCTCTTTCGGTCGCGTTGCCGACGCCAAAATAGTCCTTCGCAAACTGCTTGGAGCCCTCTTGATGCGCCAGTCCCCTCGTCCGGTGCTCTTCCACCAGGGCTTGCCTCTTTCGGGTGGCCTCTTCTGAAATCTCCTTTTCGCGGCGAAAAATTCCATTGGATATGCGCCGTGCTTTCGCCTGACCCGCTTCGGAAGTAAGGAACGTCTTAAACTCTTCCCAGGGTTTTTCGTTTTTCAGATACAGTGCCGAGCAGCCAATGCAAACGCCTTCTAGCGAGGCCGTATCTGCGCCCGACTGGAACACCAGGGCCTGGTTGAAGGGTCTCACATACTGCAGACCATCTTCGGTTGAATGTATACGGGCGCCGGATGCTTTGGCATACCGTTCTGCGACCAGAGTGTAGTTGTTAGGCATGTCGTCGTTAACTGGACGCGCTGGGCCCGGGTGCGCGCCGGTCTATCGCTCCTCTCACATTAATGTTCGGTATTCGTGACTTCTCTGCGTGAAGAATAGCACTACCAATTCATCCGCGCCGCCGTCGGATGGGCTTGGTCTACTCGAGATACGAAGCGCGTCCAAGGGCGTCCTCATCAACACCTGCCGCCCGGTTGGGCCGCTCAAGCCCCCGAAGCGCTTAAAAGATCCCGCCGAGTTGGCAGGCTCTGCACGCAGTGGCGCTGCGTATGCGCGCCCAGGCACTTCCGCGATGACGGCAATGAGATCGAAGGGTAGAGTTGCACGCAAAAATGATCACCGCTCTCTGGTGTTGAACGGTCCTTGAAGGGATTTTAAAGGGTGAGCGGCATGGACTTCTACCTTACAGGCTATGCCGACCTGAAGTTCGCAAAACAAAACCAGCTAGACCGACAACGAAGCTAGGCTGCAGGCAACGCGGATGCGAGCGCGCGCCACTCTTCCATGCGGCGGCGGAGCGCGGCGGCCCCATTCGTACCGGGAAACAGCCCACCGATTACGGCGACAGAATCAGCGCCGGCGGCCCAAACGGATTCGGCATTCTCTAGAGTGATGCCGCCGATTGCGACTAACGGCTTTTCGAGGAGGCCGCGACAGTGGGCCAACTGCTCGAGACCGACCAACGGGTCGGGATTCTGCTTGGATGCAGTGGTGAAGATGGGGCCGAGGGCAACGTAATCGACGGGCTCTCCTCCGGCGGCGCAAAGTTGATCGGGATTGTGGCTCGAGAAGCCGAGCATGACGCCGGCGCCGACCAGCTTGCGCGCTTCACGCGGCGGAAGATCGTCCTGGCCAACGTGCAGGCCAGATTCGAGCAGCATGGCGAAATCGGCGCGATCGTTGACGACAAATTCGGCGCCGGCCTCGCGGCAAAGCGCGGCCACGCGACGCGCGGATTCGAAAATCTCGCGGCTCCAGTGCTGCTTGTGGCGCACTTGCAAAATCTGCGCGCCGCCCTCGAGAAACGCAGCGGCTGCGGTTTCAAGCGCGATACCGCGCGGCGCAAGAGCGGCCGAATCGAGGATAGGATAGACGCGCGGAAGCCGGGTCATGCGCAGGCCGCCAGCACTTCCGAAGGATTCGGCATGCCGCGTTTGCCGAAGCGAATTTTGCCATCCGGCCCGATGACGTAAACGGTACGTTTCACGATCAGCCCGTTGGCGTGATAGAGGCTCGCCACCTTCTGTCCTTCATCCACCAGCAGAGGAAACGGGAAATGAAATTTGTCGCGGAATTTCTGATGCTTGGTGGCGCTTTGCGGATTGACTCCGTAGACGGTTACGCCGCGCGCGGTGGCGGCGCTCCATTGATCGCGAAATTGGCAAAGCTGTTTGGTGCAGCCGGGCGTGTCGTCGCCAGGGTAGAAGACCAGAACCACGTTGCGGCCGCGCAGCGCGGAGAGCTTCACGTTGTGGCCTTGTTCATCGGGGACGGTGAAGTCTGGAGCGGCTGTGCCAACGGGGAGCGGATCGGAGAAGAGCCAAGAGAACATGCGAAAGGCCATCGTAGCAAGGCCGGTGATGTGATGCGCGCGACCGCGGTTGGAAGGCGGCCGCGCGCTTTGTACAACAGACTACCTGGGGCAGCCCAGCTTCTTTACTTCGGAAGCGGGAACTTCCTGCAGACCGCTGACGCCCGCAGGCATCGCGGCGCCGCCGGGAACGATCCACACCTCCACACGGCGGAACTGCGCGCGTGAATCGCTGGACTTCACACCCTGTCCGCTGCGCTCCTTTACATCAGTGGAAGCGCCGCAGAACATGGGCTTGGCAGTGGAGGCCTGATCCGTGCCGACCCAATTCACTTTGACGCGGCTGAGCTCGAGCATCGGACAGATGCCTGTGCCGGCGCTCAATACGGCAGTGGCGTTGAGCGTGCGCACGCGATCCAGCTTGGAATAGCCTTTGCCTTTCTCGCGCTCATCGCGATGGCCGATCAGGATCACGGTGGCGTTGGGATCGTCGCGCAGCATGGGCGTCAGTTGCTCCATTAACAGGCGCTTGGCGCAATTGTTCACGCGAGCGCTGTTGGCGGGGAAGATGATGTCGTCCAGGCGGCGGGCTTCAGGGCTGAGCGTCACGGTTAGATCCGCCGGAGTGCTCGCCTTTTCGCCTTTGTTGTCGGTTGCGGTGGCCGTGATGTGGATCACCTTGGTCTGCTGCTTCAGGCGATTCGACATGTCGAAGGAGACTCCGCTTGAATCGTATGTGTTGCCGGAGATTGTGCCTTCGCTGGCGCTGTAGCTGACGGTGGCGGGGCCGCCGCAAGCGCCGGGAGTGGCGGTGGCGTTCAACGGCACGCTCGCGCCATAAGCGATGGTGTTTTGCGGAAGCGTGAAGCTGACCGTTGGGGGCGCCGCGCTACGCACCGTGATCGCAACCGGATTCGACGTCTGCGCACTGCCGGGCGCGCTGACGCGCACCGTGACGTTTTCCGTGCCTGGCGTTTGCGTAGGCACATCGAACGTGGCGCTGGTGGCGCCGGTGAAGGGCTGACCGTTCACCATCCATTGATATTCCGGCGTTTGATTTTGCAACCAGCCGGTGGCATTCACCTGCAGGTGCACCGCTTCACCCGGGCATACGCCGTTGGCAGGAGCACCCGTGACACCAGAGATCGTGATATTCGCCGACGGCGGTGGTGGCGGAGGCGGCGGTGGTGGCGCTGGAGGCGGCGGAGCCGCTTGACCCTGATGGCCGAAGCGGAAGACTACGCCTGCGGTGCCGCCGTACGCGTTTTCAGAGCTATGCGGCACGATGTAGATGGAGCCCGGTCCATACGGCACACCCGGCAAACCAAACGCGCGGCCCTGTGTACGCATGGCGGTGAAATCGAAGCGCACTCCAAGATGGCGCGAAAGGTTGAATTTCACGCCAGCGCCATAAACCAGCGCAGGACCAAACTTATTCTGCAGCGGCCGGACCGGCGGCATGGCCGTGGGCATGTTGGAGAGATCGGGCTGCGCGGTTTCGTACCACGTCATGCCGATGCCGACATTGACGAACGGCCGCACCTTCGCCTCACGGCCGGTGAAATAGAACATCGGCTTCAACGCCAGAGTGTAGTTGCGGTTATACGCTTTGGCGAACTGGGTGAGCCCTGTGGGCTGCACGAACAGGTTGTTGAAACCCGCCGTGAAGCTTTCTTCGAGACCGGCGTGGTCCCACCAATCCTGCGTTACGCGAACGCCGAGTACGCCGCCGCTATCCAACTTCTCATTGCGTACGCCGTCGCGATTGGGCACCAGGAAATGCTGATAGCCCGCAAACGGATTGATCTCGTAAATGGAATAGCCTTCTTGCGAAGACGGCGCATTTTGAGCTACGGCCGGAGCGGCTGCGGCCAACGCGAGCGCGATGACCGGCAACACGCGCGGCCGGAACCCGGCGCGCCTAACGGTTGCGATGGAACTTGACCCCTGCATCGAAAAGATACCCTCCTGTCAGATGTGAAGTGGCGCCCGGCGAAACGTCTGCCGTCGCGTCGATTGGAATGGAGAACACGCCCCGCCGGGGAAAAAGCGCGAACAGACGTTGCGGGGCGCCGAATAGAAAAAATAGAGAGGTGGGATAAACGTCGGCCGGCTCGTTGCGCAAGAGCGGAGCCCACGTGAGGCCGGCGTCATCCGTGCGAAAGATGCGGCCGGACTGCGCGATGAAGGCTTGGCCGCGATGATCGGGATGAAACACGACTGCGGTGACCGTAGCCGCTTCCAGGCCGGTGAGAGCCGGGCGCCAGGTTGCGCAGCGGTCTGTGGAGCGGAACAGCCCGCGCGAAGTGGCTGCGAGCGCTACGCCGCCAGCGCCATCGAACGCCAAACCGTACCAGACTGTGGCCGCGACCGGTTGCCCGCAGGCGGCCCAAATAGCGCCGCCGTTATCACTGTGTAGAGCGCCTGTCGAAGTGAGCGCCGCCAGTGCGCCGCCGGGTGAAGACTGCAGTTGATCGATGGAGCGGCGGCCGCCGGGCAGCGTGATGTGCCGCCAGGGTTGTTGCTGAGACGCTTCGTGTTGGAACGCGAACAGGCCAGACGGCGCGGCCGCGAGCAGGCGTCCACCGGAGAGAGGCGCCATGGCAGTGATCAACCCGCCGCCGGGAAGGGGCACGGGCTTTGTCCAGGTGGCGCCGCCATCTGCGGAGCGGAAAAGCCCGTCGTATCCGGCCGCATAGAGGCGGTTTTGATCGTCCGGCGCCACCGCCAATTTCAAGATGTTTTCACCGGCTTTCGGACCTTCCATGCGCCCCCAACGCAAGCCGCGATTGGAGGTGCGAAATATGCCGCCGCTGCCGGGCTCGTAGACAGTGGCCGCATAAAGATTCTGCCCGGCGGCAGCCACCGAAGTGAAGTTTCGATTTACAAAACCAGTATTGAACTCGGCGACGGTCAAACCGCCGTCGCGACTCAAAAGCAGGCCGGCAGTAGGGGACGCGAAGAATATCTTTTCGTGATGCACGGGGTCGAACGCGATGGACTTCACCGGCTGAGCGGTCACGGCTTTCCACGTGGCGCCGCGGTCTGCGGATCGCAGCAGACCCGCGCTGGTGCCGGCGAAGACGACGCCCGCACGGTAAGGATCGAGCGCGACCAGATACGTGCGGAACGCGCCGCGCGGCGTCTCCATGCGTTTCCAGGAAGCGCCGCCGTCGCCGCTTCGGTAGACGCCGCTGCACGCGCTGGCGAAGACGTTGGCCGAGGCGTTGGTTTGAACCGCAATACTGAAGACATCGGAATCGTCGATCATGCCTTCGTGAATCGATTCCCAATGCGCGCCGCCATCGCGGGTGCGCCATGGCAGGTGCGTGGTTCCGGCGTAGAGAACGTTGCTGTCGGCAGGATCAAACGCGAGCGCAACCACGGGACGCAATTCCGGATCGCCATCGGGTGAGATGCGGCGCCAAGTAGCTCCGGCATCCGCGCTGAGAAACACGCCGTCGCTGGTTCCGGCGGCGAGCCGGTTGGCATCACCGGGGGCAATCGCGAGCGACCACACCGAATGTCCCTTCAAACCTTCAAGCGATCGCCAGTGGGCGCCGGCGTCATCGGTTTTGTAGACGCCTGCGATATTCGGCGTTTCACTTTCGACGCCCGCATACCAGGTTCCAGGCGCGCGCGGATCGATTTCAAGCGCGTGCAGCGTACCGGCAAAGCGGGGCGGAAAACGTAGCAACGACCAGGAGGCTCCGCCGTTGCGCGACTGGTACAGAAGGCCGTTGGCGCTCGCCGCGAGCACGAAATCGGCGGCTCCGGGCGCGACGCGCACTAACTCCGCGGCGCCGCCGTAGGGTCCGCTGGGCGTCCAATCCGCATGCGCGGTAGTTAGTCCGGCTGAAGAAGAAAGTAAGCACGCGAAGACACACGCACGCGCGATGCGCACCTCCTTCCCTCGACCCATACTGCTCATGTTTGCACAGTTGCATATGGTTTCGCAGTGTTAGCGGCGTTGCGAAAGGGGTATGGAGCACGCGTATAATGGCCCCCAGGTTCCCTGATGCGATCACTCTCTGCAGCGCTTCTCTTCTCTCTAATTCCTGCTCTGCCGGCGGCGGCGGCGCCTAATCTACAAAACATTCCACGGTTGCCGGTGCTGTTTGAGCGTAACTCCGGCGCGAACGCGCAAGCATTTCCAGTGCGTGCGCGGGAAAAGGGCTACTCGCTTCTTTTAGGACGCGGGGGCATGCAGATTCAGGCGGTGGGCGATGCGCCGGTAGCGATTCGGTTTCGCAACGCTGTAACAGTGGAGCCTGAGCTGGCCGATCCGTCTGCCGCTGTAGTGAACGACTATCGTGGTGCGCGCGCCAACTGGGTATCCGGCACGCCAACGTGGCAGGCGGCTGAATATCGGAACGCCTACGCCGGTATTAACCTGAGGTTCTATGGCTCAAACGGCGACGTTGAATACGACGCACGGGTAAGTCCCGGAGCCGATCCTTCGCAGATTGAATTTTCCTTCGATGGCGCCATTCCCACCTTGACGACAGCGGGCGATCTGGCCACGCCGATCGGCCGGGATCGCATGATTTGGCGCAAGCCGGTGGCGTATCAGATGATTGGCGGCCGCAAAGAGCCTGTGGAAGCGCGCTTTGAGGTTCACGGTAAGCGCGTCGGCTTTCACTTAGGCCAGTGGGATAGAAGCCGCGAGCTGATTATCGATCCTACGCTGACGTTTTCGACATTTCTGGGAGGCAGTGGGTCCGAATTCGCGCGCGCGATTGCGGTGGATGCGAGCGGGAACGTATATATCACTGGGGCGACGAGCTCCGGCGACCTGCCGGTGAATGCGGCGAGTTATCAATCGGCTTACAAGGGCGGCGGTTTTGGATCGCCGCAGGATGCCTTTGTCGCTAAGTTGAACCCGACCGGTACGGCGCTGACTTACATCACTTATTTAGGAGGCACGGGCATCGATTGGGGCCTCGCGATTGCTGCCGATAGCGGCGGGGATGCGTTTGTCACTGGATTTACGGATTCGCCGGACTTTCCGGCTACCACGGGAGCTTACCAGACGCACTTTGCGGGAGATACAGGAAGCGGAAACGACCCTGTTGGCGACGCTTTTGTCACCAAATTCGATCCATCCGGCAAACTTGTGTGGTCCACCTATCTGGGCGGGGCGCAGGATGACGCCGGAGGCGCGATCGCGCTCGATTCGGCAGGCGATGTGATTGTGGCGGGATCTACGGTGTCGCCCACGTTTCCCGTAACTACTGGCGCGCTTCAAACGCATTATGCGGGCGGGAACAGTTCTCAAATCCAGGTTTCGACGCAGGGTTACGTGATCACGAATTCGGGCGATGCATTTATCGCCAAGCTCGACCCGACCGGCACGAAACTTTTGGCATCCACGTTTCTTGGCGGGACGGGCAACGATCTGATCGACGCCTTGACGCTCGATCCGCAAGGGAATGTCTGGGTGGGCGGCGCGACGGCGTCGAATAACTTCCCGGTAAGTTCGCTGGCGCTACAACATACGTTCGGCGGTATCAGTAGTCAGGATATGCAGGCGGTTGTACAACTGGGCGACGGTTTTGTGTCTGAATTGAACAGCTCGCTTTCGCAGCTTACTTACTCCACTTACATCGGTGGACTTTTTGACGATGCAGTTACCGGCATTGCGGCTGACGCCACGGGCAATGTGTACGTCACCGGCTTCACGCAATCGGCGAACTTCCCCACTAAAGGCGCTTCGCCAGGCTCGTTCCAGGGACCGGCCGCGCCCGTCGGCGACACGCCGTACCTACTGGGCGATGCATTTGCGGCGAAGCTTTCAGTCAATGGCGGATTGCAGTTTTCTGAGTACATCGGGGGCAGCGGCGATGATGCCGCGGCGTCGCTGGCACTCGATTCGCAGGGCAACATGATCATCGTGGGCATGACGAATTCGAGGAACTTCCCGGTAACGACAGGCGCGACGCAGGCGGGCTTTGGGGGTTCGGGCTCTGCAACTTTTGGCAGTCTCGGCGACGGGTTCCTGACGCAGATCAACGGTTCCACGGGCGCGACCATGTATTCCACTTACATCGGCGGCGGTAGCGGCGAAGCTCTGGCGGGCATCGCGCAAAGCACCGGGGGGTTCACTTACATCGTGGGTAACTCATCGTCGGCGAACTTTCCGACCACAACGGGCGTGGTGCAATCCGCACTGAATACGAAGGTCTCCGGCAATTCCGACGCGGTGATTATGCGCTTCAGTTTCGTGGCGGCCACAAGTCCCACAATCGGCGGGGTCACCAATGGCGCGAGTTACGCAACCACCACTTTTTCACCA
>DATAUH010000447.1:0-2823 GCA_036268375.1 Bryobacteraceae bacterium | reverse complement strand
GAACATCCGGAAGACCATGTGCTGCTGCTGGTAGAAGAGGATCTGGCGGATGCGGGGTCGCGCGCGGATGAGTATCACTGGCATCAGTATCGCGTTTGGAAGGAAATTGCGAGCTCGGAGACGGTCGCAGGGTTGCGCCATGTGCTGCGGAGCCTGGAGCTGCGGTATTTCATCGCGCGGCGGCCGGGCCCGAACGACGATTTGATTTCGCCATCGACGCTGGCGGAGTATATCGCGAACTGCACCCAGCCGATTATTGAAAACGGCCGATTTTATGCGGCGAAAATGACGGCGGAGTGCGACGCGCTGGACGACGAAGCGCTCGAAAGGAAGCTGGCTGCATTGCCGCCGGCGCTGGTGTCGCGCGGAAGCTACGACGATTTTGACGCGGCGCTGCGCTTTCACGGCGAGTGGACGCGGAGCAGATTTTTTGAGAACCCGGTGAACCACACGATCAGCTACGCCTACAGCAAGGAGGCGCGCGTTTCGTTCGCGTTTGAAGGAAATTCGCTGACGTACATGTTTACGCGCAGCGCGAATCGCGGGATTGCGTCGCTCGAAATCGACGGCGTGATGCATGATATCGATTTATACGCGCCGCAGCCGCAGTGGCAAAGCAGGCAGGAGTTCTGCTGCCTCGGCGCGGGGCGGCATCTGGCAATTTTGCGCGCGACGGGGCGGAAGCAGCCGCATTCGAGCGGCGAGTACATCGACCTGGATGCGTTCATCGTGAAGTAGGCTTGGGGCTTGCATGTGCGCGCCGGGTTCAACTGAAAGGGGCGCGATACAATGATGCCGAACAGGAGAAACAGATGTCGGACCTAATCATTCAACCCACCGCCAAGTTTCTCAAGGCCGGAACGATTCTCGCGGCGCTGGTGTTTATTGCCCTGGAAGTGTTGTACCTGGTGCTGTGGCGTGACCAGGTGGGAAGCTGGGTGATGATTGCGCCGCCGCTGATTTTGCTGTGGCCCCTGACCGGTTGGATGAAGCGCAGCATGCGCAAAGCGACGATCACGGCGGACCGACTGCGCTATGAGACGGGGCTGATGTCGAAGGTGACGCGGACGATTCAGTTGAGCAAAGTGCAGGACGTGCGCGTGGAGCAGACGTTCAAGCAGCGAATGTTTGGGGTGGGGAATATTTCGATTGAGACGGCGGGCGAGGCTAGCCGATTGACGTTGCCGAATACCGATCATCCACAGCCGTTGGCGGATGAGATTTTGAATCGGTCACATAATTCTTCGGTGGCGTTGCCGGGCGGCGTGTAGAGCGTTCTGGCGAAACCCGGTCCGTCACGTCGAACTGGAGCGCGATGGCGCCTGCCCCGATCTCCCTGGCCGCGGCCTCGCCGCGCTCGAAATTGCGGGCTCCGACCAGTACTGTGACGCCGTTCGCCACGAGTTCCTTAGCGACCAGAAGTCCGACCCCCTGATTGGCCCCGGTTACCAGGGCGATTACGTTTGTCTGGCATGTTGTCTTCCTTTACGTTGGGTGCCTGGCGGCGCTCGCAATCTGGTCTAGTTCGGCGATGGTCTCCCGTGTGAGTTCCAGGGTCGCGGCCGCGAGATTTTCACGCAAATGGCCGACCGACGATGTGCCGGGAATGAGAAGAATGTTGGGAGCGCGTTGCAGGAGCCATTCCAGCGCGACCTGCATCGGCGTCGCCTGCACGGATGCCGCCGCGGTTGAGCGCTGCCGACTGGAGCGGCGAGAACCCTCCGAGCGGGAAGTAAGGCACGTATGCAATGCCCTGGGCGGCCAGATCTCCGATGAATTGATCGTCGCCGCGCTGCGCGACGTTGTAGAGGTTCTGAATGCAGACTATTTCCGTGATCGCCTGCGCCTCAGCCAGTTGGCGGGGAGAAACTGTGCTGAAACCAATATGGTGAATGAGGCCCTGCTGTTTCAACTCGGCCAGCGTGGAGAGCGGCTCTTCGAATGGCTCGTCTTCCGGAGTGGCAAATCCGCCGAGCCGGGGACTCACGACCTGCAGCGCATCGAGGCCCAGGTTGCGCAGATTGTCGTGTACGGCATCGATAATCTCCTGGCGAGAGCGTGCGTGAAGCCAGGAACCATCGGTGCCGCGGCGCCCCCCGACTTTGGTCACGATCACCAGATCATTGGGATAAGGATGCAGCGCCTTCTTGATGATCTGATTAGTTACTGCGGACCGTAGAAATCGCTGGTATCGATATGGTTCACGCCAGAATCGATAGCTTCGCGAAAAACCGCGATCGCGCCGGGAACATCGCGTGGCGGGCCCCAAACCATCTTGTCGCCATCCCGTCCGGCGAGTTGCATCGCCCCATAACCGATTCGGTTTACAGTCAGCGAAGTGCCCGCGAAGATAAATCCACCACCGAGAATTGTTTTGTTTGTCGTTTCGTAAAAGACTCTGCGACCAATTCCTCGCTCTCTTCCACAGCGCCTCGGCGTTGTGCGGATCGAGCGCGTACGCCCGAACGCCTTCACTGATTGCGCTTATAACCACATCATCCGGTACAATCGCGCCGACATGGCAGTTCTCGCAGTAACGGCCGCCGACTTCATCGGCCGTGGCAGCAAAGCCAGCCCAGACTGAAGTAGCGGCACCCTGTGGGATCGTCTTCCACACGAACGGAGGTTTGCCTTCCGCCGCCGGCTGCTGATTCATCTGATCGATCATTTTATGAAGTTGACCCGAGTCCATATGACGGCCGAGTTCGGTGTGGATGCCTCCCGGATGGACGGCTGCCGCACGGACGCCGCGCCCGCGATGCCGCTGGTCGAAGGCAACCGCGAAAAGTATGTTGGCTGTTTTGGACCGGCCGTAAGCGACGA
>DATAUH010000446.1:0-8719 GCA_036268375.1 Bryobacteraceae bacterium | reverse complement strand
GTTACCCGAATGTCTTCCTCGCGGCGCACCGCGTGTTCCGCCGTGACGATGACCCCTGGCTTCCAAAAAACTCCGCTGGACGAGAACCTCGGCCGCGCATGCACTGCCACCACCGATTTTCCCGCCCGTTCAACTGCGGCGGCCAATTCGTTCGAAAGAGCCGCCAATTCGTTTGCCATACTTCCTCCCGTGATTTCAGGATGCGTCAGGGAGCTGCGGCCGCACATCGGGAGTTCGGGCAGGACGGCGCCCGGCCATTCAGGCAGGAGTCTTCACGGCATTCGCTCCGCACGTTCTGCGCAGGTTTACGAAATCAGTTGAGGAAGCAGCTCGCCAGCCTTACCGCGCAGGGCGCAATCCACGACCGGTGAGAATTGCGTCTCCTGAGGGTTGATCTCGATCACTTTTGCCCCGCGTTCTTTGGCATAAGTGATCAGGCCCGCCGCCGGAAAGACCACGGCGGAGGTTCCGATGGTAAGAAAAACGTCGGCCTCGCAGGCGTGCTCCGCCTCTTTCATGATGCCGTCGGGCAGCGGCTCACCAAACCACACAACACCGGGCCGCGCGACGCCTCCGCAGGCGCAGTGCGGCGGAATTTTCGGCAGCGGGACGCGGCGGTTGGGGAAATTGGCGCCGCACTCGAGACACTTCATGCGCCAGATGTCGCCGTGCAGTTTGAGAATTTTGCCGCTGCCTGCGAGATCGTGCAGGCCATCGACATTTTGCGTGATGAGGGTGAAGCCGCGTTTGCGCTTTTCGAGCTCTACGAGCGCCAGATGGGCGGGATTCGGCTTGGCGTCTTTGATCTGCTGGCGGCGCCAGTCGTACCACTCCCAGACAAGTTTGGGATCGCGCGCGAAGGCTTCGGGCGTGGCGAGGTCCTCGGGCTTGTAGTCTCTCCAGAGGCCGCCATCGCCGCGAAATGTGGGTACGCCGCTTTCGGCCGAGATTCCGGCGCCGGTGAGAACGGCGACGGAGTGCGCCGCAGCGAGCCAAGCGCGGGCTTGATCGATGAGTCCGGTCTGCATGGTGGACGATTCTCAATTTAACAAGGCGCGGGCGGCAACCGGTGCGCGAGAACGGAGTGATGAATCGATTTCAACGTTCGGCCCGGTTGTGGCGTATAAGGTGGTGTGGCTGATCTTGCAGCGGGCGCAGTATTGATGGTTCGGACGGGGTGTTCCGAACCCGAACTGCTGGCTGCGGCCCGCCGCGGGGACTTGAAGGCTTTCGAATGCCTGGTAAGGCTGCATGAGAGGCGCGTTTACGGTTTGGCGCTGCGCATTTCGGGGAATGCGGAGGACGCCAAGGATGCGCTGCAGGAGACGTTCTTACGGCTGCACCGCAATCTGTCGCGCATCGATTCGGAATTGGCGATTGCGCCGTGGCTGGCGCAGGTAGCGGTGAACATCTGCCGCGACATGCGGCGCGCGCGGCGGCGCTCCAGGCTGGTGGCCATCGATTCCGTGGGGCCGGCAGACTCCCGGCCAGATCCGGCTGCGGGTCCGGAGCAGCAGGCCGCGGCACGCGAGCGCGAACGCCACTTGCAAGCAGCGTTGCGCGACCTGCCGGAGACTGAGTGCGCGGCGCTGGTGTTGCGCGAGATGCAGGGGCTGACCACGCGGGAGGTGGCGCGTGCGTTGGGATCGTCGGAGACGACCGTGCGTTCGCAGATTTCGCGAGCCCGTTTGCGGCTGCGGAAGATTTTTGCGGAGCGGTTAGGAGGCGTGAGATGAATTGCCCGCAATGGGAAGAGCGGATCGCCGCGTGGATCGGCGAACCGCTGCCGTTCGATGTGGAACAGCATTTGGCGGAGTGTCCGGGGTGCTCGGAGTTTGCGCGTGAGCTTGAGGATGACGCGGCAGCATTCGCGGAGCCGGTTCCGGAGCCGGATTTTGATGCCATGCGGCGGTCGCTGGCGGCGGCGATCGTAAGGAGAAGGCGGGCGCGGGTGTGGATCCCGGCGGGGCTCGCTGCAGCGGCGGCGGCACTATTGTTGATGGCGCGATTGTCACATCCGGTGGTTCAGTCGCGGCGACCGGATGTCGCACATGAGTTGAAAAAACGAACTCCCCTAGCGGAATCGGCAGAAACACAGGCGCACACGGCCTCCCCGCTTGCGGTGCGGCATCGCGGCCGCGCACGGTCGCGGCGGGCGGTCCAGCCGAGGGCAACGGCGCATGCGGATGCGGCGGAGTTGGCACTGCTGCTTCAGGCGGCGACCGGTCTGGGACCGGCGGATTCGGGGTCCGAATCGCCGGTAGAGATGCGCATCGAGACGGATAACCCCAAGGTGACGATTATTTTGCTGCAAGTTAAGGAAGGATCTTATGAATAGGCGTATTGCCGCTCTTTTATTGATATTCTCGGCTTCGTTTGCCATCCAGGCGCAACAAACTAGTCAATCCCAAACGGCCGAACCGAGGGCGCGGGTCCTGCGGCAGGACCAGGAGCCATTGACTTACGAATTTGAACACCTTGATACCGAAAGGGCGTACGCTGTGACGCGTCTCGCACAGGAACTGCTGGGGGTAATCGGCCAGTTTCAGCCCGAATTCCACCTGGCGATCTTTCGGAATATAAAAGCGGACGTCCAACCAGATTGGAAGGAAAAGACCGTGGCGTTCCTCAAGAAGTACGACGTGGCTCCAGCCACGCCGCCGCAGGTTCACTACACGGCCTATTTAATTCGCGCGTCCCGCAAGGCGGGATCCAGTGGCGACGGCGCGTTGCCGAAGGATGTTCAGGAGGCGGTGAACGAAATGAAACGGTCACTGCCGTATGTGCGCTACGACTTGGCGACGGTCGTGACCAACGTTTCGGAAGGCGGGGCGGAATCAAGCGACGCTCTGCCTTCGGCGGGCAGGCCAGAAGAAGCGGGAGTCGGCGTCTATTACAACATTCAATACGGGCGCGTGTCGGTATCACAAGACCGGAAAGCTATTTCGATCCGGCCGTTTCACTTCTGGACTCGAGGGCCGAGCGGCAACAAGGACGATGTAATGGCCTCGATCAGCAGCGATGTCACCATTCACGAGGGTCAGAAGCTGGTACTGGGTAAACTTCGGCTGAACGGTGATGACGATCTCTTCATAATTCTGACCGCCAAGGTAGAATAAAGGCCGGAAGCTGGCATTTTGTTTCCACGCTTTAGGGGTTTCTACGTCATCTTGTATAGAGTCGTAACAAAACCCTGTGGGAACAGCCGTTTACAGCCGGATGAGCGAAGCGATCGAGCCCGGGCTGGAGATGGCGGAGCGGCAAGACCGCTTCGTCGCCCAACACCTCCGCCGCATCTTCGCCCAGATCTATCACATCGTTCGCAATGTTGCCGATGCGCAAGATCTGACGCAGGAGGCCTTTATCAAGGCCCTGCAACACCAGGAACAGCTCAAAGATGAGCAGAAAGCGGCGCACTGGCTTTCGCGCATCGCCACGAACACGGCCATCGACTTTCTGCGCCGGAGCGGCCGCGCTCAGTTCTGCGAAATCGACGATTCGCATTTTACGGGTTCCGAGAGCCCGGAGGCTTTGCTGCTGCGCAGTGAACACAGGGAGTATCTGGAAGACGGGCTACGTCTTTTGAGTCCCAGGGAACGCGCCGCCCTGACGATGAGAGATGTAGAGGGACTGGCGGCGGAAGAGGTGGCGGAACATTTGAGTTGCTCCAAGGCCACTGTCCGCTCGCATATCGCCAACGCGCGTACGAAGCTGCGGCGATATATCGAAAGAAGGAAGCGGTAGGAAGATGAGACACCCCAATCAGGCGGCGCTGGCGCTACAGGCGGGCGGCGACCTGGGCGCGTTCGCACGCTGGAGAGTGGAACGCCATGTGGAGAACTGCGCACGTTGCCGCGCGGAAGTGGCGGCCTTTCAGACCACGCGGAACTCCATCGCCGATCTGGCGGAGCTGCCGGAACTGCCGTGGAGCCAGATGGCCGCGGAGATGCGCGCGAATATTCGCCTGGGCCTGTCGGCGGGCGAGTGCGTACGTCCTTCGGAGAACCGGTTTACGTTGCACCTGGGATGGCGATCCGTGGTAGCGGTTGCTTGCGCGACGGCTTTGGCGATCACGGGACTGATTCTGGAACGGCCCCATCCACGTTCGAGCTACGAGGCCAGTACCGCCTTGCAGACGTCGGCGGACGGCATCGGCAGCCAGTCGCTGAGATTGATGCATCGTGGCGCCGAACGCGTACAGACTTCGGCCAGCGCGGGCGGCTCCGTAGAGGCGCATTACACGGACCCGAATACGATGTACATGACCGTGAGCGAAGTCGATGCGCAGTAGGATGGCCCTTTCGTTTGCGCTTGCGGCGTCGCTAACAGGTCCCGCATTGTACGCACAGGATGGACCGCTCGCTTCGAGCGCCATCAGCGTCCGTTTTCCGGTGGATTCTCCACTGGTCTTCATTGACGAATCGACGGGCGAATCGCGCACGGCGGCAAGCGGAGCGGCTACGCTGATCGACCTGCACCTTTCGCTGACGCTGCGCAATGCGGGCGCGCGCCGGATTCGCAGCGTGAAGCTGGGCGTGGTAGCGCAGGAAGTGGCGCTGGGCGGCAAAGCGTCCATGTCGTACACGGGAATGAACGTGGCCCCGGGAGAGACCTTTCCGGTGCGCATCGACACGCAGTTGATGAAGCCGTTTTTCGGCACGGCGCCGCAGATTCAGGTGCGTTTGGACGGCGTGCTGTTTGACGATCTGTCGTTCTACGGCTCCGATTTGAATGCGCAGCGGACGATGACGGCGCGGGAACTGGAAGCGCAGCGCGACCGTGAATACTTCCGGCGCGTGCTGGCGCAAAACGGCGTAGAAGGATTGCGGCGCGAGATCTTCGCCAGCATGGAGAGGCAGCGGTTGCGGCCGCAGCTCGATCTGCGGATCCCACGCGGTCCGGCGTTTACTTCCGCCGCGTTGGGTCCGGAGCACAGCGAGCAGTTTGCGTTTCTGCAATTGCGCAATTCGCCAGTGGAGGCGGTGGCGGGCTCAGCCCAGGTGGCCGGGAATGAACTGCGGGCCCCACGGATTGAGGTGCGCAACCTGTCGAACAAGCCGGTGAAGTACGTGGAGCTTGGCTGGCTGGTGCGCGACGAGAACGGGGAAGAGTACATGGCGGCTTCGCTGCCGGCGGCGGGTCCGGACCTTTATTTGCCGGCGGGAAAGACGACGCAAGTGCTGCAGGACAGGGCGCTTGATCTGTCGCGCAACGGGCGCCCGCTGAGGATCGAAGGGATGCGCGGCTTCGTGAGCCAGGTTCAGTTCGCAGACGGCAAGATCTGGATTCCGACGCGTGAGAATCTGGATGACCCGGCGCTGCGCAAGGCTCTGCCGACGTCGCTTGAAGAGCAGCGCCTGACCGACATTTACCGCACCAAAGGCATCGACGCGCTGCTGCAAGAGCTGAAGCGCTGACCGGCCGCGCATACAAGGTGCGAAAATAGGCGGTTTCTGCCGCCACTACCTCCAATTCGCCTTATCTCCTGGAACGCCGAACTTGCCGGCGAGCGCGGGGCCGCTTTATCCAAAGCCGGATTCAAGGTCGATAGCTCGCGGCTCAATACATCGCGAATGATCGGTACGATTCGCGATAATGCTCCGGCTGCGATCGTGATCGATCTGGATCGTTTGCCGTCGCACGGGCGAGCGGTGGCGACTGCTCTGCGCACGAGCGCCTCCACCTGTCACATTCCGATTGTTTTTGCGGGCGGGACCGACGAGAAGGTCGAAATCGCGCGGCAGGAGCATCCCGAAGCAGTCTTTACGCCTTGGAAATCGGTCGCGGTTTCGGTACGGAAGGCGATCAAGAACGCCCCTCTGCTACCGGTGAAGCCGCGCCGCGCGATCGAGCGGTACCCGTCCGGCTTGGCGCGCAAACTAGGGCTGTTGACGGCGGGTCCGTGTGCGCTGATCGGCGCACCGGAAGGTTTCGCGGATAACATTGCCGATTTGCCGGAGGAGTACGCGTTTCAATCGAAGGGGACGTCTGAGACCAAGCTGATTGTGTGGTTCGTTCGCTCGGCGGATGAGATGGTGATGGCGCTGGAACGATCGAGCGTGCACATGCCCATTGGGGCATCGCTGTGGATCGTGCATCCGAAACGGTCGGGGAGCCTGCGTTGCGACTTTGTGTCCGACGATGTGCGCAGAGCCGGCATCGAGGTGGGCTTGGTCGATTACAAGATCTGCGCCGTGGACGACGATTGGACCGGCATGAAGTTCGCGAGGAAAAGGAAGTGAAGGCGCTGGTCGTCCCTGTATTGACGACGCTTGAGTTTCTCGACACGATCCCTGCAGGTGAGTTTGCGATTGTCGTGGTGGTTGCGGACGGCGATGCACGCGATGAGGAATGCAGCGCTTTGGATTCGCGCGGCGCGCAGGTTGTGCGGCACGCGGTGACGGTGGGACGCGGGGCTGCGATTCGCGCTGGGATTCACGCAGCGCTGACGCGCTGTCCCGAACTCGATTGCATTGCGATTGCAGAGCCACAGCACGCGGCATCGGACATTGTGCGCATCGCTCAGCGGCCAGAGGCGCTGACTCTGGGGACGACCGGCGAGCGGCGCGATTTACCCACGTTGCTGCTGGCGGGAATTGGCGTGAGCGATCCGTTTGCAACGCTGCGATCGATTCCGGCGGAGCTTGCGCGGCGCCTTTTGACCCTGGAATCACGCGGAGCGGAGTTCGACCTGGAAACGGTAGTGATGGCGCGCGAGTATTCGATTCCGATCGAAGAGATAGCGATCGAGAGGCGTGGAGCCCGGCGTGTTTCGTTAGGTCCCTTGTTGCGTTTTCTGGCGCTGTGGCGACCGTATCGCGCGATGACAAGACTGCTGGCGGCGCTGTGCTTTGCGGTGTTGGTGGGAATGGCCGGCGCGGCGGTGTACGGGTTCACGACGGTGCGGATGTTCCAGCCGTACATCTGGATGCCGTGGGGATTGCACCGGCTGACGCACTTCGCCGCGCTGTTCGCCGGCTGGAGCGTACCGCTGCTGCTGATGTTTTCGTGGGTCTATGCGATGGTCTTTCCGGCACTGCTGGCGGTGGCCACGACGGTAGCGGCGGGTCCGCGAGCGGTTTTGGCGCTGCTGTTTTTTCTGGCGTCGGCGAATTCGCTGGGCAGTGTGGTGACGCGGCGATTGCCTGGGAAACGCGTGTGGAACGGCATGACGGACATCTTGAGCACGCTGCTGGGGACCGGCATTTACGCGCTGGTGATGACGCTGACGGCTCGCGCGCCGGTGAATTACCCATTGGCCTGGGGGTTAGTGCTGGCGGCGCCGATTGTGGTCGACCGTCGCGAGCTTCCCGCCAGGCTGCGCCGGTGGTTCGATTGGCTGCGCAGCATCGAACTGCGCGACTGGCGCGAACGCGGCGCACTTGTGCTGTTGATATTCGTTTTGACGATCCACTGGTTCGGGGCGATCATGCCCGAATACAGCGCGGATGGGTTGACGATGCACCTCGCGATTCCTGCTGACCTGGCCGCGCACCACATGATGACGTTCCGGCCCGAGGCGTTCGTGTGGACCGTGATGCCAATGGCGGCGGACTTCACATACTCGATTGTCTACCTGCTGGGCGGTGAGGCGGCTTCGAGTCTGCTGAATTTTTGCCTGCTGCTGGCGTTGACTGGGATGCTCTATGGCGCAATGCGGCGATGGGCGTCGCGGCCCGCGGCCCTGGTAATTGCGGCGCTGTTCGTGAGTACACCGCTGGTGAACCTGCTGACGGGCTCGCTTTTCATCGAGAACTTCATCACGGCGATGATTTTTGCCGCGACGCTTGAGCTGTGGCGTTTTCGCGAGACCGGCGAGCGGCGCGAGTTGTGGCTGGCTGCAATTTTCGCGGGTACGGCGGCATCGGCGAAGCTGGGCGCGTGCGCGTTTGTGGTGGTGGCGCTCGCGATGGCCGCAATTGAGGCTCGCAGGCGGCGAATTGCGAGGCCTGCGGTGGTGGCGCTGGTTCTGTTGGTGGTTTTCGGCGCGCCGGCTTACATCATTGCGTACGCGAAGACCGGCAACCCGGTTTTTCCGTTTCTGAACCACCGGTTCCCTTCACCGTTGCTCGACCGCGCCGTGGAGTTTGTGAACAATCAGTTCACGCAACCGCTGAATTGGAAGACGCTGTTCGATTTTACGTTCCATACGAGTCGCTACCTGGAGGGATTGGACGGAGCGGGCGGGTTTCAATACCTGTTGCTTGTGCCGTTCGCGGCGATTGCACTGTTCGCGTCACGAAGTTATGCGGCGCGCGTGGCCGCGGCGATTGGATTGATTGCGGGCGCAATCGTCATGTCATCGCAGCCTTATGCGCGCTATGTGTACCCTTCGATGGCGCTGCTGACGCCGCCATTTGCGGCAATTGTGGCGCGGTTTGCGGAGCGGCAGCGGAAGCTATCCGCGGTTCTGTTCGCGGCGATGATCGTGTGTATCGGGCTCAACATTTATTTCACGCCGGCGTCGGGCTGGTATCACAAGGATTTTTATGCGCCAGCGATTTTTCGGCATAACGGACGCGAGCGCGTGATCCACGAAGGCGTGCCGCTGCGCGATGTGACGATGCGATTCCGGCGGGAACATCCGGAAGACCATGTGCTGCTGCTGGTAGAAGAGGATCTGGCGGATGCGGGGTCGCGCGCGGATGAGTATCACTGGCATCAGTATCGCGTTTGGAAGGAAATTGCGAGCTCGGAGACGGTCGCAGGGTTGCGCCAT
>DATAUH010000445.1:0-4171 GCA_036268375.1 Bryobacteraceae bacterium | reverse complement strand
GATCGCTCAGGCGCAACTCATCCGCAAAACTGCCGTACCCGTGCTCCGGCAGCCAGGGCGGCATATACCGCCGCCCCGTTACTGCCGCAATCTGAGGCGCACGCTTGGCCGCCTCCTCATAAGTGAGCAGTGGAAATGGGCCCGACTCCCCGGACCGATGGCACGGTGCGCACGCGTGCTCCAGGATAGGCGCTATGTCTTGGTTGTAAGTGAGAGATGCGGCAGTTAATCGAACAGCGGTGAGGAATAGCAGCCAGCGCAAACCGCGCGCCATGAGTCAAGCCTTGATAATCACTTCGCGCAGCCGCTCTTTGGTCAGAAAAAACTTCACCGATTCGAACTTACCGAACAGCTTTTCAAGACTACGGTTGTTGAACAGTTGCGCCGGCCGGCGCTGCCCCTGATGCGCCACCTGCAGGGTCGAAAGGCTCTGTATGCGGAACATATAATAGGGCACCGAATCCTGCTTATCATCTGCGTGAAAGAAGGCCAGCATGTAGCTCTTCTTGCGCACAATCTGGCTCAGCCGGTCGACCACCGCGGTCAGCAGCGCCGGCGCAAGATACTCCAGCACATCCCAAATCAGCACGCCATCAAAATGGTCAGCCGGGTAATCCAGCGCCTGCTTCATAAAATATTCGATGCGTCCAGGGTTCGATTGATCAACTGTATCGTTTAACCCAAACGTATCGTCCAGCACCTGCAGAAAATCCGCCGTATAAATGCGGTGACCCAGATTCGTAATGAAATTGATGTTGGCTTGCGTAGCAGGACCCAGATCCAGAATCGTCAGGCCAGAGGTATCCCGCACGTAGCGAAAGAACTCCTCCAACCCGCGGCTGGAGCGTTCCCCCACCGCTGCCTCGCCTGAAGGCGGCTTGCCGCTGAGCAGCGCCCGCGGCGGCGGCGTGGGCACACTCGCCTGTTGTCCTGCGCGAGGGCCGCGCAGCATGCTTTTCAACTTATCGGGAAGCAACTTCTTCGCGGCCCCCTGCCACTATCGCTTGAAATCGCCTGACCCGGCCGAAGCGTGCGCCGGTTGCGGCGCGGAGGCTGAGGCTGCGGGCGTTGACGCAGGCTGCGCGGCGGGCGCTGCCTTGGGCGCGGTCTTGGGTTCCGGCTTTACGATATCGATGCTGCCCTTGAAATACGCGCCGTCTTCAATAATGATGCGGGCCGTGCGTATATCGCCCACCAACTTCGCTTCCTTGCGGATCTCGATCTTGTCGTGCGCTTCCACGTTCCCCTGAATCGTGCCCAGCGCAACTACCTCGCGCGCCTTCACTCCCGCGCGCACGGCGCCATTCGGTCCGATGGTCAGCTTGTGTTCGAGCGCCTCTACAGTGCCCTCCACTTCGCCGTCCACGTACAGATCTTCGCGGCTATAAATCTGGCCAACCACCTTCACGGCCTTGCCGATGCTCGCGGATGCGGAGCTGTTTGGCGGTTCGAATTTCCCAACTGGCATGCTGGACACAGGCGTAATCTCCTTTTTCGTTTCGATCGGACTCGGGGGCGCTGCTACTGGGGCCGGCTTCGGCGGCGGGGGAGGAGGAGTATAGCTTCTCGGAGGCTCCTCATCCCGTTTCTTATTCCACATTAGGAGCGACCTCCTTTTATAAGAGTAATGATTGCGATCATGCTACTGTCCAGCATTCTATCACCCGCGCGTGCGTTTTCCCTCTTTTGCTCGCGTTTTCAGCAACACGGGCGTGCCGCGGAATCCAAATCGTCTCCGAATCTGATTCACAAGGTAGCGCTCATGCGAAAAGTGCAGCGGCGAACTCTTATTTGTGAACACAATAAACGCAGGCGGCCGGATCGAAGCCTGAGTCACATAGAAGATCTTCCGATCCTCAAACTGCAGCGACTCCACGAACCGATTCAGTTCGCCCGTCGTGATCCGCTTTGAGGCCGATTCGTACACTTCCTTGATCAATGAATATAGCTTACTGACTCCCAGGCCCGTCTTCGCCGAGATGAATACCACCGGCGCGTAGTCCAGAAACTTACACTTATCCCGAATCTGCTCCTCGAACTCTTGTTTCTTCGAGCGCGGAAGTTCGTCCGACTTGTTCACGCAGATAATTACCGCGCGCCCGCCCTCATGCGCATATCCCGCAATCGTCGCGTCCAGCCCCACCACGCCTTCCGTCGCATCCATCACCAGCAACACCGCGTGCGCCATGCGTATGTGGCGCCGCGCCATCACCACGCTCAGCTTTTCTGCCATCTCGTGCGTCTTGCCCTTGCGCCGAATGCCCGCGGTGTCGATAAAAACGAACTCCGTGCCCTCGTGCTCTACCTTTTCGTCCACCGCATCGCGAGTGGTACCCGCAATCGGTGACACAATCGCGCGCTCCTGTCCCGTCAGCGCATTCAAAAGCGTCGACTTCCCGACATTCGGACGCCCGATGATTGCTACCTTGATTTCCAGGCGCTCCGGAGCCGCCTCGGCCTGACCGGCAGAATCCTCTACTGAATCTTCCGGAGTGACAGGAAAGTTCGCCGTCACATGATCCAACAGCGCGTCGACGCCTGTGGCATGTTCCGCCGAAACCGGGTACACGTCCGGGATGCCGAGCTCATAAAACGCGTTCGCCAGATCTTCACGCGCAGCCGTGTCGGCCTTATTGACCGCCAACGTAACCGGCTTCCCGAGCCGTTGCAGCATCTGGGCCAAATCGCGGTCCGCGCCCGTGATTTCCGACCGGCCGTCCACCAGGAAAATGATCTGTGACGCCGATTCCAGCGCCACCTCCGCCTGCCGCAGAATCTGCCCGGGAATATATTCCCGGTCGTCGACAACGATCCCGCCCGTGTCGATCACTTCAAAGCGGCGGCCATCATGTTCAGCGGACCCGTGTATGCGATCGCGAGTAATTCCCGGCTCATCGCCAACAATGGCGCGCCGCTGTCCCGTGATCCGATTAAAAAGGGTGGACTTCCCGACGTTGGGTCTGCCTACGATGACCACTGTGGGAGTGGCTTGAGGCATGAAGAATCATGATAGCAGGCCTCTCCGTGCTGGTTCGGCAAATCGCGGCGACAGGCAAATGGTGCGGCCACGTGGCCGCTCTAGGCGCGGGAAAGCGCCACGCCACTGATGCCGGCGGGCAAAACCGCCTCAAACCGCTACGAAAACCTCCATTGAATTCCACATAAACTTGTAGTAGACTCGCACATATTTTAGTAGGAGCGTTATGCCGCTTTCGAAATTCACGCCGCTCGAATTGCAAATCATGCAGGCGCTGTGGGAGCGCGGCCCCATCTCCATCCGCGAAATCCAGGAAACCTTCTCCGAAAAAGACCGCCCCGCCTACACCACCGTCCAAACCACCGTTTACCGCCTCGAGGAGAAGAAAGCTGTCCGCCGCGTCCGCAAAATTTCGAATGCGCACATCTTCGAAGCCGTTGTCTCGCGCGACGCCGCCGCGCGACGCTTCATGGACGATCTGCTCCGGCTCTTCGGCGGCCGCTCCCAGCCCGTGATGGCGCAACTGTTCGAGTCAGCCAAACTCACGCCACAAGACATCAAGAACGCGCAGAAGACTCTGCGGCAATTGGCAAAAAAGGAGAAACAGCCGTGACTCCGCTCGCCAACCATCTGCTGCAATCGACGCTCTTTGCGTTCGGCGCCGCGCTGATCGCACTCGCATTTCGCACGAATCACGCGCGCACTCGCCACCTCCTGTGGATGGCCGCCAGTATCAAGTTCCTGCTGCCCTTCTCGGTGCTCGTGTGGCTCGGCAGTCAGATTTCAGCGCCTCCGCCGGCTGCCGTTCCGCAATCCCGGTTAACATTCGTGATGTCCGTACCGCGCAACGAACCAGCGATCCGCTCCAATCGCTCTCGCGCGCACACCTCAGCACCCGCCCACGATTGGTCAAAGGTGCTCTGGACCGTCTATTTCTGCGGATCGGCCGCGATCCTTAGTCGTTGGCGCCTCCGTTGGGGGAAGGTTGCCCGCGCCGCACGAAACGCGCAACTGGCCGGCGAATCGTCAGGCGTCAAAATGCTCTCCTCCCAGTCGATTTCCGAGCCCGGCGTCTTCGGCGTCTTTCGTCCCGTGCTGTTGCTACCCTCCGGCATCGAAGAGCGTCTCTCACGCGCACAACTGGAGGCGGTGATCGCGCACGAAGTGGCGCACGTACGCCGCCGCGACAATCTC
>DATAUH010000444.1:0-3355 GCA_036268375.1 Bryobacteraceae bacterium | reverse complement strand
GGTAAGACTTCGTTCACGTTCAATCTTTCCTTGACGAAGAATATCCGCTTCACGGAACGCGTGAACATGCGCCTGTACGCCGAGGCTTCCAATTGGCTCAACCATCCTTACTTCGGGCAGGGGAGCTTGAGTTTGACCAGCAGCAGCTTTGGCGCTATTACGTCCACCAGCGGGACTCGTTCGATGATTCTCCGCTGGTCGCTCGACTTCTAGCTTGTAGTTCGTTAGTGATTCTTCTGGCGCTCCGGGCAAGTCCGGAGCGCCTTTTTCTTTTGTAAGACGCTGCACTCCTCAACCTAAGACCCGCTTCCCTCATTGAAACAGTTAACCTGCATTTCTCACACAGGTTCGTCGCGAGGCGCGTGAGAAGGCCGTGGATACGAGGCGCGTGAAGGTCAGCACGCGGAGGGCCGCAACGGCTCGAGCACGCTGAAC
Organism: Bryobacteraceae bacterium; assembly: GCA_036268375.1. Taxonomy (GTDB): domain Bacteria; phylum Acidobacteriota; class Terriglobia; order Bryobacterales; family Bryobacteraceae; genus PALSA-243. Next base: position 2,920 of record DATAUH010000444.1, on the reverse strand, counting down.
GAGCGCAACGAAGTAGGCACGGCCTTATCGCGCGCCGGAGCAGAAGGTGTGTGAGAAATGCAGGTTAACATCAACGCGGGCGTCGGGTATCCCAGTTGACGCATGGCGCCGAGGATTTCGAAGCCGCTGCGGCCGTGTAGTATGACGTCTAGCAGCAGCCCTTGAACGAAATCCCTCCGAGCGGTGTCCTCTCTCACCGCGGCCACTCTCAGCCGAGCGGCCAATTTAGTGAAGGTGGCCAAACAGCTAATGTCCCAGCCCGTATTGCCAAAACGATGAGCAGTATGTCGTCGCCGTAGTTGAGGAGTTGACGGCATTAATCGGTAGCCGCTAAGGCGTCAGGGCCAAGGAGCGATTGTATGTACGACGAACGTAGCGCAAGCTAACTTACTTCAGCCGCGCTACGATCTCGAAGTTACTGCCGCGCGCGCGCAACCGCCGGGCACGCAGAAGTAAGTCATCCACGCGCCGCGCCGCGGTATATCCCAATCGCCACCCTGGGAACAGCCCTGCAAGCGGAGAAGAACCGAAATCGTACATCTCCACGCGCGCATCGAACCCCGTGCGGCGGAATATGGCCGCTACCATTTCTCCATCCAACTCGCGCTCATCCGGCGTCTGATATTTTTTCATCAGGTGCGGAATCAGCTTCCTTCCCACCACGCCCGATAGCCGGGCCCGGCTGGGATCCAGCGAATAGAACGCGCCGCCGGGCTTCAAAATCTTAGCCAGCTTGCCGGGTAACGCCTCCAACTCCGCGTCCGGCAAATGGTGAAGAAAGAAAATCGCAATCACCGCGTCGAATGTCTCCGCGCACTCGCCGCCTTGCTCGAATCGAGCATTGCGAATGCCCAGACGCTCGGCATCCAACCGCGCCTGCCGTATGGCCGCCGGGGAGAGGTCCACGCCAACAATCTCGCCTACCTTAGGCGCAACCAGCAGCTCCGTGTCGCCGATGCCGCAGCCCAAGCTCAGCACGCGCGAATTCAGCCCTGCTCCAGTAGCTTGCAGGATTCGCTGCGCCATGTGCGCGCGCAACGCCCTTACCGCCGGACGCGCAAAGTGCTTCTGTGCAAATCCCGAATAGAGCTTCTCGTGGTAAGCCAGTTCGCGCGCGAAAACGTCGTCCGGTGACGCGTTCATCGCTTCTGCAGAAACGCCAGCCAGGTCATCGCAACCGCGTCCGCCACCATAGACCCGTCGCGCAGCAGCGTCTTCCACGAAATCGTTTCGCCCGGTCCGAAGCAGCCGCAATCAATTTGCATGCCTTTGAAATAGGCACGCAGCATCAGTGCAAAAAAGGTTCCCAGAATGAGCGCCGTGATCGTTCCCGATATCCGCAGTCCGATTCCCACGATCAGGAGCAGCCCGAGCGCCAGTTCCAGCCACGGAATGACGTGCGCTGCCATCTCCGCCATTCCCAGCGGCAGCACCTGGTAGGAGTCGATGCTCATGGCAAACAACTGCCATGGCGCTTTCAGCTTCACGTACGCCGCATAGAGGAAGATCGCGCCTAAAACCAATCGCGACGCGATCATGAAAATCACGGCAGCCTTGCTTCGAGCGGCGCTCGGCGTGGCGTATTGCACTTCCCCTGGCGCCATCATTTCATGCCGTCAACCATGGATTTGAAGAGCGAGTAGCTCACCGGCCATGGCAGGGAATAGCGCTGGGATCCGTGCGAAAGGATAAGGGTCGGCGTCGAATTCACGTTCAACCGCGTCCCCAGCGAGACATCGTTGTTGACCTCCGCAATCACGCTCGGATCCTTCGCCAGCGCCTGCACCCGCTTCTGTTCCGCTGGATTCAGCACCGCGGCGATGTACTCCCAAAACTGGCCCGGCTTCGGCCCTTCGCTGTACCACGTCGGCTGGTTTTGAAACAGCGAGTTGGCCACAGCATCGTACTTGCCGATACGCGCGCACGCCGTCGCGTAGTTCGCCACTTCATGGGAGAACTTGTGCGCCGGAATGTTCAGCGGATATTCATGGCTGACGATAAAAATCTTTCCCGTCGGACCGTAATCGCGCTCAATCTGGGGGAGCAAGTCAAGATGAAACGCGCGGCACGCGGGGCATTCAAAATCACTGAAAACATCCAGACGAACCGCGGCGTTGGGGTTGCCGAAGCACTTACTTGTGTCGGCAGTCATGGACTGCCCGAGGCAGATAAGCGCCGCGGTCAGCAGAAGAGCGCATAGCTTCATTTTTCCATTCTAACCCTGGTCTTACGTCAGACATGTTACTCGCCGCGCAAAACCACTGCCGGGTCGATATGCGCCGCTCTCCGAGCGGGCAGGTACGCCGCAGCCAACGCCACTAAGAGCAGGGCCCCGGCCGCTGCGGCGAACGACGCCGCGTCCGTCGGCTTCACTTCAAACAGCATCGTTGCGAGAAATTTCGTGAAAAAGAAACTGGCCGCAACGCCCGCGGCGACTCCTGCTAGCGCCATCGCCAGGCTGCGGCGTAAGATCATCCGCACGACGTCGGTGGAGCGCGCGCCTAACGCCATTCGCACGCCGATTTCGCGCGTCCGTTGCCCTACGGCTTCCGACACTACGCCGTAAATGCCGACCGCCGCCAGCGTCAACGCGAGCAGGGCAAATGCGGCTAGCAGCAAGGTCTCTACTCGACGTCGCGCACCAGTTTCCGACACGCGCTCCTCCATCGTCTTGATGCCGTAAATCGGTTGATTAGAGTCGATCGAGTTCGCTGCTTCGCGAACAGCGCGCGCTAAGACTTCTGGAACGGAGCGTGCGCGCAATGCCAGTACGAGTACGGGACTGGTGTGCTGCGAGTAGGGCAAGAATACTTGTGGATCGGCCTGTACCTCGCGCCCCTGATGATGGATATCGTCCGTCACGCCAGCGATCTCGATCCACTGCGGATTTCCAAATCCTCCAAACCGGATTCGCTGCCCC
>DATAUH010000443.1:0-23254 GCA_036268375.1 Bryobacteraceae bacterium | reverse complement strand
TGTTGCGCCAGAAGGCGATCGAGATCGTCCACGGAATCGCTAAAGAAGACGAGCGCTTCGTCAAGAGAGCGTTTGAAGTTCGGATCCGCTTGATAAGCTACCCATAGCGATTGCTTGAGGAGATCCTTGTCGCGCCGGCGTACCGCGATGCTCTCCAGTGACGGATCGTCGCGATCGGGCAGATCCATGAGCCCCTTGATAACTTCATCCAGCGCGGGAAATCCGCTGCAGCGGCTCAGTACAGTCAGATAGGATTTCGGATCGAGCGGCAGGCGAGTCTCAAAGTATCTGACATACATGCCGGTGTCTTCGAACCTCAATGTGAGTTGCCTGGCACTCAAAACATCGCCGTACAGTTCACCCAAAATCGGCAGCAAGACGCGATTTTCATGCAGAAACGGGGCCTTGGCGGCTGGCGGATTCCAATCGATATCGAAGTATGTGGCATAGGCGGACGCGCGCCCATTTTCGAGCACATCCATCCACCACGGGTTCTCGTAACTCGCGGCCATGTGATTCGGCACCGTGTCAAGCAGAAGGCCCATGCCATAGTGCTGAAGCTTGGACGCCATCTCGTCGAAATCTTCTTCCGTGCCCAGTTCCGGATTCACCCGCATAGGGTTGGCAATGTCGTAGCCGTGAGAACTGCCGCGGCGAGCTTTATAACGCGGGGAAGAATAGAGGTCCGTAATGCCGAGTTCGCTGAGGTACGGAACGAGATCGCGGCCGTCCACAAAACGGAAATTCGGGTTGAATTGCAATCGGTAAGTCGAGCAAGGCGCGTTTGCCGGCTTCATTTATCCTCCACGAGTTCGTGTATGGCGTGAGCGGGAATGCGAATGCGTTCAGGTGCGTGAGCAAGCTCATAAGCGAGCTTTCGGAGAGCAAGGTCGATCAGGAATATGCGGTTGAGTTGCCGGATATGCTGGGCGTTTTGCGGCAAGAGTTCGCCAATTCCGGGTGTTGCAAGATACGCCGCTAGAAAATCCGCGGAGACGGAGCGGGCCCAGAACTTCGCCCACCCCTCGAGGGCGTCGAGAGTTTCGGGCTTGGCGATGACGCCCGGCGCCTCTCCGAACAGGGCGGCGTGGGATGCATGGTAGAACGAATCCAGCATTCCCGCGACGTCATGCAATGGGGAGCGCTTCAAGCGACGTTCACTTAGCGGCCGGGCCGGGTCGCCTTCGAAATCGAGGATGACAAAGTCTTTTCCGGTGTAGAGCACCTGCCCGAGGTGATAATCGCCGTGAACACGGATGCGGGCCGCGGTGAAGCGGTTATCGCGAAGGTAGCGATACCGCTCGCGAATATCAGATTCGTGAGTAAGAACATTTTGCGCGTCTACGCGAACGGTTTCCGGCAGGCGGGGCAGCATCAGCCGAAGGTGCTCCATGGTACGGCCCACACGCGCCAGCAGGCCGTGATACATGCCGTGGCGATAGAAATCGGAATAAGGCTCGGGCGAGAAAGTCGGATCTTCGCGGCGTGCTGCCAAGGCAAGATGCATCTCCGCGGTTCGCACGCCGAGCAACTTCACGAATTCGGTATAGGACGCCATAGCGCCGCGGGACAACTCCGCCTCCATCTCAGGCGATGGACCTGAGCTGCTGCGCGCCATCGCTTGTTCAAAGAACAGGCCAAGATGATCGAGAGTGTATTTCCAACATTCGACGCCGTCCTTCACGTATCCATGCAAGAGCGCGACGACGGCGCAAGTGCCGCCCGGAGTTTTATATTCGATCGCCCCGGCCAGGGTAACGGCGTTGGGAAATTTAAGGTCGGTGAAAAGTTGACCGATCTCCTGTTCCGGATGCGGGCCGTCTTCGATTTCGCGGAACAGTTTGAGCGCGAACCGGTCGCCGTAGAAGATGACCGTGTTGTCCTGATCGGCGCGCGATAGCATGGGTTCCAGCGCCGGACGGTCCTTACCCCACAGCGAGCGGAATGCACGCGTATGCGCGGACGTGAGCTCCCCGCGTTCGCCGGCGAAGCGCTTACGGCGCAGAATCGAAATCAGCAGTTCATCGCCGAATTCTCGATTCAGCAGCGCGCTGTAGAGTTCGCCCTGCGATCCGTCACGCGCCTGGAGCCGCGCCAACAGCCACTCCCGCTGCGCGCTCATCTCACGCGAAATCGAAAGCGACAGGGTGTAAATCTCCGGCTCGCCTTCGCTGTATTCGACGCGCAAAAGCGCGATGAAAGAGTTGGATTTGGGGAACGGGATGAGGTCGAAAATATCGATCTGACGTATGGGGCGCGCCTTGCCGCGAAACCAACGGCGCTCGCGCAGGAACGCCGGCATCATCCGGCTGATGGTATCGCGCACCGGCTGCGTCAGTGGATTCTCCCACGACTCGATCACAATGAGCGGCACCTCCGCTTGAGGCCCGCGTAGCGCTTCCTGGGCCGTTTCGCGCCCGCGCAGTGCAAACCAATAGAACGCGTGAGGCCCCAGCGAGAGAAAGTAGGGACGATCGGTAATTTGCGGGAAGTCGGATTTTCCGAAGAGTTCCTGCGGGATCAGTCCCTGAAAGCGCGAAAGATCAATTTCGCAGGCCTGCGCAAAACGCGACAGATTCGCTACCACCAGGATGTTTTCGCCCTCATAGCTACGCATAAACGCGAGGACGCGGCGGTTTTCCGGATAAAAAAATTCGATACTTCCCCGCCCTAACGCGCGCCACTGTTTGCGTTGCGCCAGCGCCCGCTTCATCCACCAGAGAAGCGAGTGAGGATTGTTTTGCTGCGTCTCGACGTTGAGGGCTTCGTAGTGATACTCGGGATCGATGATTGCGGGCAGGTACAAGCGCTGCGGATTGGCGCGCGAAAAGCCTGCATTGCGGTCGCCCGACCACTGCATGGGCGTACGGACGCCGTTGCGATCGCCGAGATAAAAGTTGTCGCCCATCCCGATCTCATCGCCGTAGTAAATCACGGGCGTGCCCGGGAGTGAAAACAACAGCGCGTTCATCAGCTCAATGCGCCGGCGGTCGTTTTCGAGCAGCGGGGCCAGGCGGCGCCGGATACCGAGGTTGATGCGCATGTGACGGTCTTCGGCGTAGACGCGATACATGTAGTCCCGCTCTTCGTCGGTGACCATCTCCAGCGTGAGTTCATCGTGGTTGCGCAAGAAAACGGCCCACTGGGAATTTTCAGGAATCGGCGGCGTAAGGCCGAGAATCTCCGTTACCGGATAGCGATCCTCCATGCGCGTCGACATAAAAAGGCGAGGCATCAGCGGGAAGTGAAACGCCATGTGGCATTCGTCGCCGTTGCCGAAATAGGCAATCGCGTCCTCGGGCCACTGATTCGCCTCCGCCAATAGCATGCGCCCGTGATGGCGGGAATCGACATGCGCGCGCAACTCCCGCAGGAACTGGTGCGTCTCCGGCAAATTCTCGCAGTTGGTTCCCTCGCGCTCGTAGAGATAAGGGATAGCGTCCAAGCGGAGGCCATCCACGCCCAAATCGAACCAGAAGTCCATCGCCGCCACAACCGCGTTGCGAACTTCGGGATTATCGAAGTTCAAATCGGGCTGATGCGAATAGAAACGGTGCCAATAATACGCCTTGGCTATGGGGTCCCAATTCCAGTTGGAGGATTCAAAATCTTTGAAGATGATGCGCGCATCGCTGTAGCGTTCTGGAGTATCGCTCCAAACGTAGAAGTTTCGCCAGCGCGATCCCGGCGCGGCGCGGCGTGAACGCTGAAACCAGACGTGCTGATCGGACGTGTGGTTTACGACAAGTTCGCTAATGACGCGCAGCCCGCGTGAATGTGCCTCGCGAAGAAAGACCTGGAAATCGCGCAGAGTTCCATAGGCGGGGTGAACGTTTTCGTAATCGGCGATGTCGTAGCCGTCATCCCTCCACGGAGAGGGACAAAAGGGCAGAAGCCACAGAGCGGTGACGCCAAGGTCCTGCAGGTAATCCAATTTTTGCGTGAGACCGGCAAAATCTCCCATGCCGTCGCCGTTGTGATCGTAGAAGGCGCGTACATGGATTTCGTAAATGACTGCGTCTTTGTACCATAACGGGTCATCGGAGAGCGAGTTGAAGTTGGCCATGGGCGGGCGTTAAACGGCATGTGCAAATTGGGCCCCAAATTCTGCTGGCAATCTGTTATAACGTGAAATTTAAAACGTATGGCCCATGCCTGTCGAATTTCACGCCGTAATTCCCCAGAGAGCGCCGCTGTAACGACTTCGCCGCGCACCGAACCCAGCCGCAAACCACCAGCGCGAGAGTGCGCAACGACAGTCGTCGCATCAGACCACGAGATCGCGCGTTTGGCGTATTCGTACTGGGAAGCGAGAGGCGGGAAACACGGTTTCGCGGTAGAGGACTGGCTGCGCGCTGAGCGGGAACTGCGCGACCGCTCGCGGACGACTCAACCGGCGGCCTGAAGTTCGCACACGCGCCTGGTCTCGCGCGCAATTTCCCAATCTTCCTCGGTGTGAATCACCGGAATTCGAACAGCGGACCGCGGCGTTGCAACGTCGATATCCGGCTTTTCCTGGTTGAGTGCGGGATCGAGATGTAGATTCGAAAAAACGAACTGGCAGCAGACCGCTTGGCGAATTTGCGGAGCATGCTCCCCGATTCCTCCGGTGAATACCAGGGCATCGACGCCGCCCAAGGATGCGAGCATGGCGCCAATACCCGACCGCACACGGTGTACAAAAACGTCGAAGGCCAGCGATGCGCGTGAATCGCCGCGGTCGCGCGATGCCATGATTTCGCGCATGTCGCTCGAACCGCCCAGGCCCTTCAGTCCCGATTCGCGATTCAGGATGCGATCGATATCGTCCGGGGTGTAGCCATGTTTGCGCATCAGAAAAATGATGATGCCGGGATCGATAGAACCGGAGCGCGAACCCATCATTAGCCCTTCGAGTGGCGTAAAGCCCATCGTGGTGTCGATGCTGCGACCCGCATCGATCGCCGCCAGCGAGCAGCCGTTCCCGAGATGACACGTGATCAGTTTTAACTCTTCCACGGGGCGGCGCAGCATTCGTGCGGCGCGGCGCGACACATAGCGGTGACTGATTCCGTGAAATCCGAAACGCCTGATTCCTTCCTCGATCCATGCGGACGGACCGGGATACGTGTAGGCCGCGGGAGGCAGCGTAGAGTGAAACGCGCTGTCAAAGACCGCCACCTGGGGGATATCCCTGCCGAGGACTTTTTCGGCTGCTTCGATGGCAGCCATCTCCAGCTTGTTGTGCTGCGGAGCAGACTGCGCGAGTTCGGTCAACGTATTTTTTACCTGCGCGGTAATCCGCTCGGACGAACCGAAGGATTTTCCGCCGTTGACAATGCGATGGCCCACAGCTTCGACTTTCAGCGACGGATCGAGAGATCGCAACAGGACACTGGCGGACTCAGCGTCATCGATCGGCGACTCTTTTTGCCAAAGCGGCTGAGCGGGATCCGTCTCTTCGGTTGAAGCGACGACGTCAAACACAGCCGCTTTGAGACTGCTGGACCCGCCATTCAGAACTAAAACGCGCATGCTTACGCCGGCCACTTCCAATCGCGGACTTCGGGAAGATCTTCGCCATATTGGGCGATGTGCAGCTTGTGATCGATGAGCAAATTGCGCAAGCGCTGCTTCTGACGGCTGGCGCGGGCAGCGAGGCCGGGAACGCGTTCGATAACGTCCATGGCCAAGTGGAAGCGATCCAGATCGTTCATCACGGTCATATCGAAAGGAGTGGTGGTCGTGCCTTCTTCTTTGTAGCCGCGGACGTGAATGTTGTCGTGATTCGCGCGCCGGTAGGTGAGGCGATGAATCAGCCAGGGGTAACCGTGGAAGGCGAAGATTACCGGCTTGTTGAGGGTAAAAATGGAATCGAAATCTGCGTCAGAAACTCCATGCGGATGTTCGCTCTTGGGCTGCAGCGTCATCAGATCCACAATGTTGACGACGCGAATTTTGAGGTCGGGCAGATTTTGGCGCAGCCAATCGACGGCCGCGAGCGCTTCTAAAGTGGGGACATCACCGCAACACGCCATCACAGCGTCCGGTTCTCCGGCTTCATCGTTGCTCGCCCATTCCCAAATGCCTAATCCCTGCGTGCAGTGCTTGACGGCTTCGTCCATGGTGAGCCACTGGGCCTCCGGAGCTTTGCCGGCGACAATCACGTTCACGTAATGGCGGCTGCGAAGGCAATGATCGGCGACCGAGAGCAGGCAATTCGCATCGGGCGGCAGGTAGACGCGGCAGACGCTGGCCTTCTTGTTGACGACGAGGTCGATAAATCCGGGATCCTGATGCGTGAAGCCGTTGTGGTCCTGCTGCCATACGTGGGAAGTCAGCAGATAGTTCAGGGAGGCGATGGGCCGGCGCCACGGAATGCGCCCCGCGCTCTCCAACCACTTTGCATGCTGGTTGAACATCGAATCGATGATGTGAACAAAAGCTTCGTAGCAGGAGAAAAGGCCGTGACGGCCGGTAAGCAGATAGCCCTCCAGCCACCCTTGGCAGAGGTTCTCGCTGAGCGCGGAATCCATCACGCGGCCATCGCGCGCCAAGTGGTCATCGGTGGGCAGAATCTCGGCTTCGAAGAGGCGGCCGGTGGCATCGAAGACGTCCGTCAATCGATTGGACGCGGTTTCATCCGGACCTACGATGCGGAAGTTGCTCGCGTCCTGATTGAGGCGGAAGACATCGCGCAGGTAAGCGCCGAGAATCCGCGTGCCCTCGGCGCGAACCGATCCCGGCTTTGGAAGATCCACGGCATATTTGCGGAAATTGGGAAGGCACAGGTCGCGCAAAAGCAGGCCGCCATTGGCATGCGGATTGGCGCTCATGCGCCGGTTACCCTTCGGCGGAAGTTCGGCGAGATCCGGAATGAGGCGGCCGGTGCTGTCGAATAGCTCCTCGGGCTTATAGCTGCGCATCCATTGCTCCAGAATTTCGAGGTGCTCGGGTTTGGAGCGTACTTCACCGAAGGGCACCTGATGCGCGCGCCACGAATTTTCGACGGGAAGTCCGTCGACAGTTTTGGGACAGGTCCAGCCCTTGGGAGTACGCAGGATCATCACAGGCCAACGAGGACGTTCGGCAGATTCGGCCCCCTTCGAACGCGCCGATTGTTGGATGCGGTGGATCTCCTCGATCAGGCCGTCCATTGCGGACGCCATCAATTGATGCATGATTTCCGGCTCGTGACCTTCTACGTAATGCGGTTCGTAGCCGTATCCACGAAATAGCTGGGTGAGTTCCTCTTGCGGGATGCGCGCCAGCAGCGTGGGATTGGCGATCTTATACCCGTTCAAATGCAATATCGGAAGGACGGCGCCATCACGCGCAGGATTCAAAAATTTGTTGGAATGCCAACTGGCAGCGAGCGAGCCGGTTTCCGCTTCGCCGTCTCCGATTACGCAGCACGCGATCAGATCCGGATTGTCAAAGACTGCGCCGTGCGCGTGCAGAAGCGAGTAACCAAGCTCCCCGCCCTCATGAATTGAGCCGGGCGTTTCCGGCGCGCAATGGCTCGGAATGCCGCCGGGAAACGAAAACTGCTTGAAGAGGCGCTGCAGCCCTTCCACATCGCGACCGATGTTGGGATAGAGCTCGCTGTACGTGCCTTCAAGATAGGTGTTCGCCACCACGCCCGGACCGCCGTGTCCAGGGCCGGCGATGTAGATCATGTCGAGATCGTATTTGCGAATTACGCGGTTGCAGTGCGCGTAGATAAAATTCAATCCGGGAGTGGTTCCCCAGTGTCCAAGCAAACGCGGCTTAATGTGTTCCGGCTTCAGCGGCTCCGAAAGCAACGGATTGTTGAATAAGTAGATTTGCCCCACCGAAAGATAGTTGGCGGCGGACCAGTAGGCATTGATCTTGCGAAGTTCTTCGGGTGAGAGCGGCTGTTGATTGGACATGCGCGTACTCCTCGACGGCTACAAACCGATGATAGAGCACACCTCAGCATCGGCGCCGTCATAGAATGTTCATCTCTGTCCTAGAGACAACACGCGGGCTGAGGAATAGAACAATCTTTTCGTGTGACAGGCAGGGAAGGCGGCCTCGTAAGTCCGTTGATATTCGGCGAAATGATAAAGTGATGACCAGAAAGCGCTGCTCCGATGCGTTTACCAGTAGGAACCAGCCCGGATGGTCCGATCGCCGCCGCCGTAACTCCGCGGAATCAGCGTGAAGAGATCGATTTCGGCGCGGGCTACGAGCTGATCGACTTTCTATCGCGCTCAGGCGTGAGCGGCATCGCGCTGTTTACGGCGATTGGGGAGTACGCGGCGTTGTCCCCCGACGAGCGCTCGCGCTTTCTCTGCCTGGCGATCCGCCGAAGCCGCGTGCCCGTTTATGTGGGAATCGGCGCAGCCACGTTGGACAGCGCGTTGGCGCTGGCGCGTGATGCGCGTGATGCGGGAGCATGCGGATTGCTCCTGCCGCCGCCGTTCGGGTTCGCGTATGAGCAGGATGACATCCGCGAGTTCTACCATCAGTTCGCGGCTCACACGACAGTCAATACTCCCGCGCACGCGGACGCCGGGCCGCCGGTGTATTTGATCGATTCTCCAGGTTTGTGCACACCGATTGATCCGGCGACTGCCAAAGCCATCGTGGCAGAGGGTGGTTTTGCTGGATTTGCCGACGCCGTTAGCGCCCCGGCCGGCGCGATTCCCGAAGTAGTGGTGGCAAAGTACAAGGCGTCGCGTGAAGGACGCGACGAAGCGGTGACGATTGCGCAAGGAATGCTGGAGGAGTTCGACGCCTGGACACGGCAATTCCCTGCCCCGGTTGCGCTGAAAACGGCGGTAGCGCTGCGCGGCGTCAAGACCGGACATCTGCCAGTGCCGTTGACTGCGAAAAAGCAGCAACGCCTGGAGGAGTTCCGCGCGTGGTTCAGCAATTGGCTGCCCGCAGCCAAGAAGCAGTGCGCAAATGCATAGCGACGGCGCAGCTTTGGTTTTGGCTCTATCGCTTGGCGCTCTTGGCGCCTACGCGCAGCGGCCGAACGGCCCACTGTCATTGAATTTCGCTTCGACGGTAGACCATTCCCAGCAGCCGTACGCGTTGTATCTCCCGCCCGACTTCGATCGCGACACGACTTACCCGCTGCTGGTCAGCCTGCACTCCGAAGAATCGACGCATCGTCTGAATTTCCGGCAACTGTTTGGCGCTTCTACACCGTTCAGCGCGGTGGATCCTCTCGATCCACGCTTCTATCCCGTGGCTCGCGATGTCGAGTACATTGTGGCGTTTCCGTTGGCTCGTGGAACCATCGGCTACCAAGGAATTGCGGAAGACGACGTTTACGACATGCTGGCGGATGTGGAACGGCGCTATTCAATCGATGTGGACCGCGTTTTTTTGACGGGCGTTTCCATGGGCGGCGGAGGAGCGCTTTGGTATGCGCTTACGCGTCCCGATATCTGGGCCGCTGTGGCCGCGTTGGCGCCAGCGGCGCCGCCGGACGCAGAAGCGCTTGCGATGAACGCTTTCAACTTGCCGGTGCGGTTGTTACAAGGCCTGCAGGATCCGATCGTGGCGGCGCATTCGTCGCGCGACTGGCAGAGAAAGTTCGAAGAAGCAGGCGTGGCAGTCCGGTACTTTGAATATCCGAGCGTGCGTCACGATATCTGGAGTGTTGTATACAAGCGCGGCGCCATTTTCGATTGGTTTTCTGAAATCAAGCGCAATCTCAATCCGGAACGCGTACGCTTCGTGGCCAATTGTTACCGGTACAGTTCCGCTTATTGGGTGCGCATTGATGGCCTAACGCCGGGAACGCCCGCGATAATTGACGCGCGCAGAGCAAGCGCCGCGCAGATAACGGTGGCGACGCAGAACGTCGACGGCTTCACCCTATCGGCGCACGAGCCGGCAACTTCGATCGTGATCAACGGAACGGCGATTCGTCTCAAAGCCGGCGCGCCGCTCTCTTTCATGCGAACCGGCGCTCAGTGGAGAGCACAGCGCTATGTTTCCGCAGGAAAACGCGCTGGATCAGAAGGGCCGATTGCCGCCGCATTTACGGGTACGCCGATCTATGTATACGGAGCAGGCGCCGCTGCATCGGCGGAACACGCCGCCAAATGGACGAATGGCGCGCGAGTGCTGGCGGACTCGGCCGTAACTGCGGCCGACGTTGAGGGCTCGGACGCAATCCTCTTCGGGACCGAACAAACGAACTCCGTAATCGCGCATCTATCCCACGATCTGCCGCTACATTTGAATCCGGGCGCAGCCGACTATGGACTGCTCTTTATTGCACCAGCGGGCGCGCACTACGTCGTCATCAATTCCGGGCTTCCGTGGTGGACCGGCGCCTCTGAGATCAACCGCGGCGGGGACCGCTTCGCTCCGGAACCGTACCGCCTGGTTTCGACCTTCGGCGACTACATTCTGTTTAAGGGGTCACTGGCAAATGTGATTGCCGAGGGACGTTTCGACTCGAATTGGCGAGTTCCTCCGGAGGCCGCGGCTAAGATGCGCGCCACGGGAACCGTTACCATCCGCTGAACGCTTGTTACTTGCTCAGCACTTCGCCACTGGTGGCGTTGACCAGAGCGAGATAGCCCGATTTGCTTGTGCCAAACATAATCGCCCATACAGGCCCCTCGTATTTTGCGGCCGCGCCCAATGAAAGCGACACGGGCTTTTCGGCGTTATCTTTTTGCTTCAGCCATTCTGACGCCTTAGAGGCCGCGGTTTTGTAAGCAGCGTCAGAGTCCACACTGAAATCGCCTGTGTGAAACGGCATAACAGCGTTGGTCGGCCCGCCCCAGGGCTCCGGCAACTGCCCTTTAATCCCCTTCAACACGTCGGGGGGTTGATCCGCAACGGCGTAGACATAGGTACGAGACTGGCGCTTGGATGGTGAACCGAACACGGCGCGCCATATGGCAGCTTTGCCATCGGCATTTTTGACGCCGGCCGCCTCTCCGCTCTTCAGCCCAATGGTAACCAGATCGGGAGCCCAGGAATGCGCCGGGGTGTACATTTTCCAGAATGCCTCCTTTGCCGCAACCGGCTGGGGCGGACCTGCGGGCGTCTGTTTGGCGGCGTCCGCATCCGACTTAGCGGCCACCGGCGTAGAAGGACTCGGCGAGCATGCCGCCAGCGTTAACAGGCCGACGGCGAAGCTAGCTTTGCAGAGATTCGCGAACATGGCTATCCCTCCGTAATAAGAAGTTCACGTTATTCTACGCCTACCGCGCGCCGAAAACCATACACCGGCGCCGCCGGCTACTTACCGCGAAAGATCGGCACTAATTCGATGATGAGGATGACGATCACCAGTAACTCGAGGAGAAAGCCGCGCGCCTCGCGAAACTCGTTCACCATGAACTCGTACAATTCGCCTGCCGTTCTTAGTTTTTCGTCGACTAACGCCCGGTAATCGGCGGCGCCTACTTTGGCGTCGGCCAGGCGATACGCGCGCGCATAGTACATGTCGCTCAGAAACTTGATGGCGTTGTCCGCGCGCTCGGTAAGCTCCGTGATATCCAAGCGGAGACGGTTCAGCCGCCTGGCATCGCGCGCGAGACGCCAGCGCGAGAAGGGACCGCCGCGCCGTTCCAGCGCCGCATAGGCATCCTTCAATACGGCGGTGAGGATCTCGTCGTAACGCCGATATTCGAGTAATTGGGTGTTGGCATATTCGACTAACTGGACCAAGGGTGCGGCGCCCTCCGGCGTGTCGTAGACTACGGCGGCTAACCACCCGACCACAAGCAGGTCCGTGGGGTAGTAAGAGAGGCTAGACGACAGCACCTCCGCGCGTTCGCTGTCGGAAAGGGCCTGGACTTCGCCGCGAATTACCTGGCTGATCTCCCGCCCGTACTCGGCGATCAAGCGGTCGCCGGTTGGCTGCGGGTTTTGGCCGTCCACCACTTCGCGCAAGTGAATTACGTAATATGCTTCGTCCACCCACTCCGCGTAGGGCTTGCGCAAGGCGGATTGCAACCGCGTGAGCTGTTCCCGCACCGTAACCGGTCCGCGGCGCTCCACCTCACCAGCCTCAATCCATCTATTGGAGAGTGCGATCAGACCTGGCCAGTCGGTCTCGAACGGCAACTCATACTCTACGCTGACAACGCCGTAATCGAAATAGCGCAAACTGGCGGTGGCGGTTTCGCCTGTTGAAAGACGCACCGGCGCGCATGGCTCCAAGATTGGCGCCCGCTCAAAACGGACGTAATCGGGCGTGGCAAGCTTGAAACCGGGGGAACGCGCGGGAGGCTGGCCGCCGACAAGGTGGCGCAACACATCGAGGTCAAGCTCTTCCGCCACATCGTATAGCAATAACGCGCGAAGAGATCCGCGGCAGATAGGCACGGTATTAGTGTGTGATAGACTCTCGTTGCGTGTCCAGCTTATTGACCGTTCGCACAGGTCTGTTCGCGGGGCTGCTAGGGATGTGGGCCGCCGCGGCCGCGGTGCAGAACTTACCCCCCGAAGGGATGCGATTGCGCCGTATCAAAGACCACGTTCGAGATGATTTTGCGCAACTCCCGAACTGCACCTGTCTCGAAACCATCACGCGCTTTCATAAAGAAGCGCACGCGACCAGACTGAGATCACTCGACCGCATAGGCTTAGAAGTTGTCTACAACAACGGACACGAATGGTATGGCTCGCCCGGCGCACGCGACCTTTCGGAAGAGAATCCAACATCATTTATCGGCGCGGGCATGATCTCGAACGGCATCTTCGGAATCACG
Source organism: Bryobacteraceae bacterium (assembly GCA_036268375.1). Taxonomy (GTDB): domain Bacteria; phylum Acidobacteriota; class Terriglobia; order Bryobacterales; family Bryobacteraceae; genus PALSA-243. The sequence goes on along the minus strand of DATAUH010000443.1, from coordinate 10,556 downwards.
CTGCACAACCTTTTCAGCTCAGACCTTGCGACATTCACGGAGCGTGGCGCGGATGCGTTGGCGGGACATGCGGCTATCAGATACGATTTCCGGCTTTCTCAAAAACTCTCGGGGCTTAACATATCGATCCCGGGCGGCAGCGGAAACGTTGGCGAGGCGGGGTCGTTCTGGGTGGATGCGAAGACTTTTGATTTGTTACGGCTGGAAGCAAGAGCCGAAGATATTCCGGCTTACTTACCATTAACGAGCGCAACTTATACCGTCGATTACACTCGCACGCGCATCGGCGCATTCGATGCCGCATTGGTGAAGCAGGCTGACTTAGACCTGAAGCTGGGATCTGGCGTGGAAGACTACGACCATTTCGACTTCACGCACTGCCGCGCATTCGAGGCGCACAGCAACATACGCTTCGAAGAAAAGGATACGCCGAGCGCGCCGGCCGAGTCCGCGCGAACGCCGTCTAACAAACCAGAGCCGAGGTTACCGGCGCTACTGCTGGTAACCGTTCGACTGACGACGCCAATCTCCGCGTCCGATACCGTTGGCAAACTGATCGAAGGACGCGTCGTGGGAACGGTGCAATGGAAGGGTCGACCCTTACTTGCGGATGGCGCGGTGGTGCACGGGCGTCTCCGGCGCTGCGATTACGATGCGGCGTTAGAGAGTAACGCAGTCGCGCTTGAATTTACGGAGGTGGATGTAAACGGCGTCTGGTCGCGCTTCTACGCCGACCTGCTGAAATTCGACAAGCTGAAAGGGATTGAATCGGCTGCGGTGCGCCGTACTGCACTACGAAATCGAAACGTGCTTGTTACTACTATTCAACTGCCGGAACTACCGGGCGTCGCGTCATTTTTCGTCAAAGGCCGAAGCTTTACTTTACGCGCCGGATTTCAAACGGTCTGGCGCACGCGCGGCCCGTTACTCGGCTTAGATTGGTAGCGGGTGGTAAATACCCGCGTCGCTAATTGACCCCCGTTTTACCGTGTGTTAGGCTTGAAAATCCTTGAGGTGCTCGCCGTTGGGGCGAGTGAAAAGGGAAGCGGGTGAAACTCCCGCACGGTCCCGCCACTGTAAACAGCGAGCGGCCGGCGTATTGAGCCACTGTTCCCCGGAACGGGAAGGCAGCCGGTGTCGCGATGACCTGTGAGTCAGGAGACCTGCCTTGGGGCGAGCAGCGCTATGCTTCGGGCGAAAGCAGATCATGCGGCGAGCGGCCTTTGGTTCCGGGCTGTTTCCTCCGATTATTTCCTTCCTTTCGTTTGAGGCTGTCGCGGCTTAGCAGTTGGAGCCACGGACTCCTCGACGATGCTGACACTGATTCTTGGCGGCGCTAGAAGCGGCAAATCGCGATTGGCGCAAAAATTCGCAGCGGCGCACCAGCGCGTCGTGTACATTGCGACCGCGCAAGTGGGCGACGACCCGGAGATGGCGGCGCGTATTGCGCACCACCGCTCGCACCGCCCTGCAGAGTGGCGAACTGTGGAAGCGCCGCTGTCGCTTGCCGCTGAAGTGGAACAGGCCGTGGGTGAAGAAGCGGTGCTGGTGGATTGCCTCACTGTCTGGCTAAGCAATCTGTTTTGGGAATACCGCGGTGAAGAGCCGGACCGCGTGCAGGAGATCGCGCGCGCAGAGTTATTGCGACTGGCCGCGGCAGCACAGAACCGCCATGTGATTCTAGTGTCGAATGAGTTAGGCAGCGGCACTGTACCCGAAGCGGCGATCACGCGCGCGTTCCGCGATGCGCAGGGTTTGCTGAATCAATGGGCGGCCGAGCTGGCCGGTGAAGTAATTCTGACGATCGCCGGTCTGCCAATGTATCTGAAGGCGGCGCCAAGCGCAGAGGCGGGGCGATGAACATTCCTCGCATATTGATCGCGGCGCCCGCTAGCGGCGAAGGTAAAACAACGGTCACAACGGGCATCATGGCCGCTTTACGGCGGCGAGGATTGCGGGTACAAGGCTTCAAAGTAGGACCGGATTTTATCGACCCGACATTTCATCGCGCCGCTACCGGCCGCGCGAGTTACAACCTGGACGGGTGGATGCTGTCGCGCGAGGTGAATACAGAACTCTGCGCGCGGGCCTCAGCAGACGCCGACGTGGTCGTCATTGAAGGCGTGATGGGTCTGTTTGATGGTAAGAATCCGCCTTCGCTCGCCGGAACCACCGCCGAAATTGCGATGTGGTTAGATGCGGCGGTGACGCTGGTGCTCGATGCATCCGCAATGGCCGGCAGCGCCGCCGCGATCGTACACGGGTTCGACACGCTGATCCCGGAACTTCCCGTCGCAGCCGTGATTTGCAACAAAGTCGCTGGCGAAAAGCACTACGGCTATCTTCGCGATGCAATTACGGCGCGTTGTCGCCCGGAGTTACTCGGGTATCTGCCGCTTGATTCGAACATCACGATCCCGGATCGTCATCTCGGGTTACATATGGCGGAGGAGACCTGTACACCGGAGCGTCTGCTCCGAATGTCGGAGTGGATCGAATCACATATCGACCTGGACCGGCTGCTTGAACTGTCAAACCGCCCCAGAGTTGCGGGGCTCGCACGTAATGCGCCGCCGCAGCCTGTAAAAATCGCACGCATCGGCATCGCGCGGGATGCCGCCTTCTGCTTCTACTACGAGAGTAATCTCGAAGCGCTGCGATCGTGCGGCGCGGAGTTAGTCGAATTCAGCCCGATTGAAGACGCCGGTTTGCCGCCGGATCTGGATGGCATCTATCTGGGCGGCGGATACCCCGAATTGCACGCTGCGGCGTTATCTGGGAATTTTTCGATGCGGCGTTCCGTCCAGGAGTTTGCAGGGAGTGGCGCTCCGGTCTACACCGAATGCGGCGGCTTTATGTATCTGTGCGACGCGATTGTGGACGCGGACGGAAACCGGTGGCCCATGGCCGGAGTATTTCCCACGTGCTCACGCATGCAAAAGCGGCTGGCGAAACTCGGTTACATCGAAGTCGAAAGCTGTGAAAGCGACGGATGGCTGGCGCCTGGCGAACGGGCGCGCGGTCACGAATTCCGCTACTCCACCATGGACCGCATGCCCGAATCGATTGCGCGCGTGTATCGCGAGCCGGCCGAAGGATACCGCATGGGCGGAGTAATTGGCAGTTACATACACCTGCATTTTCTCTCTTGCCCCGCCTTCGCGGAGCGCTTCGTTCAGACTTGCGCCCGAGCATTAACTACGAAACTGATCTCTCGATGAACAACATAACGAATATATTCGACAGACGAGCCGCACGACGCGTATTATGTCTGCTGCTGCTGAGCGGCGCTCTCTATGCACAATCCGGAACTTCGATCACCGGGACAGTAAAGGATCCGCAAGGGCAGGCCGTGGCAGGCACGGTGATCAATCTCTTCTCGCGTACGGGAGATCAAGTTACCTCGACGACGAGCGACGTCTCCGGAGGCTATCGGTTCGATGGCCTGGCGGCGGGCGACTATCTTGTACGCGCGACCGCTTCCGGATTCGCGCCATTTCTAGCCGAGAACATTCATCTAAACGCAGGCGCCGCCGAGAAGCGCGACATTCTTCTACAACTGGTGGGCGTGCGCGAACAGGTGGTGGTGACGGCTTCCGGAACGCCCCAATTACCGGAGCAGGTTTCGAAGGCGACAACGGTGATCGACCAGGCGGAGATAGACGCGCGGGATTCAGCCACCATCTCCGGAGCGGTAAATCTTGCGCCCGGCGTGCGCGTACAACAACTTGGTGGACCGGGAGCTTTTACATCCATCCAAATACGCGGGCTGCGCGATCAAGATACCGCCGTCTTGGTCGACGGCTTGCGCCTTCGCGACGCCTCTGCCACCCAAGCAGACGCGTCCGGGTTGATTGAAGATCTACTCTTTACAGACGCCGGACGAATCGAGGTGATGAGCGGCTCCGGATCTTCGCTCTACGGCACAAACGCGATCGGCGGCGTGGTCAACGTAATTACAGATCAAGGCGGCGGCCGCACCCGCGGGAACATATTGCTAGAAGGCGGTTCGCTGGGGGCGTTTCGCGGACGGGCGCAGATTTCCGGCGCGTTCCGCAACGATCGTATTCAATACAGCGCCGGGTTCGCGGACACCAACGTGTCGAACGGCGTCGACGGAAATTCACCATATCGCGACGTGAGTACACAGGGCCGCGTGACGTTTCATCTTTCGCCATCGCTGCGGATCACGGCGCGCCTGTTTGGCGCGGACTCGTTCAGCAAAGTGCGCGGCGAGCCCGATCTTATCGGAGGGCCCAGCGGCTACGGAATCGTGAATGCGTCAGCGCTTTCGCCGACCCTGGCCGCATTGTATGAACAGGGAACGCCGCTGGCGGAAATCAATACGGGCAGCGCGACATTTATACCTGCCCCGAACGATCCCGATTCGACTCGCGCCGCACGGTTCGTTTCGGCCGCGCTGATCCTGAACGGACAGGCATCGCCCGCACTTGATTACTCCGTCAGCTATCAATTGGTCTCCAATTCGCGCCGGTACGGCAACGGCCCCGTGGGCGTGGATTTTCAGCCTGAGGGCAACACGCGCTCCCTCTATGACGGGCATATTCAGACAGCCGATGCCCAGGCTCATTACCGGCTTGGATTCAATTTATTCAGCGCGGGCTACGAATTTGAAAACGAAAACTACGCGTTTGACTCCACCGATCAATCCGATCCTGCCGCGGCCAGCGCGACAAACGTAACGCAGCGCAGTCATTCGGTATTTGCGCAGGATCAGCTTCAGTTTTTAGGCGGACGCCTTCAGATCTCCGGCGCATTTCGCGCGCAATTTTTTGCGCTCGAGACGCCATTGTTTCAGCCGCTGGCCGCGGCGCCCTATCAAGGCATCGGATTCCCTTCGCCGACGCCGGCATATACCGGCGATGGATCGGTGGCATACTTTTTCCGCAAGTCCAACACCAAGTTGCGGGCGCACGTAGGACGCGGATATCGCGCACCATCCCTTTATGAACGCTTCGGATCCGGATTCGATCCCGTTTTTGGTTATACCGTATACGGCGACCCGCGCCTGACTCCGGAACACTCAATCGGCGTCGATGGAGGAATCGATCAGACCTTTTTACGAGAGCGACTGAAGTTGTCGGCAAGTTACTTTTACACAGCGCTCCAGAACGTCATCACTTTCGATACTTCGGGCGTGATCAACCCAGCAACAGACCCGTTTGGCCGCTTTCTCGGGTATTTCAACACGAAAGGCGGACTTTCACGCGGCGTCGAAACTAGCGCCTCTGCCGCGCCGACGCGGTCGCTGAAACTCACCGCCACGTATACCTATATCAACGCGATCCAGCGTGCGCCGGTCGTGGGCGACGTGTTGCAAACGTTTGTCGTCCCACGGAATCAATTCTCTTTTCTTGTAACCGAACAGGCGACATCGCGATTGTTGCTGACGCTCGACACAGTTCAATCCACCAGTTACCTCGCTCCGATATACGGCGCGACAGTTACGCAAACTTATCGCTTTGATGGGCTCCACAAAGTCAATGCAGGCGTAAGTTATCGCCTTCCTCTCGCGGAATATCGCGCCGTCCGGTTCTTTGTTCGCGCGGACAATCTGGCTAACCAGACTTACTTCGAAAGCGGCTTCCCCACGCCTGGGCGAACCGCGTCCGCGGGCTTACAATACGAGTTCTAAGATGCGGCAGGTATTGATCTTCGCATTGGCGGCGACCGTTGCCGCCAGCGCCGCCAACCCACCGCAGCGGATTGTATCGTTATCGCCCGACCTGACGGAGATGCTCTACGGCGTCGGAGCGTTCTCGCGCGTCGTCGGGGTATCGGACTACGAAACCTACCCGCCGGAGACGTCGAAACTTCCGAAGTTAGGACCGTTGCATTCGCCCAGTTACGAAAAGCTGACGGCCTTGCGGCCGGATCTTGTAGTCATCAACAATGCGCAAGCGCCGTTTTTCGAAGATACTCTGCAGCAACTGGGGATGCGGGTCCTGATTACGTCGAATCGATCGATCCAGGAGACCTACGATTCGATGCTCGCGCTCGGCCGCGCGACCGGCAACGAACGACAGGCAGGGGAGTTAGTCGCCACCACGCGCGCAGGCCTTGAGCGGGTAACCAAAAAGGCCAGCGGGGCGCCCAAGCCGAGCGTGGTGCTGGTCGTCGATCGCACGCCGGGAACACTGCGCGATCTGAGCACGGCAACGGCGGGAAGCTATCTGGCGGAGATCGTCGAAATGGCCGGCGGCCACATCGTGGCGCCGCCGTCGAAGACTGGATACAGCCGGCTTTCAAAAGAGGACCTGCTGGCGCTGAATCCGGCGGTTATACTCGACTTCATCCAAGGTTCGAAAGGCATCTTCGCCGGCAATCCCTTGGACGCCTGGAACGAATTGCCCGAACTGACGGCGCACCGCACTCACCGAATCTACGAGGTAGATCAGGATTTCGTGCCGCATGCATCGCAGCGCATGGTGCAAACTGCGGAGCTGTTCGTTAAGCTGATTCATCCTGAGCTTCACTGATGCGCCAACCCTGGTTCGACGCTCGCAATTTGGAATACGCCTACGGCGCCTATCTCGCGGTACGCAATGTCAGCCTCTCGGTGCAGCACGCAAGCATGACGGCCATCATCGGCGCTAATGGCAGCGGCAAATCGACATTGATCCGCATGTTGGCCGGTCTGCTGGAGCCGCGGCGCGGGTCTATAACGCTGGAAGGCGTCGCGTTGAATCGCTGGAATCCACGGCTGCGAGCCCGCCAAATCGCCTATGTGCCGCAAGCCACGCCGGTTGCGTTTCCGTTTCGCGCCATGGATATCGTGTTGAGCGGCCGAACGCCGCACGCGCCACGCTATCGATTCGAAGATGCACAAGATTCCGAAAAGGCGCTGGCGGCTCTCGATTTCGCCGGCGCTGCGCATCTTGCGGACCGGCCTTTCACCAGCCTTTCCGGCGGCGAAAGGCAGATGGTGGTGCTGGCGCGCGCCCTGGCGCAAGAGCCTCGCCTTTTGTTGCTCGACGAACCGTCATCGTCCCTTGACCTGAAACATCGCGCCGATCTCATCCGCACGCTTTCGCGCCTGCGGGAGACCACGCAACTTGCAGTACTGATGATCACGCATGACCTGCAACTGACCTCCGCATTCGATCAAATAATTGCCATGCGCTGCGGCGAGGTCGCAGCCCAAGGAACCGCTCGCGAAGTCCTGAACGACGCTCTGTTGCGCGATGTTTATGGCGATCCCAACATACGGTCGCTGCATTCCGGCGATCAAACGCTGGTTTGGGTGGAGCTGTGAGTCGCCGCTTCTTGCAGGCCATGATCATCCTTCTGGTGGCGCTGGTCGTTTCCACCTTCGCGGCGCTGGTGATTGGACGCCAGACAATCGATCCTTCCGCAATCTTCCACGATTCGCTGTCGCGCACGCTGTTCTTCCGATTACGACTGCCGCGCGTACTGATGGGTTTGGTGATCGGCTCTTCGCTCGCTATGTCAGGCGGCGCGCTGCAGGCGCTGTTCCGGAATCCGCTCGCGGATCCGTTCATGCTGGGCGTTTCGGGCGGCGGCGCACTGGGGGCGAGCGTTGCGATCGCTCTCGGTTGGAGCGCGCGCGTCGGCGGCATCCCCATCGTATTTCTTGCCTCGTTTGCCGGGGCGCTGGCGGCCGTCTCATTGGTGAAGGCGCTGGCAAGCAGCGGGGCCGCCACGATGCCGGGCACGTTGCTGTTATCAGGCGTGGCCGTCAACCTAATCTCGGGCGCGGCGGTGCTCACCATTCAGTACCTCACGGATCCCGCCAGTGCGCTGCGTATCTTGCGGTGGCTGGTCGGCAGTCTAGACGTTGTCGGATTGGAGCCCGTAGGCCGCATGGTGCTGGTGCTTCTCCCCGCATGGATTGCGTTGCTCGCCTTTTCGCGGCAACTCAATTTGATCGCGATTGACGAAGACACCGCTGTTACATTGGGCGTGAACGTCCGGCGTTGCGAAACGGCGGTGCATGCGCTGTGCGCGCTCATCGTCGGCGTCACAGTTTCAGCCGGAGGAGCGATCGGCTTTATCGGATTGCTCGCGCCGCACGCCGTGCGCCTGCTTTTCGGCGAAGATTTGCGAATCGTTCTACCGGGCTCGCTGCTGCTCGGCGCGGCGTTCCTGGTTCTCGCAGACGCCCTCGGGCGGACGGCGCTCCCCTCGACGGAACTGCCCGTTGGCGCGGTTACCGGATTGATCGGCGGACCTCTGTTCTTGTGGCTCTTACGGCGTCGCCAGCAATTTAGTGCGTTATGAAAGGACCCCATTTCACTGATGAGGAGCGGCGCGGCGTATACCGTGCCATCTATGAGCGCCGCGACGTACGCTCACAGTTTCTGCCAGACGCGATTGATGACGAAGTGCTGCTGCGCGTGATCGACGCCGCGCATCACGCGCCCTCCGTCGGTTTCATGCAGCCGTGGGATTTTCTGGTGATTCGCGACCGCGCCATTCGCGAGAGCGTTCACCGTAATTTCGATTCCGCCAGCCGCCGCGCCGCGGAGAAATATGAGGGCGAACAGCGCCGGCTCTATTCGAATCTGAAACTCGCCGGAATTCTGGAGGCTCCCGTGAACATTTGCGTCACCTGCGATCGCAACCGCGCCAAGGGAGCGGGATTGGGCCGCCAGACAGACCCGGATGTCGACCTCTACTCGACCGTTTGCGCCGTTCAAAATCTGTGGTTAGCCGCGCGCGCCGAGTCACTGGGCGTGGGCTGGGTAAGCATTCTCGATTTCGACGCGCTCAAGCAGATGCTCGGCATACCCGATTCGCTGACGCCCGTGGCTTATTTGTGCGTGGGCTATGTCTCCGAATTTCGGCCGCAGCCCGATCTCGAAGAGAAGGGCTGGGAGACGCGTAGCCGGCTTTCAAGCGTGCTGCACTTCGATCGCTGGGGCGCGCATCCTCCGGATGGCGACGCATGAGCGCGCGCGCCTTGATGATCCTGGGCACGGCGTCGCACGTAGGCAAGTCGCTGATCACTGCCGGATTGGGGCGCATCTTCGCCGACGACGGCTTCAGCGTCGCACCGTTCAAAGCGCAGAACATGTCTCTGAACTCGGCCGCGACTCCCGATGGTTGCGAAATCGGTCGCGCGCAGGCGTTGCAAGCGGAAGCGTGCAGGGTAGCTGCCTGCGCGGAGATGAACCCGGTGCTGATCAAACCATCATCGGATCTCTCGTCGCAGATCATGCTGATGGGCCGCGTCTGGGGGCAGGTAAGCGCATCGGACTATCACCGCCGGCGTGTTGAGGAACTGTTTCCCGCAGTGACGGCAAGCTACGCCACGTTGGCGAAGCGGCATGAACTGATTCTGCTGGAAGGCGCGGGCTCGCCAGCCGAAATCAATCTGAAGCGCCACGACATCGTCAACATGCGGATGGCGCATGCCGCCGATGCGCAATGTCTGCTGGTTGGCGATATCGATCGCGGCGGCGTGTTCGCGTCGCTTTTGGGAACAGTGGAGTTATTGGACGCGAAAGAGCGTGCGCGCATTCGCGGCTTCGCAATAAACAAATTTCGCGGCGATCAAGATCTGCTTCGGCCTGGCGTGGAGGAGATGGAGCAGCGGCTCGGCATACCGTGCGCCGGCGTCATACCGATGCTGAAAGACCTGGGGCTCGAAGAGGAAGACAGCGTCAGTCTGAGCGATCAGCGGCGTTCCAGCGCGCATTGGAAATCCGATGCGTCGTCGAACCGGCCGCTGCGCATCGGCGTAATTCCCGTGCCGCACATGTCGAACTTCACCGACTTCGACCCTCTGGCGGCCGAGCCCTCGGTTTCGTTGACCTTTCTCGACAACCCAGCTTGCGTCGCCTTGGCCGATGTACTTATCCTGCCGGGCAGTAAACAGACCATCGATGATCTGGAATGGCTGCGCGCGCGCGGTTTTGCGGAGGCGCTGGCCGATTTCGGAGGATTGACAATCGGGATTTGCGGCGGCCTTCAGATGCTGGGGCAATCGATCGAAGATCCGGCGGGTGTCGAGAGTCAGGGGCATGCCCGCGCAGTCGCAGGGCTGGGAAAAGTCGCAGTACGTACGGTGATGCGAAGCCAAAAAACGGTGCGGCGCGCCACGGGCCATTGCACGGTGCTCGATTCGCCGTTCTTCGGATATGAGATTCACATGGGCGAAACGATCTACGGGGGCGCTGAACCGTTCGCGCAAATTACGCGGGAGGGCGAGAACGCGGCTCTTGCAGATGGCGCTGTCTCCGCCGACGGTACGGCTTGGGGCACCTACGTCCATGGGCTATTCGATTGCGACGCATTCCGGCACACAGTCCTGCGATTCGCACGCCGCCGCGCCGGGCTCGCGTCTGCCGATTGCTTCTCCTGGATCACTTCTGAACGCGATTCGCGCATAGATCGCTGGGCAAACCACCTGCGTCAATCGCTCGATCTCGACTTGATTCGCGGGTGGCTTGGTTTATGACTGCGCCCTCGCTTTCGCTCGCGTACGCGCTGGATTTGACCTTGGGCGACCCGGAATGGCTGCCGCACCCGGTCCGCTGGTTCGGCGCGCTGACTTCGCAAGGTGAACGTGT
>DATAUH010000442.1:0-12754 GCA_036268375.1 Bryobacteraceae bacterium | reverse complement strand
GGATCTGCCGTTCAAAATCGATCTTCGCGGTTTGGGCTTCCAGGGCGCCGCCGATTGACAGGGCGGCCGCTACCAATAACATAGGCCGGCAAAACAACGATCCCCCTCCTATTTATGCGACTCTATCATAGCTGCGAGAATGATGTTAACTGTGCGGCACTTGAAGAATTGCATCGGGTTGGCTGTGGCGCTGCTGATGGCCGGCGCGGGCGCGGCGCGCGCGGCCGATGAGTTCCGCTTTGTGCTGCTGGGCGATCGTACGGGCGAGGCCGTGACCGGCGTTTACGAGCAGTTGTGGAAGCAGATTGCGGGCGAGAATCCGAGATTTGTGATCACGACGGGCGATTCGATTCAGGGATTGAACGACGCGGCGGCGGAGAGCCAATGGCGCGAGTTTTTGAAGATTCTGACGCCGTATGCAAAGCTCCCGTTCTACACGGCGGCGGGGAATCACGATGTGTGGTCGGCGGCTTCGGAGCAGCTTTACACGCGGTTTACGAAGCGCCCGCTGCGGTACAGCTTCGATTCCGCGCAACTGCACGTCACGGTGCTCGACAACAGCCGTTCTGACGAGATGCCGAAGGAGGACCTCGCGTTTTGGGCGGCGGATCTGAAGGCGCACGCGGGGCGGCCGCTGAAGATAATGGTTTCGCATCGCCCGTCGTGGTTGATCAACATCGCGATGCGGAATTCGGATTACGCACTGCACAAATTGGCCAAGCAGTATGGCGTGCAATACGTGATTGCGGGTCATGTACACCAGATGCTGCACCTGGAGTTGGACGGCGTGACGTACTTGTCGCTGCCGAGCGCGGGAGGGCACTTGCGGCTGTCGGGCGCGTATGACGACGGGTGGTTTTTCGGCTACACACTGGTGACGGTGCGCGGAAATCAGGTAGAGATGCAGGTGAAAGAGGCTGCGGCGCCGCACGGCGAAGGTCGCGTTTCGAAGATTTCCGATTGGGGTATGAACGGGCTGATGAACAAACCGGCGGGGGCTGCTTCATCGGGCAAATAGCGTCTAGCGCTGCGCCCAATAGCGTTTGCGGGCCTGCACAGTGAGGCCTTTGTGAGCGACGTTGAGTTGGATGGCGCGAAATTCGGAGAGAGTGACGGGCGTATCGGAGACATAGCCGAGGTTGTATTGCGTGCGGAGCTCCTGCTGGAGGATTTCGTAAGCTTTGTCGACGGGCTCCTTCTTCGTCACTTCGAAATAGGAGCCGCCGGTTTCGCCGGAGAGGCGCTCGAGTACACGTTTACCGTCGTGGCCGCCACCAAAAAGACCGTAGGCGCCGGGGTCGGAATAAAGGATCGAGTAGATGAGCGTGTCTGCGCGCTGCGCGGACTCGATGGCGTCGTCGACGCTGCAATTACTGCCTAAATCGACTCCGTCGGTGAGGAGAATGAGGGCTTTGCGGCCGGTGAGCGGCTTCATGACATCATCGGAAGCCTTTTTAACGGCGTCATAGAGCAAGGTGCCGCCGCCGTTTTGCAACTGAATCTGGCGTTTGGTTTCGGTATCGACATAAGCGAGCGCGTCATCGAGCTGGCCGACTTTCGAAGTGAGCGGCTGCTTGATATCGACGGCGCTGTCGAACTGCATGATGAAGACTTTGTCGGTTTTGTCGCGCACGACCTGGTCAAGGAAGCGTACGCTTGCGCCCCGTTCGGAGTCGAGCACGCGGCGTTGACTGCCGCTGGTATCGATGAGGAGACCAAGGGTCAACGGGAGATCGGTTTCGCGCGCGAAGTAGCGAATGTTTTGCGGGTGGCCGTTTTCGGAGAGGGAGAAATCGTCTTTCGAAAGATCGCTGACGAGCGAGCCGTTCTTGGCGCGGACGGTGGCAAGGACGTTCACGACTTTGACGTTGGTGGTGAAGACGGCTTCATCCTGCGCGCATAGCAGCCGCCAGGAGGAAAGCCCGAGGGCGGCGCTGAAAATGTCGCGTCGAGTGGGCATGCGAACGTGTAATCTCAGTGTAATTCGACGCTTTCGAGCGGAACGGGTTTCGATGAATGCGGCGGTATCATGAAGCGTGATCACCCGTAGAGGATTCGCCGCGAGATTGGGCGCTGCCGCAGCGTCCGCGGGCATGCTGCCCGAGATGGCTTACGCGCAGCGAGCGGCCGTCAACACCGCCGGCATCTCCGGCGATCTGGTGTGGCTGAACGCGAACGAGAGCCCGGCGGGAGTACCTGAGCCCGCGCTGGCTGCGATGCGGGATGTGCTGCCCACAGCGAATCGCTATCACTATCAGGAATTCAGCGGCATTTATCAGGCGATTGCGAAGAGCGAGGACCTGAAGCCGGAACAAATTATTACGGGCTGCGGCTCGAGCGAAGTGCTGCACACTGCGGTGGACGCATTCACTTCGCCCGCGCGGCCGTTGATTAGCGTGGCGCCCGCGTATGAAGGGCCGATCGACACGGCGCGCGCGCTGGGACACGCGGTGAAACTGGTAAAGCTGCGTGAGGACTACACGGCCGACGTCCACGCGCTGGCGGCCGAAGCGGACCGCGCGGGCGGCGGCGTAATTTACCTATGCAACCCCAACAATCCGACAGGCGCCTTCACAACCAAGAGCGATGTGGATTGGCTGGTGAGCAATTTGCCGCGCAATACGGTGCTGCTGCTGGATGAGGCGTACATCCACTTCGGCGATTCGCCGGAACTGGTGAGCGCGCTGCCGTACGTGCGGCAGGGTAAGGACGTGATTGTGACGCGCACGTTTTCGAAGATTTACGGGATGGCCGGAATGCGCGTGGGCTTTGCGGCGGCGAAGCCGGAGTACATTGAAAAACTACAGCCGCTGCGCATGAACGTGATTTCGATTGTGAGCGCACGCGGGGTGGTGGCGGCGCTTGAGGCGCGGCAATCGATTGTGCCGCCGCGGCAAAAGGCGCTGGCGCACACGCGGAGTGAATTGACGGCTTGGCTGACGGAACGCAAAGTCAAGTTCATTCCGACGCAGGCGAATTTCATCATGATCGATTGCGGGCGCAATGCGCGCGAATTCATTACCGGGTTGCCGAAGCTGGGCGTGGCGCCGGGGCGTCCGTTTCCGCCGCTCGACAACATGCTGCGCGTGACGATTGGAACCGATGCGGAGATGGCGAAGTTCCGCGAGGCGTTCTGGAAGATGTACGCGGCCTGATCCCCACGGCGGCGCTGTACGGCGCGCTGGTTTCGAAAGGCGGCGGCGAATCTCGCTATGGTAGTGCTCCTTGTGTTGCTGGTCTCGTGGCTGGGCTTCGTGTCGCCGGCGCTGCGGGCCTATCAGCCGTGGACTACTGGCGCGATGCGGCGCGCTATGCCTGGGCGTGATGTTCGTCTTCACCGCCACAGCCCACTTCAACAACATGAAACATGATCTGGCGCGGATGGTTCCGCCGGTTTTTCCGAAACCTCTACTACCGGTGTACGTGACCGGCTTTCTGGAACTTCTCGGCGCACTGGGGCTGGCGCTCCACCAATTTCAGAGACTGGCTGGTATCTGTCTGATCCTGCTGCTTGCCGCGATGTTTGTTGCGAACATAAATGCGGCGCGCACAGGCGTCACACTGGGCGGCAGACCCGCGACGCCACTTTGGATTCGAACGCCGATGCAGATTCTATTTATCGGCCTCCTCTAGTGGTCCACACGCGGGTGACGCATCAAGCCATAGCGGGGTCGCTGAAACCGGATTTGCCGGTCTCGACGCGTCCAGAGAAGCGGCGCGAATAGGATTCGTTGCCGACGATGCGGACGGTGAAATCGTACCAGGAATGACTGCCGCTCAAATCGAGGCGCGTGATCGCTTGCCCATTTTTGGCAACCGAGATGAGTTGCGGACGGGCGCTGTACGCGTTATCGGTAAGTTGCAAGACGCATGCGTCGCCTTGATTGGAGGCGAGCAGTTCGATATCTCCGGTTGATTCGGCGTATTCACAGTGAAGGTCGAGGGGCGGGTCGGACGCAGTTCCTGCGAACGCGCGATAGAAGCCGTTGGGACCGTGGATGTGCAGATCGTAGACCGAAGATTCGAAGCCGTCGAGAGCCCACGCGCCGGCGACGCTTTCGCCCGCAGCGACGGCGTAGGCGCGTGTGCGGAGTTTCTGCTGCTGACCGAAGAGGCCACGGCAATACGCGTGAAACGGAACACCGCAGGCTTTCGATTCGAGAGTGATTTCGAATTGCGAACGATCGGCCGAGAGTTTTCCCGTGACGTAAATCTTATACGGGAGCGCAGTGGACGGGCGAACGCCAGACTCCTGACCCAGTTTCCAGGTCCTTCCGGCGATATCGGAATGCGACAGTTTGCGGTAGCCGGTGGGCAGCGGCTGATAGCGCGCTTTGTCGATTTCGGCGAGTTGTTCGGGCTGCGACGGGTAAGTTAACTGATCGGGCAAAGCGGAATCGGCGGGATGGAATGCAGAGCTGAGGTCGCCACAGATGGCGCGGCGCCACGGGGAGATGTTGTCTTCGCGAATGGGTTTGCCGGCGCGGCGGCTGGCGATCGTTTCAAGCAGTTGCAGAACTGAAGTGTGATCGAAGACTTGCGAGCAGACGAAACCGCCGCGGCTCCAGGGCGAGGCAATGATCATGGGCACGCGAAAGCCCAAGCCGATCGGGCCGCCGCGCGCGTGGCCGGGCTTGGTGCGGGTCGCGTCCTGTTCAATGGGTAGAAAATCGGCCGATGCGTCGATGGATGCGGAAGTCTTGCCGGTCTGCGGGTCGCGAGGGTCCGGCGCGACGAAGGGCGGGACGTGATCGAAGTAGCCGTCGTTTTCGTCGTAGGTGAGGATAAAAATTGTCTTCTTCCAGAGCTCCGGATTGCTGGTGAGGATGTTGAGCGATTCGGCGACATACCAGGCGCCGTACCAGGGAGCGCCGGGATGGTCTGAAAAATTTTCGGGCGCGACCAGCCAGGAGACTGTGGGCAGCGCGCCGTTTTGGACGTCGGCGCGGAATTGATGGAGCACGTCGCCCTTGGGCGCAAACATTTCGCGAATGCGGCGGCCGTCGCGGTAGCGGAGCGTTTCGATTTCGCGGTAGTTCGAATCGGTCGAGTTCGTCGTAAAGGCTTTGCGGTGCAGCTCCCGCGCGGACGCGGGCAGTTCTTCGGGTTTGGGAACGCGATTGACGGCGGCGTTGACATGGAACTGCTCGAAGAATTCGATGGGGTTATCGGTGAAGTTGGCGAGCCAGGGCTCGTGGTCTTTGTCGAGGCCGGTGTCGACACTGAGTTCGTTTTGATAGATCTTCCAGGAAACGGCAGCGTCTTCGAGGCGCTCGGGAAACGTTTTCCAGTGGGCGGGAACGCCGTAATCGACTTCGGAATTGCGCACGCAAGGAGTGTCCTGAGCGTTGTGGCGCACGGTTCCGGTCCAAAGGTAAAGGCGGTTGGGCGTGGTGCCGGTGAGCGACGAACAGAAGTGCTGGTCGCAAACGGTGAAGGCGTCGGCAAACGCGTAATAGAAAGGGATGTCCTCGCGATCGTAATAGCCCATGGTCAGCGGCATGTGGGCGTATTCGTGTTTGCCGGAGACTTTGGCGTCGAGCCAGCCGTTGTGGTTGCCGTGACTGCGGGCGTCGGTCTGATCGGTCCAGGAGTGCGGAAGCGAGCCGAGCCAGGTGGCGCGCGATTTTTTGATATCGAGACGGAAAGGCGCGTAGGTTTCACCGGCGCGGTTGGTTTGGAGCCAGACGGGATGGCCGTTGGGAAGCGGGACGGCTCGAGGATCGTGAAAGCCGCGCACGCCGCGCAATCGCCCGAAGCAGTGATCGAAGGAGCGGTTTTCCTGCATCAGGATGACGACGTGCTCGGCATCCAGATACGTGCTGTTGGCCGCAGGCGCGATGCCGGCGGCGCGCTGAACGGAGGCGGCCAGCAGCTTGGACAGGCTCGCGGCGCCCGCGGCGGTGGCAGCTTTGCGGAAGAAATTTCGCCGCGTCATAAGTGGAGATGCGAGGCGCGCTTAGCTTAACGCTTCGAGCTTATCGAACAACTGCAGGATGTGATCGATGGGATTGGCGGCGAATTCGGGCTGCTCCTTGAGTTCGAGGAGCAGCGGGAACTGCGCTTCATGGGGACGCATCAGGCCCATGGTTTCCTTCCAATCGATAGTGCCGCCCTCTTGCAACAGCGGCCACAGGTGTTTGTCGTCCTTGGCGTTGTTGTCGTGAATATGCGTGGAGCGGATGCGGTTCTTCATTTTGCCGAACGCCCCGGCAACGCCTTCGTGCATATTGGCATGGCCGGTATCGAAGACATAGTTGAGGCCTATGTGGGTGAGCTCTTCGAACTGAAGGAGCTTTTCGGCGCTCGAAAGATCGTTGGGGATGTTTTCGAGCAGCAGTTCAATGCCGCGCTGTTTGGCAAAGATCGATAGCTCTTCCAAAGCTGAGAACGCCGCGTCGACTTTGCGCATGTCGAACTCTTCGCCGCTGACGCCGATGTGTTGAATCATGTAGCGGCAGGGGATGACTTCGGCGACTTCGAGCGCGCGCTTGATCTCATCCACCCACTGCAGGCGTTGCGATTTCACTAGCTCAGTAATCGTCACGACGGTGTGCGGACCGGAGCGGCCCCACATTTCGTCCGTATAAATGGGCGAGTGGAGCGAGTGCAGTTGCAGCGTGGAATCGCGGAACCAGTGGCCCAGCTCCGCAACTTGCGCTTTGTTGCGGTAATCGAGATGCTGGCGCGCGCAGAAGATTTCAACCGCTTCAACGCCGGCCTGTTGAAGGCGGCTGAGGTTTGCGACGGTGAGGCGATGATTGACGAAAAAATGCGTGGAGACGTAATGTTTCATTCGAAACTTAGCGGCCCGCCGCTGTTCCTTCCGTGCGCGGATCTGCCGCGCCTTCCAGCCACCCGTTGTCCCATGCGATGGCGGCGACTTCTCCTTGAGCGTTGGTGCGGCGAATCGTGTAGCCGTTCTTTTCGAGTATCGCGACGGTGTCGGGAGAGTAGCCGGGCTCGACGCGAATTTCATCGGGCAGGTGCTGATGATGGAAGCGCGGCCAATTGACCGCGTCCTGCACGTTCATGTGGAAGTCGATGACGTTGACGATGGTTTCGAGCACGGTGTTGATGATAGTGGGTCCGCCTGGGGAACCGAGCGCGAGGAGCGGCTTGCCGTCGCGCAGGATGATTGTGGGCGTCATAGCGGACAGCGGCGTTTTGTGCGGTGCGATCGCGTTCGCTTCCATCTGCACCAGGCCAAACATGTTGGCCTCGCCGGGCTTGGCGCTGAAATCGTCCATTTCGTTATTGAGCAGGAAGCCGAGGCCAGCGGCCGTGACCTTGCTGCCATAGCCGCCATTGAGCGTGTAGGTAACGCTCACGATATTTCCTTGATCGTCGGCGACGGTATAGTGCGTGGTCTCGTACGATTCGGGTCCGGTGAAAGAGCCGGGCTTGATTTCGGAGCTGGGAGTAGCCTTCACAGGGTCGATGGAATCGCGCAGTTTCTTGATGTACGTGGGATCAAGCATACCCTTGATGGGTACTTTGACGAAGTCCGGATCGCCGAGCCATTGGTTGCGGTCCGCGAAGAAGCGGCGCATGGCTTCGGTCATATAGTGGACCACTTCGGCCGAACCCGCGCCGCCCTTTTCGAAGCCCGTGCCTTCCAGGACGCCGAGCATTTGCAGGATGCCCACGCCGCCGGAACTGGGCGGGGGCGCAGTGACGATGTCGTAGCCGCGATACTTGCCGGTGAGGGGTTTGCGTTCGATGGCTTTGTAGGATTCGAGGTCGGCGAGAGCGATCGTGCCGTTGTGCTCCTTCATGTCCGCGGCGAGCATGCGGGCAGTTTCGCCATGATAGAAATCCTGCGAGCCGGATTGCGCGATGCGCGTGAGCGTTTTTGCCAAATCGGACTGGATAAAGGTATCGCCGGGCTCGTAGTAGTTGCCGTCGCGCTGGAAGTCGCGCTTGGATTCGGGAAAGGTGCTGAGGCCGCTGTTGTGCAAGCCGTTGGCTTGGGCGTAGGAGAGGGGGAAACCTTTGCCGGCGAGATCGACGGCGGGCTGGACAACATCGGCCCACTTGAGTTTGCCGAAGTGCTTGGAGGCATATTCCATTCCTGCGACGGTGCCGGGGACGCCGGAGGCGCGGTAGCCAAGCGTGCTGTCTTTTGTCAGCTTGCCACTGGCATCGAGATACATGTCATGGGATGCGGATTCGGGAGCGCGCTCACGAAAATCGATGAAGGTGGTACGGCCGTCGGCGAGACGAACCAGCATGAAGCCGCCGCCACCGATGTTGCCGGCGCTGGGGTGAGTGACCGCCAAAGCGAAGCCGACAGCGACGGCGGCGTCAATGGCGTTGCCGCCCGCCTCCAGAATCTTCAAACCGGCCTGGGTGGCATGAGTTTCACGCGAGACCACCATTCCATGGCGCGCGCGGACGGGCTGCGCGGCCCAATCGGGCATGGCGATCGCAATCAGAAGCAGAACGGAGATGCGCCGCATACCCAACGATTCTACTATGCGTCCAGATGCCAACCGCTTGTGACTTTGAGCAGAGCCGCTGGCCGCCGCTTCGCTACAATTGAACTCCATGTCACGCGAGCTTTTGATCCAAGGTCCGGATGGTGGGACTCGCACGGTGCCGCTGACCGGACGTTTGACCGTGGGCCGTTCGAATGCCGCCGAACTTTGCTTTCCCGAAGACGCCGGGCTGTCCCGCCAGCATTTCGCGTTTGAATCGGATGGCGGCGACGGCTGGACGATACAGGATTTGGGTAGTAAGAACGGCACCTTCGTCAACAACATTCCGTTGAAGGCGAAACTGCTGCTACAACCGGGCGACCGCATCACTGCGGGGCATTTGGTAATCGTTTATGCGCCCTCAGCGGGTTCTGCGCCGGAGAATCGCGTGGTCGTTTTCGATGGCGCCGCGGAGGAAAACAGGTCGTCGACGACGGTCGTCACCAGCCTTGAAGGCGCACTGAATCAGACGATGGTGCTGGAACGCGGCGGCGCCAAGGCGAGCGGGCCGGTGCAGGCTTTGATTCGTGCGGGGCAGGTGCTCTCCGAGAACAAACCGCTGGCGGAGCTGTTCCCGATCATTCTGGATCTGGCGATTCAGGCGGTCACGGCGCAGCGCGGCGTGGTGTTGATTCTGGAAAACGGGAAATTGGCGCCGCGCGCACACAAAGGCGAGGGCTTTCACATCTCGACGGGCGTGCGGGATCGCGTGTTGAACGAGAAGACTTCGATCCTGGTGCGGGACGCGATGGCGGACGAGGCGTTTAAAGCGCGCATGAGCATCGTGGAACAGAAGGTCCACACGATGATGGCCGTGCCGCTGCAGACGAAAGATCAGATTATCGGCCTGATTTACGTGGATTCGCCGTTCATACTGCGCGAATTCACGAAAGAAGACCTCAGCCTGCTGACGGTGATGGCGAATACGGCGGCGATTCGCATCGAAAACGCGCGCCTGGCGGAAATCGAAGCCGCCGAGCGCATCATGGTGCGCGATTTGTCGCAGGCGGCGGAGATTCAGCGCGGCGTGCTGCCCGCGCAGGCGCCGACGATCGCGGGCGTGGACATTGCGGGGTACAACGCCGCCTGCCGGACGGTGGGCGGCGACTATTACGACTTTTTCCCGTACGCCGACGGGCGCGTGGGGCTGGCGCTGGGCGATGTGTCGGGCAAAGGCATGCCGGCGTCGCTCATGATGATGGCGCTGCACGCACGAGTGCACGTCCTGGCGGAAGACCCGGGCAATTTGGGCGCGTTCATGGTGCGGCTGAACAAAGCCACGTGCGAAAAGTGCCCGAGCAACCGTTTCATCACCTTTTTCTTCTGCATTCTGGACGCGGCGTCTGGCGTGTTGAGCTTTGCAAACGCCGGGCACAACCCACCGATTGTGATGCGCGCGTCGGGCGACGCGGAGATGCTGGAAGGTGGCGGGCCGCCGCTGGGGATTCTCTCGATGGCGCCGTTCGTCCAGCAGCAGACGCAGTTGGGACCAGGCGATCTGCTGGCGCTTTATAGCGACGGCGTGACCGAGTGCCTCAATGGGCAGGAAGAAGAGTTCGGTGAAGAGCGATTCATCGAGGTGCTGAAGGCGCACCGGCACGAGCCGGCGGCAGTGATCGCGGATGCAGTGACACAGGCGCTGCTGGGGTTCGCCGCAGGCGCGCCAACCGCGGATGATATTACATTAGTCATAGCCAAGCGGCTCGAAATCCCCCCATCGGCGGGGATTAATGCATGAAAATAAGACAGTTGAGGCCGTAACCAGGCGCGTCTACGGCACGCCCTTATAGTTGCTTGCTGAGAAACTGTCTTCTTTTTGCACTCCCCTTAACGCTTTTGGCGGCGCCACCCGACCAGGAAGCACTGAATCTGCTTTCGAAAGCTTCGGCGGCGTATGACGCCAATGCTTCCCACGAGCACCACTGGAATTGGACGGCGCAGGAGAAGCGGCAACTGGCGACGCATGCGGGCGGTATTGTGCAGTTGCTGCCTGCCGTGACCGCCGAATCGGTTTTGCGCAAGACCGGCGACCGGTGCAATGCGGTGGTGGAGTGGAGCGACGGTTTGAAGCCGTTTAAGGCGAACGCCGATTCCGACGAGCGCTGCCGGGCGATGGACGAGTTTCGCGCTCCGTTTGAAGTGCGCGAACTGTTGCGCGCTGCGCAGGCAAAGACGGTGGCGGATTGGGAAGGCGGCGCAGCGATTTTGATTCCAGCGGACAAGACGCGCCAGCGTTCGAGCGATCCGGCAGTGCGCTGCGCGGCTTCGATTGAGGCCACGGTGCGGCTGGATCCGGGTTCGTTTTTCCCCCATTCGATCGAAGGCAAAGTAGTCGGCGACGGGTGCGAGTATCACGGAGCGGCGATTTCGCAGTACGGGAAAGCCAGCACTCAACCGATGCGCTCCACGTTCCGCAAAGGCGCCTCGTTCCGTATGGTTTTCGCGCTGCAAAAGGATAAGTTTGGCAACGAAGAGAATAGTTACTGGATTTGCGCCAGCCAACACTACTTGATGCCGTGGGATAGCGACTCGGAAACGATTGCCTATTGGGGTCGCCAACTGCACGTGAAGGCCGGCGGACATCAACTGGTGAAAGACATCGAAACACGCGCGCGCGAATTCGGCGCTGATTCGGCTGTCAGCTTCGACGGCGACGATCAACAGTGACGCGCGTTTCGCACGTTCTCTAGGCCCTGTAAATTCTTAGACATAAACTTTGCGCGGCGGCTCTTTGAAGGTGTATCTTCGGGTAAGAACCAGGAGATTCTATGAACCGCATACACGTCGTTGCTCTCGCTCTGCTTGGCGCGAGCTTTCTTTTCGCAGCCGAAATGCCGCAAGTGGGGCAGACGGCGCCGGAGTTTTCGCTCCCCTCACAGGATGGTTCGAAAGTCGGCCTGAACGATTTCAAAGGCAAATGGGTGGTGCTGTATTTCTACCCGAAAGACATGACGCAGGGCTGCACGATTGAGGCGCACAATTTTCAAACGGACCTGCCGAAGTACGACGCGGACAAGGCTGTCATTGTGGGCGTCAGCGTAGATACCACCGACAGTCACAAGGAGTTCTGCGCGCAGCAGAGCCTGACATTCAAGCTGCTTTCCGATACCGACAAGAAGGTGGTGGACACCTATGGATCGCTTAGCCCGAATGGAGTCGCTTCGCGCAATACGTTTCTCATTGATCCCTCGGGAAAGATCGTAAAGGTTTGGACGCGCGTGAACCCGACAGGGCATAGCAAGGAAGTCCTGGCGGCGCTCGACACGATGAAGTAAATCGCGAGTAAGGTTGAATCTGAAGGCGGCGCGTTGCTTCGGCAGCGCGCCGCTTTTTTTTGGGCAGGTTTGCGGAACGATCGAAGCCGTTTACACAGCATCGCCGCACGATTTGACTTAGTTGCCGTGTCTGCCGTCCGGCTCCTAACGAACCAACGCGGCCGCGAAGCAGGCTCCACACATTTTCGAACCGTGCTGCGCGCGAAGTGTTGGAGAACTCCGTCAACGCACCTGGCGCACCGTTGCTCAGAGTTGCCAAATATGAGTGAAAGTTACCATCAGCGTCGAAGGCCAGTCCGACGATCTCGCCGCGAGAATTGATGGAACAGGCGCTGAATAGGTAAAGCGGCGAATCCGAAGAGATCAGAGAGTTCAAATCCAGCCCCGACCCGCCATGCAACCTAAGAAATGCGCGCGGCGAGGCCGTCCGGTCCACTGGAAACGAGACACCACCTACGTCGCCGATGTCGTTGATCGTGAGACCCGCGCTTGCGACGTCGCCCTCGACAGTGCCAACGTCTTCACAATAAGTGTTTGCGGGCTCGCTAGTGCTTGTCGAACATCGTTTCGACGTCTTTGCGCAGCGCCGCCTGGCTTGTTGTCCGGCTATAGAACATGTGACCGCCGGGATACTCATGCACGGCAACGCGTGTGGCGTCCCCCATCACGGGCATCTGATCCACGGTAAGAATCGAGCCCATGAAGGGACACGAGAGGTCGTTCCAACCGTGGGCAATCAGGACTCGCAGTTTGGGATCCGTGGCAACGGCTTGGCGAAGATCCGGCACGGCGCCGGCGCGCAGTGCGTTGCTGTCGCGATCCCACTGGCCGTTCACTTCATAGCTGAGCGTGTGGTACCGCGCATCGGTTTTCCAGCCCACGACGCGAGTGACGAAATCGACCATCGCCATTGTAGTGGGCGCGATAATGCTTTCGAGCAACGGATCGTTGGTCCGCTGTTCGGCCGCGAAGGGGAACGGGTCGAAGCTGGTGACATTC
>DATAUH010000441.1:0-6148 GCA_036268375.1 Bryobacteraceae bacterium | reverse complement strand
TTGCCGGCGCCGCCTCATTCGACCTGCCTCGCGCGCAGGCCGTCTATCTTGCCGCGACCATTCAAGCCAACGATCCGCACAAGACCGTCACGGTTTATCTGCGCGAGAACGGAGTTGTAGGTATCGACCGTACATGGTAATCAGACAACGCAGGGCCCAGTTGTTTCGAACAGCCTTTCTGTTCTTCGTTGCGCTTCCCCTGCTTGCACAGGGGACCTACGTCTATATCGGCGATATCACATCCGACTCCGTCTCGATCGCATGGGGCAATACCAGCGGGACCAAGGGACGAAACACGATTGGCCGAAACTCAACTTCGATGGGTCCTGCAGCCGTCCGCATCGATAACCGCACGCTTCAGACCACGCACAACTGGCTGCAAGTACACGGCCTCAATCCTGACACTGTTTATCCCTATCAGGTGTTCGTCAACGAAAAACAGATCGGCGGCGGAAACGTTCGAACCTATCCTGTACGCGCAACCAAACTGACGTTTTTCGTCATAGGAGATTTCGGCATTGGAGATTCCTATCAAAACCGTGTTGCCGCGGCGATGGTGAAGGAATACCAGAAGCGCGTGAACACAGATAGTCCGGTCCGCTTCATCCTGACCGTAGGCGATAACATTTACGCATTCGTCAATATCGCCAGTGGCGCGATCACGGTAAATTCCGGCAACCAGGACCACGATTGGGAACAGAAGTTCTTCGCGCCTTACCGGCAGCTTCTGCTGAGCATCCCGTTCCGCCCCACACTCGGCAACCACGACGGCAATGGCTCCGAGAACCGCGACGATCTGGACACGTATCTCGACAATTTCTTTTTCCCGGAAAACAAGCCGGCGGCTTACTACACCTTTTCGTTTGGCGGCCTGGCGGATTTCTTCGCGCTCGATAGCACCGAGAACACAGAAAGTGGTCCTCCCACATCGCAGTACACCAAGAATTTGCCGGAGTGGCCGTGGCTCGAGAAGGCGATGGCTGCTTCAAATGCGCCCTGGAAGATTCCCTATTTTCACCACCCTCCCTTCACCGCCGGACCGGCCCATGGGGCCAGCTACGCCGCGCTTCGGCACTGGCTGGATCTCTTTGAGCGTAACGGCGTGAAAGTGGTTTTCAGCGGTCACGAGCACAACCTGCAGATCAGTGAAGACAGCGCTGCCACCGGGCATATCCGCTACATCGTGAGCGGAGCCGGAGGCCAACTACGCGCCGGAGACGTGACAAAGAAGATGAAGGCCGCCCACATCGAAGGCTGGGCCCCGCACCGCCATTTCATGGTGGTGGAAATCGAAGGCCGGACAATGCGCATGACGCCGGTCTCCTACGAGCCTTTCAGCGTGCTGAACTCGGCGCACAAAGCGATCCCGATGCCGTTCGTAATCGATCTGCCTTAAGTTAGTCGCAAGTCGCAGAGAACGTTACTGCGGATGCGGGGGCCGGATCGGATATTTCCACTGAAGCTGCTCGAATTGCTACATGATGCGACCGACTCGGGTTACAAGCCCAATGGCTACCTTCGCGGCTCATACCGCATCGCCACCGCCCCCGAGCCGAACTCCAGCCGGCTCACGAGCCTCAAGTCGACACGCTTCGATAGCCCCGTGAACAAAGTCGGCCCGTGGCCCGCCAGCCTGGGTTGCACCACGAACTCGTACTCATCGATCAATCCCAGCTCCGCCAACGCCAGCGGGAGCTTCACGCCTCCCATCAACAGCCCCTTACCCGGCTCCTGCTTGAGGTGCTGACCGGCCTTCCCCAGATCCCCGCGCACGAGCTCCGCGTTCCAATCGACGCGGTCCAGGGTGCTCGACACGACGTACTTTTTTACTGCGTTGATCCTCCGGGTGAAGGGTTCCATCCAATCAGGCCTCGCTCCCGTCTGCGTCGGCGGCCGAAACGCTGCCTGCATCATTTCGTAAGTCACCCGGCCCAAAAGAAGGGCATCGGCCCGGTCGAAGTTTTCGACCGCATGGCGATGCGAGTCTTCGTCCGCTAGCATTGCACGATGATCGCAGCACCCATCCAATGTGACGTTGATGGAATACCGAAGGGGTCGCATAACGCAAGGGTATCGCCGAGGGGATAGACCAACAAGGTTAGCCCGCCTCAGGGCTAGCAGCCGGATCCCGTATCCAGGGCCGCATCCAGCGACAGCGTGCCGTGACAGTAGTATTCAATCCGTGGCGCTCGGCGCGGCCAGGATATGGACGCATTTCAACTAGTAACGTTTACTCTGCGACATGCCACTAGTCGCCCGACGACGTTTTCGCGTTGGGCTGGACCTGCACATCCTGTGGGCTCAGTTCGTAGCCTTCGTCGTGCGCGGTGGCCACCGTTTTGTCCGTGATGGCCTGCGGGCTCGATTCCAACGGCTCGTTCGCCAACGGGCGCTTGACCACCTCCCCGCCTACCGCGATGTGCGCTTCCCAGCGCTTCTTGTCGGAATCCCATTCCACCCGGGCGTTGTTCGCTTTAATTAACATATCCGCCTCCTGTCCAACTCAATTCTTGACTAACATCTACACAGACGCAAGTGAATTTGTAATATTGAACGGCTAACTCGCTCAGCCAAGCGTTTGAGTGATCAACTCGCGCGCCTGCTCCTGCAGAAGTCGCAGGTGGTCTCGCCCATCAAAACTTTCGGCATAGATCTTATAGACGTCCTCCGTGCCGGACGGTCGCGCGGCAAACCATCCGCGCCGCGTTACTATTTTTAGGCCGCCGAGGGGCGCTCCGTTGCCGGGCGCAGTCGTCAGCATGGATTCGATCGGGTCGCCCGCCAGCTCGCGCGCTTTCACCTGGTCCGGCGAAAGCTTCGCAAGTTTTGCCTTCTGCTCAGGCGTCGCGGGCGCATCAATTCGCTCATAAACCGGCGCGCCATAGCGCTCGGTCAACGCTTTGTAGTGCTCGCCTGGATCCTTACCGGTGACGGCCAGAATCTCGGCCGCGAGCAAGCCCATGATCATGCCGTCCTTGTCGGTGCTCCACGCCTCGCCATCGCGTCGTAGGAAGGAGGCGCCGGCGCTCTCTTCGCCGCCGAAGCCTAGCGACCCGTCCAGCAGGCCATCCACAAACCACTTGAAGCCTACGGGCGTTTCCAAAAGCGGGCGCCCCAGGCCTTTTGAGACATGATCGATCATGCTGCTCGAAACCAGCGTCTTGCCGACGCCCGCGGTGGGCTTCCACTCTGGCCGGTGCGAGAACAGGTACTGAATTGCAACCGCGAGATAGTGATTCGGATTGAGCAGTCCGGCGCTACGGGTCACGATGCCGTGCCGGTCGTGGTCGGTATCGCAGGCAAACGAAAGATCGAAGCGGTCCTTTAATTCGATCAGCCCCGCCATGGCGTACGGCGAGCTGCAATCCATACGAATCTTGCCATCCCAATCGAGGCGCATGAAACGGAAAGTCGCGTCCGCGGTGGCGTGTTCGACAGTAAGCTTCAGGCCATACTTTTCGGCGATGCGGCCCCAGTAAGCGATACCTGCTCCGCCGAGCGGATCCGCGCACAGGTTCAAATTTGCGCCGCGCACCGCATCGAGATCGACTACAGAATTCAAGTCGTTCACAAACGCGGAGACGTAATCGTGTCTCTTGGTGGTCGCCGCGTTCAGCGCGCCGCGAAAGGGCATCTTACGCACTTCGCGAAGGCCGGAAGCAAGAAACGCGTTGGCGCGATCCTGTATCCATTTGGTCGCCGTTGTATCGGCGGGACCGCCATTCGGCGGATTGTATTTGAAACCGCCATCTTCGGGCGGATTATGGGACGGCGTGATCACGATCCCGTCCGCCCTTGCTTCCGTATCCCGATTGTGGGTCAGAATGGCATGCGACAGAACCGGCGTAGGCGTGTAACCGAGGTCCTGGTCGATCCTACATGCCACTCCATTGGCCGCCAGCACCTCCAAAGCGCTGGCG
Source organism: Bryobacteraceae bacterium (assembly GCA_036268375.1). Lineage (GTDB taxonomy): Bacteria > Acidobacteriota > Terriglobia > Bryobacterales > Bryobacteraceae > PALSA-243. The sequence goes on along the minus strand of DATAUH010000441.1, from coordinate 2,228 downwards.
AACGCCGGTTCCGACAACGCATGCGTGTCCTTTGCAAGATACAGCGGGCCTGTCGTCTTCTGCTGCGCTCGATAGTCACAAATCGCCTGCGTAATCGCCCATATGTGGTCTTCATTAAACGCTGCGTGATAGGAAGAACCGCGATGTCCCGATGTGCCGAAGCTGACTTTTTGAGACGCTTCGCCGGGATCCGGCTGCAGCGTGTAATAAGCAGTGATCAGGCGCGGGATATCGGCTAACATCTGGGGCTGCGGCGGTTGACCGGCGCGTTCGTTGATCGGCATCGGCTAACAGCGTAGCATCGCAAGTCGACGCCGCCGGTATCGGCTAAGACACACGCTTTCGGGACGTGCGAAAGCGTTCACCGCGTTCCATCCGGCGCGGAATGGCGCAGCGGGTCCGAGAGCAAGCCTTACACGCCGCGCGTAACAGAAAAGAAGATCGCGTGTAACAGAGAGAGGATAAGGAACCGCCGCGCGTGCGATTCCCGACCAGAAACAGCTCGCACCCTTCAAATAGCGCGATTACGCCGTGCTCGGCAGGACAATTGCACATCGCGTGCTTCAGTGATATGCGAGGTGACTAGCAAATGCGCGGATTAAGCATTGCAATATTGGCAGCGGCTGCAACCTTCGGAGTAGTCTCGGCGACGGCCCCGCAAGCGAATGCACAAGTTAGCGTCAACATAGGTGTCGCGCCCGATTGCCCGTACGGATACTATGACGTTTCGCCCTATTCGTGCGCGCCGGCCGGGTATTATGGGCCGGAGTGGTTCAACGAGGGCGTCTTTATCGGCACAGGCCCATGGTTCCACGGCGATGAGCATTTTCGCGGACACGTCGACAACCACTTCCATCCCGAACACGGATACAAAGGCGAATTCCCGAAACGCGGTGAACACGCCGATGCCGGAAAACGCGTAGACGCATCGCATTTCCACGGAAATGAAATGCGCGACGGCCACGGCCATGTCGTGAAACGTTAATCTGGCGAACTAACGGGAGCCCATCCCGCGATAAAATCGACGGCATGAATTGGACTCGAAGCAAACGCGTCCAGGCGCCAGTGTGGTGCTTGGGCGCGTTTTTTATTTCCTGCGCGTTGGCTCAAGACCCCGCTGCTCTCATGAACGATCCAGCGATTCGCGCAGCATTTGACGCGATCAAACGAAACGAGCCCTCGGTTATCGAACAGCAGATCAAGTTATGCGAAATCCCGGCGCCCCCTTTTCACGAAGAGACGCGCGGCCAGGAATTGAAACGCCTCTTTCAATCGCTCGGACTTCATGACGTGCGCATCGACAAGGCGGGCAACGTGATCGGCGTGCGTCCGGGAAAAGCGGCTCACCCGAATCTTGTGTTTGCGGCGCATCTCGATACAGTTTTTCCAGAGGGTACGAACGTCAAAGTCACCGTCAATGGCGACATCCTCAAAGGCCCCGGGATTGGCGACGATTGCCGCGGCCTGGCGCTGATGCTGGGGGTAATTCGCGCGCTTGACGAAGCCAAGGTGGAAACTCCGGGGACCATTACATTTGTGGCCGACGTCGGTGAGGAAGGGCTCGGCGACCTGCGCGGCATGAAGGAGCTGTTCGGCGCCACGCTCAAGGGCGGAATCGACAAGTTCGTGTCTGTCGATGGGCTGGGCCTTTCGATCGACAACATCGGCGTGGGCAGCAATCGTTACAAAGTGACGTTCAAAGGCCCCGGCGGCCACAGCTATGGAGCTTTCGGCATGGCGAATCCAATTCAGGCGATGGGGCGTGCGATCGCGAAGATCGATGCTTTCGAAGTACCCACGCAACCGAAGACCACATTCAACGTTGGCCGTGTCGGCGGTGGAACGTCGGTGAACGCGATTCCGTTCGAGGCGTGGATGGAGGTGGATATGCGCTCGGCGGATGCGGCGTCGCTGAAGGCTCTCGACGACAAATTCAAAGCCGCGCTGCAACAGGCGGTCGATGAAGAGAACAAGCGTTGGAACAATCGCGGACCGGTTAGCGTTTCAGCGGAGCTGGTGGGCTTGCGGCCCGGCGGACAGACGCTCGAGAGTTCCGCCATCGTGCAAACGGCGATGGCGGTCTCGCGCGCGCTCGGCATGAATCCGGCGCTTCGCGAAGGGTCGACCGATGCGAATGTGCCGATGAATCTCGCAATACCGGCGATTACGATTGGCGGCGGCGGAGGTGGTTCGGGCGCGCATTCGCTCGACGAGACATTCAACACCAA
>DATAUH010000440.1:0-2500 GCA_036268375.1 Bryobacteraceae bacterium | reverse complement strand
CACCAGCGCGGGTTCGGTCTTCGAGCCCTGCGGTTGTTTTTCGGGAGTCGAATCCGCCGGTTCTGCATGTTTCTCAATTCTCGACGCGGCGCTCTGGCTGCTGTGAACGATGCTGACCTGCTCCAGGTTCGACAGGTTCTGCTCGCCGGAATCGGCGCTGTTGGTAGTCAAATCGCTCGCGGCCGCATGGGTCAGCGAACCTGTCACCGCGGCAAAGCCGAGAGGCGGCGCCACATCCACACCGGGGATAGCCTTAGCAAGACGGTGCGATAGCGGATTCGAAGTCGCGTAGATTTCGGAGAAGCTATAAAGGGCGAAGAGATCCGCGTGCGCCGTTTCCGAGTAGTCGACCGGTTGGCTTTTTGATGCCTTCGGGCCGGCGAGACTCGGTGCGTCCAGGCTGGAGTCCAGGTTACTGCTTAAGGACGAGGTCGCCTGCCCATGGATGTTTAAATCAAATGCGCGAGTTAGATTGTTCGCGTGCGCGGAAAGAAATGAGCCCATCAGAAGAAAGCAGCCAGCCAAGCCGGCGAGTGTGGCCAGCGAACGTTTAAACTCATACAGTGACATGACTTAATTATGCGGGCGTGCCGCACGCGGCAACAGCTCCCTGGTATGGGATTAACTAATAAAGTTTGTGGGCATTTCTTAAACGATGTGGGTAGGTTGGCCGCAAAGTGGCGGGTATACGCAATCCCCTCGCAATTTCACGATATGCTGGCGTATTGACGTTACCAGCCCAGTTGCGATCGTGCGGAGTGGTTGGCGCCGGGGGCGCCGGCTTTCCCACTCACGTCAAGGCGCAATCGCAAGTTGAATTCGTGATCGCAAATGGCGCCGAGTGCGAGCCGCTGATCCACAAAGACGCTGAAATCATGAAGTATTTTCCGGCCGAGATCGTTTCCGGCATGGAACTGATGATGCAGGCCACCGGTGCGCGCGCGGGTAAGTTCGGCATCAAGAGCAAGAACGTGGAATCGGCCGACGCGCTCAAGCAGCATATCCGCAACCCTGGTATCGATTTCACGATGCTAGGGGATTTCTATCCCTCGGGAGACGAATACGAACTGGTTTATACCGCCACCGGGCGTCTGATACCGCCCGCGGGCATCCCCCTACAAGTGGGATGCGTCGTAAGTAATGTCGAGACGTTGTACAACGTTCATTTGGCGTCGCAGGATCAGCCGGTCACCGAGACTTTCCTTTCGGTGTGCGGCGCGGTGCGCGAGCCGAAATCGTTTTGGGCGCCGGTGGGTTCATCGTTCCGCGATCTGATCGCTACAGCGGGGGGCGCGACCGTGGATGATTTCGGCGTTTTCATCAGCGGCATCATGATGGGGACGCTGACGTTCGATCTGGACGACGTCGCGACCAAGACCACGGGCGGCCTGATCGTGCTGCCGCGGGATCATTACCTGATGACGCGCCGTACACGCGAAGTCTCGGACATGCACCGCATCGGCAAATCGGCGTGCGATCAATGCAGCTACTGCACCGAATTCTGTCCGCGCTACCTGCTGGGATATGACATCCAGCCACACAAGGTGATGCGCAGCCTGGCGTTCTCCGCCACCGGCAGTGAAATTTGGAATCAGTGGGCGGAACTCTGCTGCGCCTGCGGCATCTGCACGCTTTACGCCTGTCCCGAAGATCTCTATCCGAAGGAAGCTTGCGATCAGGGCAAGAGCGACCGCCGCGCAGCCGGACTGAAGTTCGTGCAACAGAAGCCAGTCGCCGTGCACCCGATGAAGGAGTATCGCCGCATTCCGCTGGCGCAGTTGCGCAAGCGCCTGCACATCGAAGAGTACGAGCGCGAAACGCCGTTCGACCCGGTGAAGCTCTCGCCCGCGGCAGTGCGCATCAAGATGAAGCAGCATGCCGGGCAAACTGCGAACCCCATCGTAGGCGTGGGTGCAAACGTGAAGAAGGGACAGACGGTCGGACGCGTCGAGGAAGACAAACTCGGCGCCGACGTTCACGCGAGCATCGCTGGCAAGGTGCGCAGCGTGACCGCGGAGGCCGTTGAAATCGTAGCGTGATTATGGCCATGGACTCTCTCGGATTAATCGAACTGACCAGCATTGCGGCCGGCTTTCTGGCCTGCGACGCGATGCTCAAAGCCGCGAATGTCGAGCTCGTGCTCTCGCGCTCCATCTGCTCCGGCAAGTACATGGTGATGGTGCGCGGGGACGTGGCGGCGGTGGAAGCTGCCGTCTCCGCGGGCATCGCGCAGGGCAACTTCGCGATTATCGATTCGTTCGTGATTCCGAATCTGCACGAAACCGTGTTTCCGGCCATCAGCGGATCCAACAAAGTGGAAGCGCTCGAAGCGCTGGGCATCGTGGAATCGTTTTCGGTCGCGTCGCTGATTGAAGGCGCGGATGCCGCAGTGAAGGCGGCGAACATCGAGCTGATCGAAATCCGTCTGGCGATGGCGTTAGGCGGCAAGGCGTTCGTCACGTTGACCGGCAACGTAGCGGCGGTGCAAAGCGCGGTCGAT
>DATAUH010000439.1:0-5832 GCA_036268375.1 Bryobacteraceae bacterium | reverse complement strand
TGCCGCCACAGCCGTGACGCTACCAGATTCACTCCACACCAACATATTTCCCGTGACTGAATCAAGTGGAACGATGGTCCGCTATATGATTACGCAGCGTGCGATTCGGCCCGGCCGCAGACGGGAACTCACCTCTTAACAGCCGGTGTTCGACCTTTACCGCGATTTCACTCACTTCGCCAACAAATCTTCGAATACGTAGTGCAGGAAGTCCTTTAGCGGAGCGTCGCTCTTGTCGGCCTGAGAGCGGAGTAACGCTCCCTCCCAGCTGTTGAGTAGGAAGCCGGCGAGTACCCCGGGTCTGGTCGACTTCCGCAGGTCGCCGCTTTCTACAGCCTCGCTGAGCACGGCGGTAACAGCCTCCTGCCAACCCCTAAAGCTCGAACTGAGGCAGCCTTGCAGCAGGGGGCTGACGCCGGTTACTTCGAGGCTCAGGCTGCCAATCAAGCAGCCTTGTATCGGCGCCGATTGTCCGCCGGTGCGGATCAAGTCCTCGAAGTAACGACGCAACCGCTTGAGCGGGGCCTGCCGCCTATTCTCGAGCACCTCCCGGCAGTGCGCCCCCTCAAGCGCGACGTAGCGTTCGAGCACCGCGGCGGTAAACTCCTCTTTGCTGCCGAAGTGATGGTAGAACGACCCCTTGGGTACGGCTGCCGCGTGCAGGATCTCCTGCAAACCAGTGGCGCCGTAGCCATGTCGCCGCATCAGTTCGAGGCCGACGTCGATAAGATGATCGCGCGTAGGCCGTGGCTCCCGCTTGCGGTCGACAACCTGCTTCGGGCATTCCTCCGATTTTGACGGCATGGTTCAATTCGCTTTCTGCTAGAAGATCGCGCGCCCGCGCCGCGCGCGGCGGCCGATATCCTTATCGTACCGGCCGTCACGTGGCTCGGCTTAGTTCTTCGATCCCACGACATATCGAGCGGCGGGGTCCTTCCGCGAGAGGTTAGGCGACAACGCAAGGCGCGCCTTTTCGTATGCCTCGAAATCCGCGGCGTTGGGCAACGAGGGAATGGTTACGAACTCGCCCTGGTCGAGGCCGGCAAGCGACGCATCGACCATATCCCCTGCGCTCATCACGATCTCCGGCGGAAGTTTGTGCACAGGGACGCCAGCCTTGTCCCAGAGCGGCGTATCGGTCGCGCCGGGCAACACTACCTGCACCGTCACGCCCTTTCCCGCAAGCTCATTCTTCAGCGAAGTGCTGAAGTTTTGGACGTAGGCCTTTGTGCCACTGTACGCGCCGTTCAGCAGTTCGGGAGCGAGCGCCACGACGGAGCCGATGTTAATGATGAGGCCGTTCGAGCGGGCGACGAAACCGGTAGCAGCGGCGAGCGCAAGTCGCGTCAGGGCCGTCACATTGAGTTGAATCATCTGTTCGAGGTAATCAGGCTCAGACTCAAGCAATTTTCCCGCGGCAGCTAGTCCGGCGTTGTTCACCAGGACAGTGATTGAGGTGTCGGTGAGGAGGCGGTCTGTAACGCGCTGCACGCCCGCGGGCGAGGTTAGGTCGGCCGCTAAGATTTCGACTTTGCGGCCGGTGGCGGAGCGGACCTGCTCGGCGACGTCATTGAGCTTGTCCTGACTGCGCGCGACAAGAATGAGGTTGTAACCGCGCTTCGCGAGCCGGTCCGCGTATACAGCGCCAATTCCCGTAGAAGCGCCGGTGATAAGAGCAGTGCCTTTGCTGGCCTCGTAGGACATGGTGTATTTTCTCCTTTTCGATGACGCCTCGTTACGGCGTACACTCGATATGAGTAGACCGGTCGGTCTAGAGATTCAGAAAAGCTGCTCCGATTTCCGCCCCGCCATCTCCGGGCAGCGTGGTCTCGTATTTTGGCCCGGGAGCGCTGAAGAGAGGATAACTCTGTCCAGCCATACGCGCAGACTCGCTGTGGCCGTGATGTCTAGTCTCGTGAACCGGCACTGCCACAAACTGATCGCTCCGATTACCGTGAATGCTGTAAAGTGTTTTAACAACCAGATGAAAAAACCGTCACGAATTCGAATCGCCGCAATTTTCGGCGCCGTAACGATGAGCGCCTCTTTCGCGGCCGATGGTCCGCCCGCTTGGGCATACGGCTTTCCCCAACCAGGCGCGCCTACGGCCGCGGCGAGTGGAGCGGGTCGCGGCGGACAGGCTGCGGTCGACAACAGCCCCAAGCGCCTTGCCGGCAGCAGCCTTGAGTTCACCACGGCGCAGATCCGCGACGGCTATGGTCCCGCCGATTGGTTTCCGGGCGACCACCCGGCGATGCCGGAGATCGTGGCGCACGGCCGCCGGCCCGACGTACGCGCCTGCGCCCTGTGTCATTATCCGAACGGCAAGGGCCGGGCGGAAAACGCGCCCATCGCCGGTTATCCTGTGGCGTACTTTATTCAGCAGATGAGCGACTTCAAGGATGGCAATCGCAAGAGCGCGGAGCCGCGGAAGGCCAACACAAATGCCATGATCGCGATCGCCAAGGCCATGACAGTTGACGAAATCAGGTCAACCGCCGAGTACTTCGGCTCGATGCCATGGACCCCGTGGATTCGAGTGGTAGAAACCAGCATGGTCCCAAAGACTCGCATTTCCGGCGGACTTTTCCTCGCCCTGGAGGGCGATGATAAGGAACCAATCGGCGAGCGTATCATCGAGACGCCGGAAAGCACGGAAGCCTCTGAAACGTACCGAAATCCGCGTTCGGGTTTTGTTGCGTATGTGCCGCCCGGCAGCGTCAAGAAAGGCGAGACTTTGGTGACCTCAGGCGGCGGTAAGACTCTCGCCTGCGGCAGTTGCCACGGGTCGGATTTGAAGGGCCTTGGACCGGTTCCGGGAATCGCGGGGCGGTCACCGAGTTACCTCGTGAGGCAGATGTATGACATGCAGGCGGGCGCTCGCAAAGGTCTATGGACACCGCTCATGGTCAACGTGGTGAGTAAGCTCAGCAATGAGGATATGCTGGAGATCGCCGCTTATACCGCCTCGCTTAAGCCTTAACGAGTGCGTTTGCCAAGTCCCAAGATGGGCAATGGCTGGATCCGCCGAGCGAATGCAGATAAGCCATCCGGCTTCTGAGTCACAGTCCCTGGTAGCGCCGCAAGCTTCAGCGCGTCACCAGCTTGTAGTAGCGTCCCATCCAATACGCGTGCAGATAGTCCGCCGCGCCTGTCTCCTGTTCCGGCCACAGCGACAGTTCGGTCCAGTGCTCGCCGTCGCTCGTCAGATAGGCCCCGCCCGGGCCGCCGGCGATCACGCCACGCCTGGTCGTCATCTTCCACGTGGCCAGCGAAATCCGCCAACCCGGAAGTCGCGCCGGTAAATCTCGCTCCGGATCGGCAAAAGCCGGTCTCTCCGTGCTGGCGCGCCACGACATGCCGCCGTCGCGGGTCACGAAGACGCCCCGATCGGTTTCCGCATAAACGACGAACGTCCTCTGTCGCGACGCCGACAGCCGTAGCACTTTTGAGCCGGCCAATCCGTAGTCCACCTCCGTCCAGGTCTTCATACCGTCGCGAGTTATATAGGCGCGACCGTTCGCATCGCTGAACCAGGCAACCATCGGGTCGTCACACGCGAACTGTATCGAAGTAACGGCCGGCTTCAACCATCCATCGACTGCGTACGGATTGCCTTTCCACGCGTACTCGTTGTCGAGCGGGCGTTGGTCAATCGGCACCGGCATAAGGGCCTGCTTGGCGCCGGAGCGATCCGGGAACGGGCTCATCTGAATGTCCGTGCGAATGGAGTTCATCACCGGCCTCAACACGCGGTCGAGCGGATAGCGTCGGAGAGTTTCGACGGACAGCGCCAGGGATTCTTCCGCGTGGGGTAATTTAGCGCGATCCGGCTCCAGCGCGAGCGTCATGAAGGTGTAGAGCGAATTGCCCTCCATCCAGTTCAAATCCCACAATTGCGCCAACCAGCGATGATAAATCGCCAGTAGCTTAGGGTCTTTCTCATATTCGATAGCATTAAACAGCGCTTCGTAAGCCTGTCCTTCCGAGGAGTGATTCACGCGCGCAATTCGCTCGGCCGAGTAAGGACGGGAATCGAGGGGCGTCTCGGGATTATCCGCGAATCGCGCAGTCACCTTCCTATACTCGTCGATATAGATCTGCTTGCCGGTAATGTGATAGGCAATTAACAGATCGGGCAATGCCATTAGAGACAAGCGCAACGGGGGACGCCATTCCGACTTACTTACATAGCGCGCGATCTCCGCATTGCCGCCTTCCTGATAATACTTGTCGCGCGACGGATCGGGGTCGATCCCGATGTGTCCGTATTGCGTTACCTTCCCGCTCAGATCGATGATGCGGTAGTGATCGGCGAGCAGATGCGACATTAGGCGATCTACATCATAGGCGATGATCTTCTTCTGAGCTGCGTCTGCCGCCAGATCGAAATAGATGGCGTAGCCATAGAGAACCGCATTGAAGTTGTCCACACTGACATCGCTATAGAAGCGATAGCCTGCGTAGTCGCCCTGGCCCTGATGCCAATGTTGCGAATCGACGCCGCCGCGCTCGAAGCCTTCCACCGGGCCGTGCCCCTTGACGAAGCCTCGCGCCAGCAAACCGGGCTTGCCGGTCACTTCCTGCAGTCGCCGCAATCCCATCAACAGGTCGCCGCCCTGCTTTCGAATCGCTGGATCCTTGGTGACCGCATATTGGTACCCGACGCCCGCGAGATATCGGCCGGTCCATACGCCCGCATGGATGACGTTGCCGGGATCATCCACCGTGTGCGTCACGGGCGGTCCGGCCGGAACCATGGACACGTACAGTCCATCCACTAAATGTTTTTCGATCAGATTGCGCTGAAGAATTTCAGCCTTCTTTTCCATCGACTGCGCGGCGGCGCAACCTGCCGCCAATAGCAGGATTAGGAATTCGCGTGGGGTTCCCGGCATGACCCCGACAGCATAGCGCAGATGCGGCTGGCGGCTTGCAACGCAATTGACATGTTGCCGGATCTAGAAAGACAATTCGAAAAAGCGCGAGAGCAGCAGAGTTAGCTCTGGCGCTTTCGTCAGGTAAGGTTTCGTTCGGCTCCCCGCCAGCCGACGCGCCCAATTCACTTCGCCGCCACCTTTTTCACCACGCCGTGAATTGCCTGCGGGCCGAAATGCGTAGTTGCGGGTCCCGTAAACACCAGCGTCACGTTTGAGTACTCGATCTCCGACCCGCCAATTACACAAACCTGCGCCGTCGATGGTCCCTGCGATTCGAATGGGGCTGGACCGCCATTCCCTGAAACAGTAACCGAGCCCGTTACTACCACCCTGGACCCGGTGGTCGCCGGGCTATTTGCGGGGCACACCGACGTGTCGTAACTGACTGTCGCGTTTTTGACCACGATGTGGTGCGTGTGCGGACTCCGTGTAGACGGGTTTGTGGGAGCGACCTTCGTCGCATCAGTAATTCCATAGTCGGATGTTTCCATGGTGAGCTCCGCCGAGAAATTCGCTGTTCCCGCGATATCCAACGACCAGTCGCCGCGTATCTCCCAAGTCCCGGACACCGTCGAGGGTGAATAGTCACTCAACGTTCCTGTGAACTGAACGCGGCGCAGATCCTGAGCCTGCGCACTCGTCACTGCCAGAACCATCCCGATTCCGAAAACTGCCCGTCCGTATCCAAGTCTCATCGTGACTCCTTGTTGGACCCCATTTGTCCGACTCAATCAAGCTCACAATGAACCCGTTCACTCGCCACGGACAAGTCCCAACAGGTTAGAACTCTGTTTCATACATTTGCATGTCACTGAAACTGGAGGTATTGTCAGTAGGATGCTCGTGGCGCAAGCCGAGGTCGACGCCGTCAGCCGCCAGTTGGAGCGGGTGC
>DATAUH010000438.1:0-9843 GCA_036268375.1 Bryobacteraceae bacterium | reverse complement strand
GGCGAAACCGTGGTGACGATTCGCGGAACCGGATCGGGAGGACGCAATCAGGAGTTCGCGCTCGCCGCGGCGATGGGTATTGCGGGACTTGAGGACGCTCTGATCTTGAGCGCGGGCACGGATGGCAGCGACGGGCCCACGGACGCTGCGGGCGCGGTGGCGACGGGCGAAACACTGGCGCGCAATCGGCAAGCGCGGGCGTTCCTGGAGAACAACGATTCCTATTACTACTTCGACGGGCTCGGCGATCTGGTGAAGACGGGACCGACGCACACGAATGTAATGGATGTGCATATTATGCTGCTGGCGGGGCGTGCATGAGCTTCTGGCGGAGCGACCTGATCGATTTCGCGCTTGACCACGAGACGCGAAAGCACATGCAGGAACAGGTGGAGTGGATTGAGCGCGAGCCTTCGAACGCTCAGCCGTATTTCGCGCTGGCGCAGTTTTATCGCATGAACGGCAAGGAAGAGTTCGCGCTGGGCCTGCTGCTCGAAGCGGTCCGCTTGAATCCAGACCATGGCGAGGCGCACGCGGCGCTATGCGAGTTGTACGCAATCCGCGGGGACAATGCGGCGGCGTGGCGCCACGCGCGCGCGGCGGAGCGGAACGGCGCGGAGCGCGGTGTCGCGATGCTGACGCGCTATTCGATTCCGGAACAGAAGTGAGCTGGGCGCCCACAGGCGTCGCCCATTCACGCATGGACCGCCGGGCTTGCATATGCCACGATGAATTTATGTTCAAAGCGGCCCTTGTAGTGCCGGCCATGCTGGCTGCCGGGTTCGGCCTGCGCGCAGAGACGCATAAGCTGACCATGCAGCAGGCTGTCGAATTGGCTCTCAAACAGAATCCGGATATCGTGTTGGCGCGGCTGGACGAGCAGAGAATGCACGAAGGGATTCGAATTGCGCGCGATCCCTTCACGCTTCGCATCGGCGCGGGCAGCGGCTTGGCGTACAGCGACGGTTTCCCGATGGCAATTGCGGGGCAGCCGCCCAGCGTATTTCAGGCGCAGGCCACGATGTCGATCTTCGATCGCCAGAAATCGATGCAACTGGCGCAGGCGAAGGAACAGGCCAGAGGCGCGTCATTCGTTACCGCCAACAAGCGCGATGAGGCGGCATATCGCGCCGCCACGTTGTATTTGGACGCCGAAAGGGCGGAGCGTATGAGCGACGTGGCGCGGCGCGATATCGAGAGCCGCACGCGCATGTCGGACGCGGTCAAGGCGCAGGTGCAGGAAGGGCGCGCGCTGCCGTTGACGCAGAAACAGGCGGAACTGGCGGTCGCGCAGGCGAGGCAAGCGGCGCTCGATTGGGAAGATCAACGGGATTCGGCGGAGACGCAACTGGCGATTGCGCTGGGATATCCCGCCGAAGACCGAGTGCAGGCAAGCGAAGAGGAGCGGCGCGCGCCGGAGTTGCCCGCGACCACGGAAGAGGCCGTACAAGCGGCTTTGGCATCGAATAACGAATTGCGACAGTTGCAATCGCAGATGGCGGCGAAGCGGCTGGAGATTCGCGGCGACAAATCGGCGCGCTTGCCGCGAGTGGATTTAGTGGCGCAGTATGCGCTGCTGGCGAAGTTCAACAACTACGCGCAGTTTTACAACACGTTTCAGCGCAACAACGGGCAGATTGGCGCTTCGTTTCAAGTGCCGATTTTCGCCGGCAGCGGCGTGGGCGGACAGGTGGCGCAAGCCGAAATTGACGTCACGCATTTGCGAAACGAGATGACCAACGTTCGCAACCGGATCACCGCCGATTTGCAGCAATCGTATCGCGACGTGGGGAAAGCGCAGAGCGCGGCCGAAGTGGCGCGGCTCGATTTGGATGTCGCGCGCGAGCAGATCTCTGTGGACTTGGCGCAGATGCAGGAAGGGCGCTTGGCGATGAGCGTCCTGGAGCAGGCGCGGGTAGCCGAAAATGCCAAATGGATTGCGCTTTACGACGCGCAGTACGCGCTCGAAAAGGCGCGCTGGAGCGTGCTGCGGTGGACCGGGCAACTGACGGCTGCAGTAGTACGATAGAAGGCGCGCATGCGAATTCAGGCGCCACTTAAGGCGCTGCTGGCAAATCTGATCGATTACGCTGGACTGTATCCGCCGGCTTCATTGCCGCTCGAGATCGTGTCGGAACGGTACCGCTGCTTTCAAGCGTCTCCGGACGGATGGATCTTAAACCGTCTGGTGTTGCCGAGGGCGAAGTTGACTGAAGCAGCGGTGGGCGGCCGGTGGCGCGTGGCGCTGCTGGTCGATGACGACCCCGGTCCGCTGCCACCGCAGGTGGAAACGCTCGAGACAAAAGGCTCGCGAGGACTTTCGCTGCCGACGTATTGCGAGGCGCCGCTAGAGCAGATTGCCGGCGCATTCGCCAAGGTGAGAACCGGCGGACTGACGCCGGAGGCCATACCCGATTGCGCGCAGATTGCGGACTTCCTGATGGCGGCGGCCGCGCGGCGAATGCCGTTCAAGGCGACGGCGGGACTGCATCATCCGGTGCGTAGCGTGCGTGCGCTGACTTATGCGCCCGACAGTCCGCGCGCGACGATGCATGGATTTTTGAACGTGTTCACGGCGGCTGCATTTGCGTGGCACGGAGCGGAGCGGGAACTGGTGCTGGGGCTGCTGGAGGAGATGGATGCCGAGGCGTTCGTGTTCCACGCCAAAGAGTTCGAATGGCGCGGGCGTAAGTTGACGGCAGATCAGATTGAGAGCGCCCGTCGCGATTTCGCCCATAGCTTCGGATCGTGCTCCTTCGAAGAACCGATCAGCGATTTGCGCGCGCTGGAGCTGCTGTCTTGAATAGCTGGGTGGAATCGGCGAACGATCCGGCGTGCGATTTTCCGATCGAAAGCCTGCCGTTTGGAACCTTCGAAAGCCGCCATGACGCGCGCCTGGGAATTGCAATAGGCGATCAGGTGCTGGACGCGAGCGAGGCGTTCGGAATCGCATCCATGAAAGATGTGATGCGAATGCCGCGCCGTGCGCGTAGCGGGTTGCGGCGGCGCATACAGGCGTTTCTCGAACGCGAAGAGAAGGGGGCGCGCGCGTTGCTGACGCCGATGGCGGAGACGCGTATGCTGCTGCCGTGCGAGATCGGCGACTATACCGATTTCTACGCGTCCATCCATCACGCGACCAACGTAGGCAAGATGATGCGGCCCGACAATCCTCTGCTGCCGAACTATAAATGGTTGCCGGTCGGCTATCACGGGCGCGCATCATCTGTAGTGGTGAGCGGAACGCCGGTCGCGCGGCCGTGGGGCCAGATCGCGAGCAATCCTGCCGCGCCTCCGGTGTTCGGACCGAGTCAACGCCTCGATTATGAGTTGGAGTTAGGCGCGTTTTTGGGACCGGGAAATGCGATGAGTGAACCGATTCCCGCGGCCGAGGCCGAGGATCATCTCTTTGGGATTTGCCTGCTGAATGATTGGTCCGCGCGCGATATCCAGGCGTGGGAGTATCAGCCGCTGGGGCCGTTTTTGGCCAAAAGTTTCGCCACCTCAATCTCGCCGTGGGTAGTGCCCATGGAGGCGCTGGAGCCGTTCCGTGTAGACCCGGAACCGCGCGCCGATGGCGATCCGGAACCGCTGCCGCATTTGCGCACTCCAGGCCGCGACGCGTTCGACATCACGCTGGAAGTGTGGCTGCGAACTGCGAAGATGGACGCGCCGGTGCGAGTGAGCCGAACAAATTTCCGGTTCATGTACTGGACGCTGGCGCAAATGGTGACGCACCACGCATCGAACGGATGTCCGTTGCGGCCGGGCGACCTGATTGGCAGCGGAACGGTATCCGGACCCGCCAAAGAGAACCGCGGATGTCTGCTGGAGTTGACGTGGCGGGGTACGGAACCGGTGGAGCTGCCCGGAGGAGAGACCAGGCGCTTTTTGGAAGATGGCGACGAGGTGCATTTGCGGGGATGGGCGGCGTCATCAGGGGTTAGACGAATTGTATTACCCGAATGTTTTGGGGTAGTTACGAGGGGTAGGGGCCTATAATTGTGGACGGCATGAAACTACTATTGGCCGCAGGCGTGTTATCACTTGGGGCTGTTCCCACTGTTGCGCAAGCTCCATCGACCGCGCAAGAACTTAAGTCTTTGTTGACGGCCAATGGTCTGAAAGCCGACGTTTCGTTTCTGGCGTCTGATCTGCTTGAAGGTCGCGGGACTCCCTCGCGCGGTCTTGACCTTGCTTCGGAGTACATTGCGGCGCAGTTTCGGCGTGCGGGTTTGGAACCCGTGGGGGACGATGGCTATTTTCAAACCGCTAACTTGGCGACGGTGACGCCGAACGCCGGCGGATTGGACCTTAGCCTGGATGCGGCGAACGGAGCAGTCAAGCCTGCGGCGGGTTCCTTGACCCTGTCGGATGCGTCCGCGACTAATTTGACGCGCGCGAAGGTGGTGCGCGTGACGGCGGACGATCAGGCGGCAATCAGCGCATTGACCCAGGAGTCTGTCGCAGGCAAAGTGCTGGTGGTGGAACAGAACGGACAGGGCGGCGGGGGACGCGGGCGCGGCAGCGCAGGTTTTGTGATGATGCGCGGGTTGAAGCCTGCGGCGGTCCTGGTGCTCCAACCGCCAGCTTCCGGAAGCAATGGGCGCGGACGTTCGGGAGCGGGAATGGGTGCGGGGCGGCCCGTCGCGCGACCGAGGGAAGCATCTGCGCTGCCGACGTTTTCGACGTTGATTTGCACGGATGCGGCGTTTCGCGCTGCGCTCGATGCTGCGCCGGAGGCGACGATTTCGCTACACGTCGCGGCCCCTAAAATCGAAGCGGTGAAGTTGCGCAATGTGGTTGGACTGCTGCGAGGGTCCGATCCGGTTTTGAAGGACACGTACCTGCTGGTTACCGGACACTATGATCATTTAGGCATCCGCGAAAACGGTACCTCCGATCAGATTTACAATGGAGCCAACGATGACGCGAGCGGTACGGCTTCGGTGATTGCGATTGCCAACGCGATGAGTACAGTTCCGCGGCCGAAGCGTAGCGTGCTATTTATGACGGTTTTCGGCGAGGAGTTGGGCGATTTGGGCTCGCACTATTACGCCGCACACCCGATTTTCCCATTAGCCAAAACCGTGGTCGACCTGAACCTGGAGCAGTTGGGCCGCACCGATGACCTGGAGGGACCCCGAGTCGGCGCCTTTAACATGACGGGGTTCGATTATACGAATCTGCCGGAGATCTTTGCGCGCGCCGGAGCGGCCACCGACATAAGGGCTGTGAAGCACGAGAAAAATAGCGACGCGTACTTCCGCCGTAGCGATAATGCGGCATTCGCGGACGCGGGTGTGCCTTCCACGACGATTTCGGTCGCGTATGACTTCCCCGATTACCATAAGCAGGGCGACGAGTGGCAGAAACTCGACTACGAGAACATGGCCAAGGTGGATCGGACGATCGCGCTGGCGATGATTGACATCGCGAACCGTTCGGAAGCGCCCAAATGGGACGCAAGTAACCCGAAAACCGCGGCTTTTGTGAAGGCGCGGGAAGCAACTATGGCTGCGGCGGCCGCCGCGGCGCCCGCGGCAAAGAGATAGCACACCCAGGCTGGCGCCTTGTTTGCAACTTACTAATCCGAGCGCGATGTAGCGCATCGTGGAGGTGAGTTATGTCTCTATTTGCTTGGATTCTTTTAGGTCTATTGGCGGGATTTATCGCCAGCCACTTAGTAAATCATCGCGGCGAAGGCATGGTGCTGGATGTGCTGCTGGGCATCGTAGGAGCCGTGGTTGGCGGTTGGCTGGCGCATTTGGCAGGCTTTGCGGCCATTTCGCGGTTGAACATATACGGCATCATCTTAGCGACTAGTGGCGCTGTGTTATTTCTGGTCGCTTACCATGCGGTTCGCCGAAATGTAATTGGCCGCCGAGTTTTCTAAGTAACTAACTAATCAAAGGGCTGCTGTTTCTAGTTGGCGGAGAGCTGACGGAAATAGCAGCCCTTCTGTTTTACCGCGTTGGCTACAGCGCTGGCGGAATTCGTTAGATTGTAAGGTTATGGGCGCCAGTGTCGGGCAGGACCTCCAAGAAAGTCTGGAACGCGGCCGCAAGTTATTGCGTCGGGCCAAGCGGATCACGGTCTTCACCGGCGCTGGAGTGTCGGCCGAAAGCGGAGTCCCCACCTTTCGTGACGCCGGCGGGTTTTGGACGCGCTTTCCACCCGAGGAGTTTGCGCATTGGCGGGGACTTGGAGAGAAGATACAGCAAGAGCCGTTGCGGGCGGCGGAGTTCGTCGGTGAATTGCTGCGGCCGGTCCTCGCGGCGAAGCCCAATCCGGCGCACGATGCCATCGCGCGGCTGGAGAAGCAGAAACAAGTCGTCGGCGTGGTAACGCAGAACATCGACGGTTTGCATCAACGCGCGGGAAGCACTCGGGTGATGGAACTGCATGGCAGTATATTCGAGACCGCTACCGTTGATAAATCTCCTCGGGAGATACATCGAGTGCCCCTGGATGATTTGACAGCGGCCGTTCGAGATCTCAGTGCGCTGGTGGCATCCGGCAAGGCGGAGTCCGCGCAGTTTTGGCATGCGGCTCGGGCGCTATTCGGAAAAAATTCGGCGGGCGCTTATCGGCCGAACCTGGTGCTGTTTGGGGACACGCTGCCCGAAGATGCGTGGTTGGGGTCGGTCGACGCGGTGACTTACTGCGACTTACTCCTGATCGTCGGTACGTCTGGGCTGGTTTATCCCGCGGCGTCGCTTCCGCGCTTGGCGCAGGAGAAGGGCGCAAAGGTTGTGAGCGTTGGATTCGATCGGTGCGAGTGCGATGTCTGGTTGCGCGGCGCGGCGGGCGAGTTGTTACCGCAACTGATCGCAAGCTGATCGGGTTTCCCTCACGGCGGCGGTTGGCGCACAATCTCTAGATGGGGATTTTCCGGTTAATCGTGCTGATGGTCGCCACCGCGGCGTCCGCAAACGCGGCGGCGGATAGCACGTGGGCTTACTACGGCGGCGATGCAGGCGGTACGCGGTATTCGACGCTGAAGCAGATCACGCCACAGAACGTAGCGCGTCTGAAAGTGGCTTGGACGTACCACACAGGCGCTCTGGCGCCGGCAACGGCGTTGAACGAGAAGGCCGCGTTTGAGGCGACGCCCATTCTAATCGAGGGCGTGCTGTATTTGACGACGCCATTCAACGCGGTGATTGCGCTGGATCCAGGGACAGGGACAGAAAAGTGGAAGTTCGATCCGAAGATCGATCGCGAGCATGATTACTCCGAGGTGTCGTCGCGAGGCGTGGCGGCGTGGATCGATGTGAGACCGATGGCGGGACGCGAGGGGCCGTGCCGTATCCGTGTTTTCGAGGGGACGCTTGATGCGCGTTTGATCGCGCTGGATGGGAAGACGGGGCGGCTGTGCGCGGACTTCGGGAAGAACGGACAAGTGGATTTGACGCGCGGCGTTGGATATGGGCCGGAGTTCAAGGGAAGTTATCAAGTGACATCCGCCCCCACGGTGGTGGGCGACGTGGTGATCACCGGGTCGTCGATCTCCGATAACGGCGCAGTGGATATGCCGCGTGGCGCGGTGCGCGGGTACGACGTTCGCACCGGGGCGCTCAAGTGGACGTGGGATCCGATTCCATGGGCGGAAAAGCAACTCGTGCGGACCGGCGCGGCTAACGCATGGTCGGCGTTTTCGGCGGACGCGGCGCGCGATCTGGTATTCGTGCCGACCGGCAGTGCGAGTCCTGATTATTACGGCGGGGCTCGACCGGGTGACGATAAGTGGGCGGACTCGGTGGTGGCGCTGAAGGCGTCGACGGGCGCTCTGGCGTGGGGCTTTCAGGTGGTGCATCACGACGTGTGGGATTTCGATGTGGCATCGCAGCCGGCGCTGATTCAATTCAAGGGCAGGCCGGCGGTGGCGGTGACCACGAAGATGGGGAATGTCTTCGTGCTGGATCGTGAGACCGGCAAGCCGCTCATGACTGTGGAGGAGCGCGCGGTCCCAAAGAGCGATATACCGGGCGAAACGGCGTCGGCGAGCCAGCCGATTCCCGCGTGGAGCGCGATGGTTCCGCAGCGATTGACCGCCGCGGATGCGTGGGGACCGACGCCGGAAATGAAGAAATGGTGCGCGGATAAAATTGCTTCGCTGCGCAACGAAGGGATGTTCACGCCACCGAGCTTTCAAGGGACGATTGCGTTCCCGGGAAACGTCGGCGGCGTGAATTGGGGCAGCGCCGCGTGGGATCCGGCGCGGAATCTGCTGTTGGCAAATACAAACCGGGTGGCCGCGGTGATACGGTTGATTCCGCGCGAAGATCTGGCAGCGGCGGCGGATCACACCGAGGAGATGGCGTGGCGCGGCGAGTACGCAAGACAGCGCGGAACGCCCTACGCGATATATCGCGACTGGCTGGTGTCGCCAGCAAAGTTGCCGTGCAATGCGCCGCCATGGGGCGCATTGGTTGCGTTCGATTTGACCACGGGCAAGGTGCGTTGGCAGGCGGCGGAGGGGAGCTTCGGTGAAGGCGCGCCGCCGGGCGTGATCGGCCTGGGCGGTCCTATGGCCACGGCCGGCGGTTTGGCGTTCGCCGCGGCGACCATCGATCCGCATCTGCGCGCGTTCGACCTGGAGACAGGCAAAGAGGTGTGGACGGTGGAACTGCCGGCGAGCGCGCAATCGACTCCGATGACTTACGAATGGCAGGGCAAACAGTATGTGGTGATCTGCGCCGGCGGCCACGGAAAATTGAAGAGCAAGATGGGCGATGCAGTGGTGGCATTCGCGCTGGAGTGAGTTGGCGAGGCGGGACTATACTGGATGGCTATATGAAGAAACTGTCGCTTGCGCTCGCTTTAGGGCTCACATTGGTGGCGCAGAACAAGATAGATGAAGCAACAACCGCACGCATACGCAGCGAAGAGTTGGAGCATTCCATGGTCATGCATACCGAGCACATGCTGGCGGACCGCTTTGGCCCGCGCGTGACGGGAACGCCCAACCATGAAGAGGCGGTGGATTGGGTGATCAAAGAAACGACGTCTTGGGGAATGAAGAATGCGCACAAGGAGGCGTGGAACTTCGGACATCCGGGATGGCTGAATGAGCGCGCGTCGGGATTCATCACGGCCCCGGTGAAAGAGAACCTGAAGTTTGAGGTGCTCGCCTGGACGCCATCCACAAAAGGGACAGTGGCCGGATCCGCGATGCAGTTGATCGCGCCGCATGGGCCGGAAGCGCCGGTGAACGCCGATGCTGCAGCGGCGGGACGAGGGCGCGGAGGCGCGGGGCGTGGTCCGCAATACCTGGAGCCGACTAAAGCGGAGATGGACGTGTGGATCAACCAGGTGAAGAGTTCTGTGCACGGCAAGATGGTGCTGGTGGGAAAGGCCGCGGTAATTCCGGTGGATTTCAATCCTCCGCAGAAGCGGCTGCCCGATGAGCCGACGGCGGGCGGACGCGGGCGCGGTAACTTTGCGGGCGGCGGACGCGGCCGTGGCGGACAGAACGATGGGCGCCTCACAGCGCGGCAGGTGACCGACCAAATCGACCTGATGTTGCGGGATAACGGTGCGCTGGTGCGGATCAATGACGCGGCTCGCGGGCAGGGAATCATTGTGGCGCAGCAGAATCCAAACTACGACCCGAGCGTGACCGTGCCGACGGTTATTGTGCGCAACGACGATTACGGGCGCATTGAGCGGCTGCTGGATGACAAAGACGACGTGAAGCTGGAGTTCAACATCGAAAACAAGGTCTTTCCGGAAGGAAAGACCAGCTATGACGTGGTTGCGGAGATTCCGGGCTCGGACAAGAAGGATGAGATTGTGATGCTGGGCGGCCACCTGGATTCGTGGCACGCGGCCACGGGG
>DATAUH010000437.1:0-6975 GCA_036268375.1 Bryobacteraceae bacterium | reverse complement strand
ATACCTTCCACCGCACGCCCCGGTGTTAGACTCTAGTTTCTCCATGCCCAAAGCTACGCATCTGGAATGCAGCCTGTGTAACCAGCGTTTCGACGCCGGTACGATCCTCAATTTGTGCTCCTGCGGCGGTCCCCTGCTCGTCCGCTACGATCTCGATACCATCCGCGTCCGCTGGCGCCGCCGCGATGTTGGCAGCGGCCCGTCGACAATGTGGCGATACGCTCCTATACTGCCCGCATCGGAAAATGCAGTCGTGTCACTCGGAGAAGGCTGGACTCCACTCATCCGCACCCATCGGCTCGGGTCGCGCCTGGGCGCGCAATCTGTTTGGGTGAAAGACGAAGGGCTTAATCCCACCGCATCGTTCAAAGCCCGCGGCCTCTCCTGCGCCATTTCGATGTGCTTTGAACTGGGAGTGAAGAAGGTCGCGATCCCGTCGGCCGGAAACGCTGCCAGCGCGCTTGCCGCATATGCCGCGGCTGCCGGTTTAGAAGCCCACATCTTCATGCCGCGCGATGTCCCGCAGGCCAACTATCTCGAATGCAAAGCATACGGCGCGAACGTCACGCTGGTGGACGGGCTGATCAGCGATTGCGGCAAAATCGTCGCAGAACGCGGGCCCAAAGAAGGCTGGTTCGACGTCAGCACGTTGAAGGAGCCCTATCGCATCGAAGGCAAGAAGACGATGGGCTACGAGGTCGCTGAGCAGATGGGCTGGGAACTGCCGGACGCGATCTTTTATCCCACCGGCGGCGGCGTCGGGCTGATCGGAATGTGGAAGGCCTTCGACGAAATGGAAAAACTGGGTTGGATCGGTTCGCGCCGGCCCAAAATGATCGCGGTCCAAGCCGAAGGCTGCGCCCCCATCGTCCGCGCCTTTGAACAGGGCGAGGAGCGCAGTACGTTCTTCGACAATGCGCACACGATCGCGAGCGGACTCCGCGTCCCGAAAGCTTTAGGCGATTTTCTCGTTCTCGAAGCGGTACGCGCATCGAACGGCACGGCAATCGCGGTCTCCGACGACGAGATGCTCGATGCCGGCATCCGACTGGCGTCGGACGAAGGGATCTATGCGGCGCCCGAAGGCGCGGCATGCATCTCCGCTCTCGAAAAGCTGCTGGCATCGGGTTTCCTGAAGGCCACCGATCGCATCGTCATCTACAACACCGGTTCGGGCTTGAAATATCCTGAGGCCTATTCCACCCGATTCCCGCGCACGGCGGCGGGTGAGCAGGACAAACTGGGCGGTCTCATCACGCCGCGCTAACGGCTTCCCACGGTCATGCGCCTTTTCACCGGGCTCGATATTCCAGAAGAGATCATTCGCCGCCTGGAACAACTGATCTCGCGGCTGAAGCCGGCGGCGCGAATTGCGTGGAGTCCCGCGGCGAATCTGCACATTACTACCAAATTCATCGGCGAATGGCCGGAGGAGCGCCTCGACGAATTGAAAAGCGCGCTCGCGGCCGTTTCCTCGCGGTCCCCGATCGATACGGCGATCCGCAGTCTCGGCTTCTTCCCAAACCCAAGATGGCCGCGCAATTTCTGGTGCGGCATCGAGGCTCCCGGACTCGCCGAACTGGCCGCGGCAACTGAGGCGGCCACATCAAGCCTCGGCATAGCCAGCGAAATTCGCGAGTACTCTCCGCACCTGACGCTCGCACGCATCAAAGAGCGCATCGATCTGGCGCCTCTTCACCAAGCCATCGAATGCGAATCCGCCGGCCTCGGCCTTGACTTCGGCCATTTTGAGGTGCGCAGCTTCTCTCTATACCGAAGTCAAATGTATTCCACGGGATCCGTGTACACTAAACTTGCGGAATTTCCGCTCACCCACTCATGAACGTTTTCCTCGCTCTTGCGATCGCCTACCTGCTGGGGGCGATACCGTTCGGCTATCTGCTCGTGCGCCTTTCCACCGGTCGCGACGTGCGCGCTTCCGGTAGCGGTAATATCGGCGCGACCAACGTTCTGCGCACCAGCGGACGCGCCGCGGGCGTCGGCACGCTGCTGCTCGATATCGCCAAGGGCTATGTGGCTGTGTGGATCGCCGGCCGCCTTACTGGTCAAGATGCGTTGTGGCTTGCGCTCGCCGCGCTCACGGTGATGGCCGGCCATGCATTTCCGGTATTTCTTGGTTTTCGCGGCGGTAAAGCTGTCGCAAGCTTCATCGGCGCCTTCCTTCGCCTGACGCCACTCGCGCTTCTCTGCGTGTTAGTCGTTTTTGTCGGCGTCGTCGCCTGGAGTAAGTTCATCTCGCTCGGCTCGATTTGCGCCGCCTCTACCTTTCCTCTGGCGGTATGGATCGTCGAACATCCGCCGGCGCCGGTATTTTGCGCCTCGCTGATCGCCGGCTTCTTCATCGTTCTACGCCATCGAGAAAACATCCGTCGCCTGTATCTCGGAAAGGAAAACCGGTTCCGTTTCGGCGGCGCCAGATGAAGAATTTAGCCGTCATCGGCGCCGGAAGCTGGGGGACCGCGCTCGCCATCGTACTCGGCCCTCGCTTTCCGCACATACGGCTGTGGGTCTACGAGGCCGATCTGTGCGAGCGCATCCGTCAAACCCACATCAACGACGTTTACCTTCCCGGCTTCGAAATACCCAAACATATCCATCCCACCAGCAATCTTGCCGAGGCTCTGGACGCCGCCGATATCGTCCTCACCGTCACCCCGTCGCACCTCCTGCGCTCCGTCACCGGCAGCATGCTCCCGCACTTGAATGAGCGCATGATCTTCGTCAGCGCCAGCAAGGGTCTCGAAAACGAAACCCTTCTGCGCATGTCCCAAGTCCTCGAACAGACCATCGCGCCCCGCTTTGCACCCCGCATCGCGATCGTGTCCGGTCCCAGTTTTGCCCGTGAAGTCGCCAAATTCGAACCCACCGCCCTCGTAGTCGCCTCGCAGGACGCCGCGCTGGCGGAGTCCGTTCAGTCCGCATTCTCCGGTCCCACCTTCCGCCTCTACACCAGCGCCGACCCAGTCGGCGTCGAAGTCGGAAGTTCCATTAAAAATGTAGTCGCCATCGGAGCTGGCGTGTTACATGGAATGGGGATGGGCCACAATGCGATGGCCGCGCTCATCACGCGCGGCCTTGCGGAGATGTCCCGCCTGGCCGCGGCAATGGGAGGCAAACCACTGACGATGAGCGGATTAGCTGGATTAGGCGACCTCGTTTTAACCTGCACCGGAGAGCTCAGCCGCAACCGCCACGTAGGCATCGAACTGGCGCACGGCCGCAAGCTGGATGAGATCGTTCGCTCCATGAAAATGGTGGCCGAAGGTATAAAAACCACCAATGCGGCGGTTGATCTGGCGCGACGGCACGGCGTCGAAATGCCCATCTCGCAACAGATGTTTCAGATGCTACATTTCGGCATCACGCCGCGCGATGCCATTCGCACGCTGATGGAACGCTCGCTCAAAGGAGAGTAGTACCGCGACGCCGGAATTGTCAAAGTACGTAATTTGCGCCGCGGGAGCGCAACCTGGGATGGATGAACGGGTTAAGAAAAATATGGCGGGACTTGCGGCTGCCATCGACTACGATGCCGAGTTGATGCTCCGCGTCAAGCGTGGCGACGATGCCAGCTTTGGCGTGTTGCTCGAAAAGCATCGAAATCCGGTGATCCATTTCCTCTATCGCATGGTGCAGAACCCAGCGGTGGCGGAGGAGTTGGCGCAAGAGGTTTTTCTGCGGGTTTACCGTTCGCGCGCTTCGTATGAACCCACGGCGAAGTTCACCACGTGGCTGTTTCGCATCGCCACTCATTTGGCGTTGAACGCGTTGCGCGACGGCAAGAACGAACGCAAGCAGGAAAGTCTGGACGATACGATAGAAAGCCAACCGGCGCGGCAGGTTTCCGATAACCGGCCGACGGTGGAACAGTCAATGGTGCAGCAGGCAAGGTTAGGCGAAGTGAAAAAGGCCATCCACACGCTGCCGGATAAACAGAGAGCAGCGGTACTGATGCATAAGTACGAAGAGATGGAGTATTCGCAGATCGCGCGCGCGCTGAACTGTTCGGAATCGGCGGTGAAGTCGCTGCTGTTCCGGGCTTACGAGACGCTGCGAACGCGCTTGGCCCACATGGCCTGAGTTATTAGCTGAGCGCCGGTGGTAGAACGCCGGCGAGTGTTCGAAGGGAAGAAGGCTGAACATGAGTTGCAGAATCGAAAATCGGGAAGGACGGCTGATGGATTACGTCTCCGGCTCGCTGAATGCCGTAGACGCCGCGCTGTTCGAAAAGCACCTGGAGACCTGCGCGGAGTGCCTCGAATTTGTGGCGGGTCAAAACGCAGTCTGGCAGGCGCTCGATGTCTTTGAAGCGCCTGCCGTCTCCGCCAATTTCGATCGCGCGCTGCACCAGCGGATTGCGCAGACCTCCTGGTGGGACCGCATCGCCGCCTCGATCACTTCCCCCTTTCGCACGCCTTCACTCCTCCGTCAGGGCCTGCCGCTGATGGCCGCCGCCGCTTTGCTTACCGCCGCGTTGGTGGTTTGGGAACGGCCCAACCCTGCGCCCGCCCCGGCGCCCCAGGCCGCCACCGGCCAACTTTCCGCCGAAGCGGGAGCTCCGGATGCCGACGTCAGTCTGCAGCCGGAACAGATGGAACGCGCGCTCGATGATATGGATATGTTGCGCGAATTCAATCACTTGGTGATCTCGGAACCGGCTGCTCCACCGAAAATGTAGTAGTGTGGTGTTGGTGAAATCAGGATGAAAGGCGCCATCCAAATTGTGGGCGTAGTGTGGCTTGCGGCGGCTCCGGGGTGGGCCTCGGACCAGAACAAGCCGCCGAAGAATCCGCCCGCGTCGAAGCCCGCGCCACCCCGACCGGCTCCGCGAGTGCAGCCGAATCCCGGCGGCGGAGCTCCAAAGCCTGCCAGAATCGCCCGGCCCGGAACCCCCATGGATGCGCTGCGCTCGATGACTCCCGAGCAGCGGGAACGCGTCTTAGAAAAGTTCCCACCCACGCAGCAGGCCAAGATGCGCGAGCAGCTGGCTAAGTTCGATAGCCTTCCGGAAGCGCAAAAACAGCGTCAGTTACAGTTTTACGATGAGTTCTGGAAGCTCGCGCCCGACAAACAGTCGATGGTCCGGACGCAGATCAAAGCCTTCGAGCAGTTACCCGACGACCGTAAGTTGGCAGTGAAGAATGCTTATGCGCGCCTAAGTCGAGAAACACCCGAGGGACGCGCGGACATCCTGAACCGGCCTAACTTCCGCAACCGGTTTTCGCCGGAAGAACTGCAGATACTCACAGTCTTGCCGCAGTATTATCCAATTCCACCTCGATAACTTACATCCTCTGTTCCCTCTTCAACAAGAACTGAAAAGTAGTTCCACTCGTGAAACAGCGGACCGCGGCATGCAGAAGCAAGAGTATGTTACGTGCAATCCGCTACGCGTATACCAGTGCGGAAGGCTGCTTGGCCTCTACTCCGACCTTCGCCCCGTTGTATCTCGTCCGGCGCAAGCGCATCAGAGCAATCAGAAGGGGCAAGTAGCAAACGTACGCCGACATCGCGAAGCACGTTCCCATCGGCCGCGAGGCAGGCCCGACGAGATGGCCTCGGTTGCGCTGTGGCTGTGCAGCCCCGCGGAGAGCTACGTCGTCGGTCACGCCCTCACAGTGGACCCCGGAATGACGGTAGTGTAAAGCAGGCTCGAACGTGAGATCAAAACGGAGCCTACGCTCTGAGAGGAGACACATGGAAATCAAACGAGTAGGGTCGCAAGCGTCGGCCAAAGGGCCCGCGGAGTGGTTTACGGGAGCGGTGCGCATCGATCCGCTGTTCCAGGCCCCCGCTCCGGCGCTGGTGCAAGGCGCGAGCGTCACGTTCGACCCCGGCGCGCGGACCGCCTGGCACACACATCCGCTCGGCCAGACGCTCATCGTTACAGCCGGATGCGGCTGGGTGCAACGCGAAGGCGGACCTGTTGAGGAGATCCGGCCCGGCGATGTGGTGTGGTTCGCGCCCGGTGAAAAGCACTGGCACGGAGCCACGGCTACAACCGGAATGACGCACATCGCCTTGCAGGAGAACCTGAACGGCAAGGTCGTTGACTGGCTGGAACACGTACGCGACCAGGATTACCAGGCAGGCGGGCGCTGAGCGATATCACTTTCTGTCGCTCGCGCGGCGCCCGGGATCACTAAGAACGTGTCGGCCTGTTCACGTCAGCCTCGCCGCGCCGCCTCGATCGCGGCGACGTCAATCTTCTGCATCGTCATCATCGCGTCGAAGGCGCGCTTCGCCTCACCGCCACCAGCCGCAAGCGCATCGGTTAGCGCGCGCGGCGTGATCTGCCAGGAGAGGCCCCAGCGGTCCTTACACCAACCGCAGTCGCTTTCCTTGCCGCCATTGCCGACGATCGCGTTCCAGTAACGGTCCGTCTCTTCCTGACTATCCGTTGCGATCTGAAAGGAAAAAGCCTCGCTGTGCTTGAACGTCGGGCCGCCGTTGAGACCTAGACAGGGAATGCCCACGACGGTGAAGTCGACCGTCAGCACATCGCCTTTCTTCCCTGCCGGATAGTCGCCTGGCGCCTCGTGAACGGCAGTTACTTTACTGTCCGGAAACGTGGCGGCGTAGAAGCGCGCCGCCTCCTGCGCGTCGTTATTGAACCAGAGGCAGATCGTGTTCTTTGGCTTCATCTTCGAGTGCTCCTTGTGCTGGATGAGGGCGAACGCCGCAGTCTTTGCGTCGGTCCGCATCACTGCCCACCAGTCATCTGCTGATCGGCTGCGGTCGACGTCTCAATTGACCGCCGTTCCTACCCTTCTGAATTCTATCGCTACCGGACCGAGGCATACGTGTTGTCGTCCGCCATCGTGCGGCGAAGTGTTTCGAATCAAACCGCGCTACCAACCGTCAACCGCCGGTTTCCAGAGCTGTCACTTAAGCTGCGGCAGTATTGCCCGACTGCAGTGCACGGGTTGAATTCCTACAATAAGATCCTATGAG
>DATAUH010000436.1:0-13757 GCA_036268375.1 Bryobacteraceae bacterium | reverse complement strand
GGCGCCGAACCGCTTTGCGTAATGGTTACTGTTCCCGAGTAGGTTCCCGCGCCCAGCGTGCTTACGACAAGGCCGTTCAACACTACATTGACTTGATTGCCGACTGGCGAAGCCTGCAGCCAGTTGCCGCCCGAGTTAGTGTTGAATGCTACTGTGAAGTTCAGATTCTGGCCCGATACCGTGAGTAACTGGCCCACGGGCGCGCTGGTGCTTCCGAGGGTATAAGCGAAACTCAAGGCCTGTGGACTTACGCTGACCGTGCCCACTGTGAAGCTGACCGGTATGTTGATCGTTTGCGATGCAGTGACGACGCGGAAGTTGTTGTCCGTGTAGGTTCCCGCCGCCAAACCCGTTGGATTCGCGGTGACAGTCACTTGCAGCGGCGTCGTGCCGCCTGACGGATTGACAGTTAACCAGGATTGCGACGCGAACACGGCTACCGCGGTGTTGCCACCGGTCGCCGTGATGTTCAAGGGTTGCGAAACAGACGCTCCGCCTGCCAGCGCCGAAAAATTAATCGAAGTCGTGCCTACCGAAACAGTTTGCGCGCTCGCGGTTCCCACCGTTATTAGCGCCAGAGAAATCAGAATATTTTTTAATGTTGTCAATCGAACCTCCGCGGCTTTGGCCGTTCCTTCACGAAACGCACCGGGCGTCTATGTGCACGAGCAGGTCCGCGGATTCGCTTGTCTCTCAGGTGGCGTCAAAATTCGAGTTATTTCCTGAATGCCGACTAACTTAACCACCACTAGCCGCGGCGTCGCTTCCGGTATTGTACAAGTAATTCAGGATCAAGCAGACACACTTGGTGTAGCGCGCGGCCACAATCTTTAGTTTTGTTGCCTCGCATATAAATGATTTGTGCGGATGTACTCAATTACCGGGGCGGGAACGTCCAAGTTAGATGCGCTTTCGCCCAACTGGCGGCGCAAGCCCGTAGAAGAAGTTATTAACTGAATTTCATCCAGCCGTTCGACTTTCGCTTCAGGCGGCGCGTCATACTCATAACCGGGACGGCTGATCACAACAAAACAGACCAACTTCACCACGTCCCGCCAACGATGCCAGGTGCGCAGCTCCGCGAAAGCGTCCGCGCCGATGAGAAAGTAAAGCTCATCGCGGGCGCCAAGCGTCGCGCGCAGTTTTTCGATGGTATCGATGGAATAGCTGCGTTCGCTGCCCGCTTCAATGCGTGAGACCTCAAAGCGGGTAGCGTGCGCGGATGCAGGATGCGCATTCAATTCGGCGCAAGCCAGCTCCACCATTCGCACGCGGTCTTCATAGGGCGCATGCGTAATGTCCTTGTGCGGCGGCCGGTAAGTCGGGATGAATAAAACGCGGTCCAAAGAGAATCGCTGAGCGGCCGCCCTTGCAACCGCCAGATGGGCGTTGTGTATAGGGTCGAAAGCGCCGCCAAAGATCGCGATTCTCGCGCTCAATTACGAACGCTCAATTTTGACCGAGTTGATGCGCACTTCCTTCACAGGCCGATCCTGCGCCCCACGCGGCGCTTCTGAGATCTTCTTCACCACGTCGTACCCTTCCACAACCTCTCCGAAAATGCTGTGCTTGTTATCCAGCCAGTTAGTGGGCGCCACGGTAACAAAAAACTGGCTGCCGTTGGAATTGGGGCCGGCGTTCGCCATCGAAAGCATTCCGGGTTTCGAATGCTTCAAGTCCGGATGAAACTCGTCTGCGAATTTGTATCCAGGACCGCCGCGGCCTGTACCTTCCGGATCGCCGCCCTGAATCATGAAGTCAGGAATTGTACGATGGAAAATAGTGCCGTCGT
Source organism: Bryobacteraceae bacterium (assembly GCA_036268375.1). Classification (GTDB taxonomy): domain Bacteria; phylum Acidobacteriota; class Terriglobia; order Bryobacterales; family Bryobacteraceae; genus PALSA-243. The sequence goes on along the minus strand of DATAUH010000436.1, from coordinate 11,965 downwards.
AAAACGGCTTGCCGGTCTTCTTACCTTCGGCCAGGGAAACGAAGTTGTCGACTGTCTTGGGCGCTTGGTCTTGGTAGAGCTTGGCTTTGAATGTGCCTTCCGTAGTGTCAAAGACGGCAAAAGTTTCGTTTGGCATCGATCCGATTGTAACAGCGAAAGCCCGTTAATCCGGAATCGGAACGTGATTGATATGACGTGGCTTGGCGCAACGGTATGCCGTCGGGTTTATGCCGGAAAACGCGCGAAAATCATGAATGAAGTGTGACTGGTCAAAGTATCCCGCCTCGAGCGCAACCTCCGCCCATTCCACCTCGGAGCCCGACACAATGCGGCGCAACGCGCGCTGGAACCTCTGCACACGGCAGAATACTTTCGGCGCGAGGCCTGCCTGCTCCCGAAACAGTTGTATGAAGCGGCGCGCGCTGAAGCCGGTCTCGTCTATGACGTCGGCGACTCGCGCGACATGCGGCTCGTTCATAAACTTGCCCAGAGCATACGTTACGGCCGGGTGACGGTCCGGCTTCTGCAGGCGCGCCAGCAATGCGGTCTCGATCACTTCAAACGCGGCCTGGCCGGTTCCGGCTCGCAGCAGCTTCTCACGAAAGTCGCCGGCAAAACCGCCCCACAAAGCATCCAGAGGAACCTGCAAACCCTGCAATTCATCCGGCGGAGGATCGAAAAACGGGAACGCGCCTCCCGGTTTGAACTGAATGCCCGCGACCGAAAGCTGCTCCGCGGTATCGATGACGAAGAACTCCGTCTGCGGGCCCACCAGTAGTGAACCGTTGAAGGTCTCACAGCGGTCGAAGTCGCGCCGGTCGTAGATTCGCGTGCGGTCTTCATTCAGATTCACCACCAGCGTCAGAGCGCCATCCGGCATGATGCGCTCTTTCGCGTGCGCCTGCTGAAATCCATCGAACGTCCAGAAACATTCGACAAAATCAGAAAGCGGAAACCCAGGCCTGTGATGGCGAAGCACCGATTTCAGTGTACAGAGTTCAACCGCGCCTGGGGCGAATCGCGCGCACGCAGCCGTCGCTTGCACGCTTACAACTCAGGGTGCAAGTGCATGATCTTGCCGGCCGCTACATATACCTTCTGCGCGAATGGCGTCTGGCCATTCTCACGGATCTCGATGTTGTAACTGCCCGGCCGCAGATGCATGGTCGTTCTCGTGCGTCGTACCGGCGTAAGCGCCGTTGATGAAACCTGAACGTCCTTTACCTTCTCGCTCAGACGTTTTCGGTCACGTACCACGTCATATCGATGCCTTCGTTAACGCCGATTTGCGAAGGATAGCTGCTTTCGTCGCGCGTTTCGCCGAAAACATGCCGCAAGGCCTCCGTTTTATCCGTTCCAGGCGCCAGCACCAGCGTATGTTTCGCCGCCAGCAGCACAGCCGGTAGCAATGTTACGCGCCACTGGTTGAATTTCGCCGCGAAGGTCGCCGCGGTTATGCCGGTTCGGTCCGCAATCAGCGGATCGCCCGGAAACAGGCTGGCGGTATGAGCATCAGGACCTATTCCGCGATGAATGACATCGAAGCGCGGCGGCGTTTCGTGGAAAAACGCTTCCAACTCGGCCGCATATTGCCGTGCCGATTCGTGCGGATCGATTTCGCCCACCATCCGGTGCACCTGCGCGTCCGGAATCTTCGCCGGTCCAATCAAATGCTCGTAGGCCATCTTAAAATTGCTGGCCGAATCCGTTGGCGGCACGCAGCGTTCATCCACGAAAAACACGTGCACGCCGGTCCAATCGAACTTCGCTGCCGCCATCTGGTCAAACATCGGCTTCGGAGACGATCCGCCCGAAATCGCCAGCGAAGCGCGCTGATTTGCGTCGCGCGCAGCGGCCACCAACTCCAGAATTCGCTTGCCGCAAGCCTCGACCGCCGCCGCATCGTTGGCGCAGAGAATCCGGTTCACGCTCACTTGCGCTCCTCCGTCATGCGTTGCGCCGTCACCAGCGCGCGCTCAAAGGTCGGGTCGCGCTCCGTGATGCGCAACTCCTCCTCCATCATCGAATAATCGGTCGCGCGTCCGAGCGAGCTGCTCTGCGACACGCCGTTCACTGTAGCTACGAAGCGTTCGCCCTCTCTCGATAGCTCCGCTGACCAGCGCGGCCCCTCCAATCGAATGCTTTGCAGGTCCTGATTCGATGCCGCCGCCTTGCTTTCCATTCGAAAGTCCGGATGCACGCCGATATCGGCCAGCGAATCCATCACCCACGCGGCAAAGTACCACGCGCCTACGCGCGGTTCGCCGCCCGCGGTCACCGTCACTTTGGTTACTCCCGGCAATGCCGCCAAATTCTGCCGGTTCTCGAAAATTTGCGATAGCATCGCGCGCCAACCCGTCAGTCGCGTCCATGCCAGATCACCCACGGCCGTATCCTTGGTAGCGATCGCGGCGATCCGCTGCATCGCGATCTGCGCCGTCTGCTCCTTCGACTTCGCGCCCGCCGTCGCTTGCGAACAGAATGCTTCGCCGTCGATAATCACGCGGGACGCCATCGCCGCTATCGCCGGAAATGCCGGCAAGCAGGCTGCGCGCGGACTACGGCACCACAAAATCACGGGCAGATCCGCAACGGTCAGAGGCAAAATCACGGCCGGCAACTCAGAAAGCGCCTTGTCCGACGCCACGATCTCCACCTGTTCGCAGCACACCTGGCGCTTCTGTCCGAACGGCCTCCAACACTGCGAATACACGCGATTGGACAGCTGGCGTTCGCCCGGACCCTGCAACCGCACCAGAATCGTGCGCGCCGGATGCTGCGGCATCAGGGCTGCAATCGCCTCCCCGATGGCGCCGAAGTCTTCGTTCTCTTCGGCCAGTGTGATCAGCGTCAGCGTGCATGCCCGCAGGGCGCTATCGGTTTCTCCACCCGCGTCCTTGTTGAGAGCCGTCCACATCTCGGCCAGTTCGCGCAGAATCTTTTCCGGAGCAATCGTTCCAGCGGCGCCCATTATGGTTTCCTCCAAACGTGTCCGTGCCGTGCCAGCATTTCGTCCGCCGCCGCCGGACCCCAAGTGCCTGCCGCGTAATTCGGAAAAACGAACTTCGTGCCGCGCCACGCTTCCTGAATCGGCTGTACCACCTGCCAACTCGCTTCGACCATGTCTTGTCGCGTATACAGCGTGGGATCACCAATGATCGCGTCCAGCAGCAGTGTTTCGTACGCCGAAGGCGAACGTTCGCCGAAGCTCGAGCCGTAGTTGAAATCCATCGAAACCGGCCGCAGCCGCATGCCCGCGCCCGGGCGCTTCGAAAGAAACTTCAACGAGATGCCCTCTTCCGGTTGAATGCGAACGATCAACAGATCGGGCGATGTGTCCGAGCCGTCCCCGTTGAAGATCGCGAGCGGCGCCGGGTTGAACTGGATCGCGATCTCCGTCACGCGCTTCGGGAGCCGCTTTCCTGTACGAATGTAGAACGGCACTTTGGCCCATCGCCAATTGTCAACGAAGAACGTAGCGGCTGCGTAGGTGTCGGTCTGTGAGTCCGCGTTCACGCCCTCTTCCTGCCGAAATCCGGGCAGCTCTTTGCCGCCGATATTGTTGGGCCCGTACTGTCCAGAGACGGTGTTCTGCCGAATCTCATCCGGCGTCATCGGCCGAATGGAGCGCAGCAGCTTCGAACGTTCATCCCGCACCGCGTTGGCATTGAAGCCGGCGCTCGGCTCCATTGCGATCGTCGCCATCACCTGCAAGAGGTGGTTTTGAATCATGTCCGCCAGCGCACCGGCCTCCTGATAATACGCCCCGCGGCCCTCTACGCCGATCGACTCGGCCGCCGTAATCTGCACGTGGTTGACGTAGCGGCGGTTCCATAGCGGCTCGAAAATCCCGTTGCCGAAGCGGAATGCCAAAATGTTCTGCACCGTCTCTTTGCCGAGATAGTGATCGATGCGGTAAACGTCGCTTTCCGCGAAGACCTGGTGAAGCTCCTCGCTCAGTTTGCGCGCGCTGTCCAAATCGTGCCCAAACGGCTTTTCGACAATCAGCCGCCGCCATCCGGAGCCTTTGCCCAGCCCCGCGCTACCGAGTCCCAACGCGGCAGGCGCATATTGGCTCGGTTGCGTGGATAGGTAAAACAGCACATTGCCGCCGGTTTGCCGTTGCGCTTCCACCTCTTGAACCTTGGCCGCCAGATTCTGATACAGCTTCGCGTCGGCGATATCGCCCGCCACGTAGAAAAGCCCTGCGGCGAAGGTACGCCAAAGATCGTCCTGAACCTCCGTGTCTTCAGAAAACTGCTTCACCGCCTCGTGCATCTTTTCGCGGAACTGATCGTCGCTCATGGGCGAGCGCGAAATTCCGATGACGGCGAATCCGGCGGAAAGGCGGCGATCATACGCCAGCCGGTAAAGCGCCGGCATCAGTTTGCGTTTCGTCAGATCGCCATTGGCGCCAAAGATCACCACGACGCATTCGGGTACGCGCCGCTCGAACCGGAGCGGGTCTTGGAAGGGGTTCTGTTGCGGCATCGAACCCAAAATAGCATGTAAGGCAGAACCGGATCGTTACGCACGCGGCGTATCTTCTCGCAGTTCGCAACCGGCGGCGTCTGTCAGCGTTGCGCGGTCTTCCGTTCCTTCTCCAGCGTCTCGCGATATTGAGTGTAGGCTTGCTCGATCGCCGCTTTGTACCCCTCGGGATCCACGAACGATCCCGCCTTGCGCTTTGCATCCATCTTGTACTGCGAGGCATGCGCCGCGAGCCAGATGTCCGGCGAAAGCTGCTTTTGCACTTGATAGGAGCGCTCGTAATCTTTCGCAATGCCGGGGTATTTGGGATTGTGCACGAGCGGCATCACCACCGTGTTGATGTTCGCGAGAAGTACGTTGCGCTTCTGTCCGCCATCCATCAGGGTGGTCGAGTAACTTACGCTCCCGCGCGTGTGTCCCGGCGTCAAAATCACTTTCAGTTCGGTTCCGCCGAGCGACACCACGTCTCCATCTTTCAAGCGGCGATCCACTTTGAACGGCGCATACTGATACTGCGGCTGATTTAAGTACGGATCGCTCTTTCCGCCATCCTCTACGACCGGCGCATCCTGCTCCGTGATGTCTACCTTGGCCCCGGTAATCTTCTGCACTTCGCTCATTGCGGCGACGTGATCGTAATGCGCCTGCATCGTCAGCAGAATTTTCACGTCTTCCAGGCGAAAGCCCAGGGAACGCATGCTGGCGCGGATCAGCGGCGTCGAGTCCGACAATCCCGTATTCACCAGAATGTCGCCGGCGGGCGTTACAAACAGGTAGCAGGCCAAGTCCTCCGTGCCCACGTAATAGAGGTTGCCGGCAATCTTGTACGCCGGATACGGCCGGCTCCACGAAGGATTCACCTGTGCCAGGGCGGTGGCGCACATTAAAAGCGGAAGTAGAGGCCGAAACATTGATGCCATTATCACAAACCTCTGCGCAAAGCTCGCGCCGCGGTCGCGCAACACTCACGCAAGGATGGACAGTCCCGAAGGGCTGTCCTAAATTGAGAAGGTGCCTCGCTACGCGGCGATCGATATCGGGAGTAACTCCATTCGCATGGAAGCGGCGGAAGCCGCGCCGGGGCAACCTACGCGCGTGCTCGGTTCGGATCGCGAAGTCACGCGGCTAGGCGAAAGCGTTTTCCGCAACGGCAACGTCAGCGAAGAGGCGATGCGCGCCACTATGGCCGTGCTCACTCGCATGGCCGCGCTCTATCGCAAGCTCGAAGTTACGGCCGTGCGCGCCGTCGCAACCAGCGCCATCCGCGACACCCGCAACCAGAAGGAGTTTCTGGAGCGCGCCTCCGAAGCCGCCGGCACGCGCGTCGAAATCATTTCGGGCCGCGAAGAGGCGCGCCTGATCCATCTGGGCGTCGAAAGCGTCTGGCCGCAAAATGGGAAACGAACGCTCATCCTGGATATCGGCGGCGGCAGCGCCGAAATCATTGCGGGCGAGGACAGCCATCTGCGGGAGGCCTTCTCCAAACCGCTAGGGGCCGTCCGTCTGATGGAAATGTTCCTCAAAGACGACCCGCCTTCGCCGCGTCAGATTCGCGAACTGCACGAGTACATCCAGGAAAAACTGGCCAGCGCTCTGCGCCGGCTGGGCAATGCGGGTTGGGATCGCGCGGTCGCCACTTCCGCCACGGCCGCCGCGGCAGCCAGCGCCGTCTCGCGCGTACCGCGTTCCAAGCGCGATGAAATCGATCGCCTGCGCATTTCCGGCGTGCAGGTCAAACGCCTCTATGTGCGTCTTTCGCAGGCCAATCTCGCCGGCCGCCGCAAGGTCACCGGCATCGGACCGCGCCGCGCCGAAATCATCGTGCCCGGTCTGGCCGTGTTGCTCGATTTCATGCGCCAGTTCCGCCTGCCCGCTGTCTATTACTCGCGCGCGGGTGTTCGCGACGGCATCATCGCCGATTTGGCTGCACGCAATGTCGGAGCCGAACGATCGCGCCTCAGCCGCGATCAGCGCCGCGAAGTCGAAGACATGGCGCGCCATTATGGCGTCCCACTGGATCGCGCTCGCAACGTCGCCCACGTCGCGAATCTGCTGTTCACCGCCCTCGACACGGTTCATGGCCTACCGCCCGCCGCCGGCAAGCTTCTGGAGGCGGCCGCCTATCTGCTGGATATCGGGCACTACGTCAGCAGTTCCAGCCATCACAAGCATTCGCACTACCTGGTTTCAAATTCGGATATGCCGGGCTTCACCGAACGGGAACGCGTCCTCATCGCGGCCCTCTGCCGCTATCACCGCAAAGCCCTGCCCAATCCGCTTCACAAAGAGTTCCAGTCGCTCACTCCGGACGAGCGCCGTACGCTCACCCTGCTCATTCCCATACTCCGCCTGGCCGACAATCTGGATCAGCAGCGCATCGAAAGCGTGGAGACACGCCTGCGCGACAATAACATCAGTCTCTTAGTGCATTTGCCTGGCGAACTCGATCTTGGGGAGTGGCGCGCAGCCCGCTCGGGCGAGGTGTTTCGAGATATCTACAATCGCGAGGTAAGCGTCTCCAAGGCGCGTGCATGAAATGAAGAAATACGCTCAAGACCAAGTCGCGCGGTTAATCGCGAAGTTTGCCGCCCAAGCGAAAGAGGCGTCTTCAGACGCTAATGAACGCGCGGTTCACGATCTGCGCGTCGCTATCCGCCGTCTGAGCCGGGGGCTGCGGTCCTTTTCGCAGTTCTTTCCCGGCAAGTCCTGGAAACGCATCCGGCGCGATCTCTCTCAATTGATGGACGCCGCCGCCAATGTGCGCGATCGCGACATCGTTGCGCAGCTACTCGAAAAAGCCGGCGTCGCGAAGGAGGCGCCGATCTTCGGCAAACTGGCTCAAGAGCGTGATGCCGCCGCGCAAGCTCTCCAACAGGCGCTCGCCGCCTGGATGAAGGCCGATTCCGCGCGTGCGTGGACGGGAGTGCTGGAACTATGAGCCAAATTGAATGGCGCGAGAGCGCGACCGCCGCTGCCAACGCCGCCCGCGAGCTTCCCCGCATGATGTCCGGCTACTTCGAAGAGGTGCGCGACGCTTTGGCGCGCAACACCAAGGCCGCCAATTTGCATCCCGTTCGCCTCGCCAGCAAAAAGATCCGCTACACGCTGGAGCTGTTTCGCGACTGCTACGGAGCCGAGTTCGATCAGCGCATGGAGGCACTGAAGGACGTGCAGACGGCGCTTGGCGACGTGAATGACGCCGTGGCTTCGGCCGCACTGCTGAAAGACGTGATGCCCAACTCAGAAGAGCGCAAGAACGTCCGCGAATTCCTCAAGAAACGCGCCGCCGAGAAAGCAGAAGAGTTTCGCGTCCACTGGACGCAGCAGTTCGATGCCGCGGGCGAAGAGACGCGCTGGCTCACTTTTCTTCGTCACCCACGCGGCCACGCGGCCACAGCGAGAACCAAAGCCAAACGCCCCGCGGCGAAAAAATCTCGCAAGCAGCCTACTCGCTCATAATCGCTTCGGGCTCTTCAAATGGCAGCGGCCGCACGGCGCTATTCTTCATGATCACGCGCGCGCACGTGTTCCAGCGCAGAATCGCGTCGTCGTTTCCCTGCGGACGCATTCCCTCGGCGCGTTCGTAATACTCCATCGCCCTACGCAACGCGTGGTATGCGGCCGATGGGCTATTGGGACGCGCCTGCCGCAAATGATGATGCGCCATGCGCTCCCAAATGATGCCGCCATAGTACGCGCGCGAGTAGTGGGATTCGATGCGAGCCAGCAGCTCGAGCGCGCTTGCCTGAGTCGCCCCGCCGTCAAACTGATCCGTGCGCGCCAGCAGCAGCGCCACCAGGGCCTCCTGATGGTCGGGCGCGGCTGCCAATATATCCAGGCAGATGCTTTCGGCCAGACTCGGCTCGTTCAGCAGCCGGTAGCGCTCCACTTTAATGAGCGCTTCCGGTATGCTTTCCGGGGCGATTTGCTTCAGTTCAAAGTCCATGGCTGCATCTCCAGCCCTATATTTTATGCCTTCGTCTTCGCTCGCGCGCGGCGTTTTTTGGCCCACTCCGGCTTTATCACCTGCAGCGCTCGTCCCAAGGCTAATGCGTCGGGCGGCACCGCTTCCGTAATCACCGAACCCGCGCCTGTAAATGCGCCCGCTCCAATCTCTATGGGCGCCACTATTGTCGAATTGCTGCCGATGAATGCGCCTTCGCCGATTACTGTCGGGTATTTGCCGAACCCGTCGTAATTGCACGTGATGGTTCCGGCGCCAATGTTACTCTTTGCGCCGACTGTCGCGTCGCCCAAATAAGCGAGGTGGTTGGCTTTTGCGCCCGCGCCCAATTTCGCCTTTTTCATCTCCACAAAATTGCCGACGTGCGCGCCCTCTCCCACATGATTTTCCATACGCAGCCGCGCGAACGGTCCAACATGCGCGCCGTTTTCCACGCGCGACGTTCGGATCAGCGTGTACGGCCCGATCTCCACGCCATTTGCGAGTTGCGAATCGACGATGATCGCGCCCGCTCCGATGTGGCAGTTCTCGCCGATTACGGTTTGCCCTAAAATGCGCGCAAATGGTTCGAGCACGGTGTCTATGCCGATGCGAACGTCGCTGTCGATCGACACTGTGTCGGGGTTTTCGATGGTGACGCCTTCACGCATCAATTCGGTGGTCTTGCGCCTTCGCAGAATTCGATCCACATTCGCCAGGTCCAGCCGGTCATTGATGCCCAAGGCTTCATTGGGATCCTCAATCTGCATCGCTTCCACTTTGTACCTGGCGCGATTCAGAATCGCCACCAGATCCGTCAGGTAATACTCGCCGGCCGGGTTGTTCGTGCCGACTTCTGCTATGTGCTGCCAGAAAAGATCGTTGCGATAGCAGTAGATTCCCATGTTGGCTTCGCGCAGCGCCAACTGCTGCGGGTTCGCGGCCTTCTGTTCGACAATCTCTTCCACGCTCAAATCGGCGCCCTTGCGAATCACGCGGCCATAGCCGGTCGGGTCATCCATGATGGCGCTCATCAGCGTGCCCGCGGCCTCGCTCGCCACTTGTCGATCCACCAGCTTCCGCAGCGTGCTCGAACGCAGCAGCGGCGAATCGCCGTACAGAATCATCAGGTAGCCATCCAACTTCTCTACCCATTCACGGCACACCATCACAGCGTGGCCCGTACCCTTCTGTTCCTGCTGCTCTATGAAATTGATGCCGGGGTGAGTCACAGCTTTGCGGACGTCGTCCGCATGATGGCCGATCACCACGAAGATGCGTTCGGCCGAAGTCAAATCGAGGGCCGTGGTCACTACATGTTCAATCAGCGCGCGCCCGCCTGCGCGATGCAGCACTTTCGACTTGCGGGATTTCATGCGGGTACCCATACCCGCGGCGAGAATAACGATGTTCAAAGGAGCGGACATTCGCTCTCTATTGTCGCGGAAATTGCCGTTTTACGCGTCCGGCAAATGCGAAATTCATGTTGCCAGCCTGTTCTGCAGTGGAATCCCGCTGATGCTACACTATGCTATCGCCAGACATAATGCTTCTTGCCAGAGAGTTCGTACAGTACATCTCTAAACAGCTGGTCCAGCGCCTGTCTACCACGTTCATCGAGACTCCTTCGCCCGATCTGGTAACCGAAAAGGTGGGCGGAGTAATCACAGAAGAATTGGCCGTGGAAGATCGCCTCAACGACGAAGTGCGCGACCTGCTCAGTCAGTACTCCGAATACATGCGGCGCGAATCCGTGAGCTATCAGGAGATGTTCCGGCGCATCAAAAACACACTTATCCAGCAGCGCAAAGTGGTGAAGGCGAGCGGGCGCGACACTGGTGACTCGATGAAGCTATCGCGCGATAAAGTCACCGACATTTCGCACAAAGTGATCGAAATGCTGCGAAAATCGCGCGAATTGCGGATCAAGAACAAGGACACCAACGCTATTCGCCTGGAAATTGTCCGCGTGATGACCGATTTGCTTTTGGTAGAGGACAAAGTGGACCGCGCCGCGCGCACAAAAATCCGCACCCAGAAGCGCGACATCCCCGAAGGCGGCGACGAGTGGGATTTGCTGCACCGCCGCTACTACGCCGAAGAGCTCAAGAAGCTCGGCATCGATCTCCACTAACCTTTTGGCTCACGCCGGCCGCTGCGTCGGACGTTGCGGGGCCGCGCAACATTGCGGATTGCACAATGCCGGATCGATTTCAAGCACGCCCAAATATCGAGGCGTCGCGCCCTCCGTCTGTTCCAGAATCAACTCGCGGATCATGGATACGAACGCGGGATGCACTCCCGCGGTAGCCGCGCGGTGAAATCCCACGCCGAGTTCGTTGCACAGTGCGGCGGCCTGGGTATCCAGGTCGTATTTGACTTCGAGATGATCGGAGAGAAAGCCGATCGGCAGTATCACCAAATCGCGTAATCCGCCCTCGGCGTGCCAGCCGCGTATCGCGTCGCAAATATCCGGTTCGAGCCACGGCTGCTGTGGCGGACCGCTGCGGCTTTGATAGACGAGAGCCCATGTTCGCCCGAGGGCCTCCGCAACCAATCCGCACGCATCCCGAAGCTGCTTCACGTAAGGGCTCGATTCCGCCATCGATTGCGGAATGCTGTGCGCGGTGAAGACCAGGCGCGCGGCGGCGCGGCGGTCTTCGGGTACGTGGGCAAACGCCTCGCGCACGTGATCGATCGCCGCCTGTATGAACCCGGGATGATTGTGAAACGTGCGCAGCTTGAAGATCTCGGGTGCGCCGTCGCCCACTGCGGTGCGGGCGCGTTCGATGTCTTCGCGATATTGGCGGCATCCCGAATAAGAACCGAAGGCCGAAGTGACGAACGCCAGCGCCCGGCGCACGCCATCGCTCTGCATCTTGCGCACGGTGTCTGCGAGCATCGGATGCCAATTGCGGTTACCCCAATAAATCGGCAGCTTCGGGCCATGCGCGGCGAGTTCCCGTTCGAGTGCGGCGATCAGCGCGCGCACCTGATCGTTGATCGGGCTCTTGCCCGAGAACTGGTAATAGTGTTCCGCCACTTCCAGCATTCGTTCGCGCGGGACATTTCTTCCGCGCAGAACGTTCTCGAGAAACGGCAGCACGTCTTCGTTACGCTCCGGTCCGCCGAACGAGACTACGAGCAGTGCGTCGTAAGATTGGTCCATGTTTATTGCCAGCTACGGCACGATTACGGCTGCGCCATCCACCGCATCCCTTTTTACCGCGAGTAGCGCTTCGTTGGCTTCGGCCAGCGGATACGCAGTCGCTTTGGGACGCAAGCCGATGCGATGCGCAATCTCGAGAAAGTCCCGTGCGTCGGCGCGCGTCATGTTGGCAACGCTGCGAATCTGCCGCTCGCCCCACAGAAGCTTGTCGTAATTGAATTCGGGGATGCGGTCCAGATGGATCGCATTAATTGCTACTACGCCGCCCTTGCGCAGACTCGCGAGTGCGGCCACCACCACGTCTCCACTCGGCGCAAAGGTCACGGCGCGGTCGAGGGCCACCGGCGGCTGGTCACGCTCCG
>DATAUH010000435.1:0-4872 GCA_036268375.1 Bryobacteraceae bacterium | reverse complement strand
GTAGACATGGTCGTCTCCGGCGCTCCCATCGGACTGGGCCCGTTGCAGTAACCGCATTTTCTGCGAATCAACTAAAGGGCAGGCGTTCATCGCCTGCCCTTTCCGTTTTCTCACCATCCCGATCGCCGCTGGAAGCTTCTCTCGCAATTTTCGTCAATTGTCGCAACTCGCAGCTTTTCTACACCGGCCCGACTGAGCTGTCTTACCCGTCTGACCGACGGGGCGCCGAAAAGTGACTTACTGAACGTAACGTGTAATTTCTTCGCACTCTTCGGAGTTTCGCGAACCAATCTCGGCCGCGTCTTCACGACGATGACTGCCGCACCGCCCGTGTTCCATCGTGAGAATTCGGTGCCGCCGTTACTCTCCGCCCAGCCCGCGAGCCCGCCGCCGCAATCCCGCTGACGCTCTACGCGCTTAGCAACTCCGCGGCGAACGCCCCTATCGCTTCGTCTGCGACGTCCCTAAGAACCCGTAAGCCGTCGCGGTTACCAGCGGATTGCCGTTCTGCAAGAACGGCTCATACGAAGCCGTCGCCCCGCGCTCAAACGCCTCCGTAATTCGCTGCGCATCTTTGCTCCGGAGCGCCTCCACCAGCGGCGCATGGCTCGATACGACATCATGCAGTTGATGCAAATCGTGGCTCCGCAAAACGCTGATGAACGCAAACAGAGGCGCCGTTACCTGTTCTAACAAGTCGCTCAGCGTCTCGTTCCCGGAGCACTTCCACACATACCGGTGGAAGTCGAGATCGGCCTGCGCTGCCGCGTAGTACTGGTTCGAGTCGACACTCTTGCCCAACGCCTCCAGCCTGCTGCCCAACTCCGTGAAATCCTCTTCGCTCATGTGCTCCGCCGCCGCCTGGGCCGCCATCACCTCCAGCGTCACTCGCAGCGTCAACCGCTCGCGTATGTCCTTCGGCGACAGGCGCGTGACAAAGCTGCCCACGTTCTCGCGCCGCGTCACCAGCCCGGAATGCTCCAGATGCTGTAGCGCCTCACGCACCGTCGCCTGGCTCACCTGAAGCTCCCGCGCGACCGTCAATTCCCGAAGGGGCGTTCCCGGACTCAGCCGCCCTTCGTAAATCGCTTCGCGCAAATGACGAAGCACATCCGCAACCCGCGACGAGGCCTTTCGTCCACCTGGCACGCTCCGCAGAATACCACTTGGAATGGACCGAGACAATCATCGAGGAGTCTTCTACTTGACAAATCGATGTAATTATCGATAATTGCTTCAGAGGTTAAATTCCACTGGTTTCCGGCGACCGGTTCTCGCCACAAAAGAGGAGATGACCATGCAGTTTTTCCCTCGTAACGGCCTTCGAAGAGTGTTTCAGTCTTTGCTCTTCAGCCTGATCGCCTCGTCCGCGCTACTCGCTCAAATCGGCGGAGGTTCCATCGTCGGTATTGTCCGCGATCCCTCCGGCGCCGCCGTCCCCAATGTCAAAGTCACTGCCCATAGCCAGGACACCAACGAAGAACGCTCCGTCACCACCAACGCCGAAGGCTACTACGAGTTCCCGCTGCTTCCTGCCGGCAGATACTCGCTCACTGCTGAGGTCACCGGCTTCAAAAAACTCCAGGGCGAAGCCTTCATGCTCGATACCGGCACTCGGCCACGCATCGACCTCTCTCTCGCCGTCGGCGATCAAACCGAAAAGGTCGAAGTCACCGCCACCGCGCCGCTCCTGAATGCCACAACCACTGAGCTCGGGGCCGTCATGGGTCGCGCCCGCATCGACGAACTGCCCCTCAATGGCCGCAATTTTCAGGACATGGTCAACCTGCAAGCCGGCGTTACTTCGGGACTCTCGCGCGGCGGCATCTCCTTCCACGGCTCCACGTCGCTCGGTACCAATTTCCTCCTCGACGGCGTCGATATGTCGTTTGGCGAAGTCAACGGTTCCGCCAGCTTCGCGTCGGCCGGCGGCAGCGGCATCATCAATACCATCAGTATCGAAGCCATCGAAGAGTTCAAAACCTCAAGCAACGCCACTGACGCCGAATATGGACGCGCCGGCGGAGGCGTCCTCAACATCACTACGCGCGCCGGCACGAACAACTGGCACGGCACGCTCTTCGAGTACTTTCAAAACGACGACCTGAACGCCAACGCCTTCTTCGCCAATAAAAATGGCACCGGCAAGACTGCCGAGCGCTACAACCAATACGGCGGCAACTTAGGCGGCCCCATCAAGCACGACAAGCTTTTCTTCTTCTTTAACTATGAGGGCGACCAGGTCCGCCGCCTCCAGTACGTCACTGGCTCGGTCCCCACAGCGGCCTTCTTGAACCAGCTTTCGCCATCCATCAGCTCCGTTCTTTCGCAGATGCTGCCGCCGGCGACTATCGCGACCAGCAATCCGCTAATCGGCGTCGCCGCGCGCAACGATCGCGCTTCCAACGACGAAAACACCTATCTGGGCCGCGTCGACTACCTCCTCAGTTCGCGCCAGCGCCTCGACGTCCGCTACAGCAACAACCACCAAACGACGACGACGCCTAATCTGGAGCCCACCATGCCCACCATCTACCCGCTGAAGCTCCAAAACTTCGCCATCGAGCACACCTTCAACTTCACGCCCACCACGCTTAACGAGCTTCGCATCGGGTTCAACCGCGTCGACCTTTTCCGGCAGCCCGAAGGCTATCAAAACATCCCGGGTTACATCACGGTTCAAGGCATCAGCGCGTCCTTTCCTAACTTCATCCACTTTCTGCCCACCACTTACTCGCTCAGTGATAACTTCACCATCATCCACGGCCGCCACTCCATCAAAATGGGAATCGATGAGCGTAACGTCCGCAGCGTACGCTTCCAGGGCGGACCTCCCGGTTACGCCTACAACACCACCGCCGACCTGATCAATCAAAACCCCGCCAACGTGTCACTGTACTTCACCACCAGCAAAGGAATGCGCACGTTAAACATGGGTTACTACATTCAGGATGATTGGCGCCTTTCGCCTAAGTTCCAACTCAATCTTGGACTTCGCTGGGAGTACTCGCCGCCCTTCCGCGGCGGCTTCAATATCGATAGCTCCAATCCCTACGGCCCCTTCATCCAGTCTGGCCAACCGGAATTCGCGCCCGATTACCGCAACTGGGGACCCCACGCCGGCTTTGCCTGGATGCTGGATGACCAGCAGCGCACCGTTCTGCGCGCAGGCAGCGCGATCAACTACGTGCAGCCACAGGCCATCTTCTATTACGATTTCGCCTTTATCAACCCGCTGCTCACCGGCACTTCCACCTTCGCGCCCGGCGACATCCCCGCGCAGTACTTCACTTACCCCAACGCCGTCCAGTTCCAGACGCTGCTCGAAAACAACGTGAATAACCTGCCGGCTAACTTCAAACCCACGCGCGTCGTCGCCGATTACAACAGCCGAACCACTTATGTCGGCATGTGGAATATTTCGCTCCAGCACGAAATCACGAAGACCCTTGCGGTGCAGGCTTCTTATGTCGGCCAGCGCACGGTCAACCTATTCGGCGCCCGCCCGCTCAACCTGGTGGATCCGGCCACTGGCCAGCGGCCTGTTCCCACTATGGGCCAAATCAACTTTGAAGAAAATGCCGGCCGCATCAGTTACCACGCCCTGGAACTCTCGTTGAACCAGCGGCTCTCCCACGGCCTCAACTTCGACGCCTACTTCACCCTTGCCTCCACGAAGGGCTACTATATGCCCGACGACACCGTCACCGAAGTCGCCAACAATCTGCAGGACCCCAACAACATCGCTGGCTCCGTCGGGCCTCTCGGGAGCCAGGCGAGGCGGGTCTTCCGCAGCGTCTTCAGTTACGAAATTCCCGGCGGCAAGCACTGGAGCAATCGCTTCATGCGCGGGCTCACTTCCGGCTGGACGTTACGCTCCATCATCGGTTGGCGCTCCGGCATCCCCTTCAACCTCACTTCGGGTAACGACTACGTCGGCAATGGGCGCTCCACCGGCCAACGTCCAGACGCGGTGGCTGGCGTCGACCCCTATCTCGCCGATGGCGGCCTGATGTACCTCAACCCCGCCGCCTTCAGCATCACCGCCGTCAAAGCGCAAAAACGCTTTGGCAATCTCGGCTTCGATGCGCTCTGGGGGCCCAGCGCGTTCACCATGGATAGCGGTCTCCACAAAACCTTCTTTATCACCGAGCGCCAGCGCCTCACCTTGCGCCTCGAATCCTTCAACACGCTCAACCATCAGCCGTTCTCTAACCCCGTCGCTACTCTGAATAACGCGCAGTTCGGGCTGTTCACCGGAACCAGCGTCGCGCCGCGCGTTCTGCAGATCGCCTTGAAATATGCCTTCTAGTCGCGACCTTACGCGCCGCGGATTGCTGCTCGGCCTCGCCGCCGTCCCACTCGCCGCGCAGTCATCCGAAATCGCATCCACCGACCTTTTCGAGGCCGGAAGTGGCGGTTATCACCTCTACCGCATCCCCGGCCTGATCGTCACTCGTCGCAACACCGTCATCACCTATGCCGAAGCCCGCCGCAACACCGGCAGCGATTGGGACGATATCGACCTCCTCGTCCGCCGCTCCACCGATGGCGGCCGCACCTTCGAAACTCCGTGGTTGGTTCCCCACATACCCGGCGCTGTGCGCAACCCCGTCGCCCTCGAACGCAACATCGGACAGCCCGATTGGCGCACCTACAACAACCCCATCGCCATCTCCGCGCGCAATGGCCGCGTCCACTTTCTCTTCTGCGTCGAATACATGCGCGTCTTCTACGCCCGCAGCGATGACGATGGCCGCACCTACTCCGCCCCCGTCGAAATCACTGCCGCCATCGCCAAACTGCGTCCCCACTACCTTTGGACGGTCGTCGCAACCGGGCCCGGCCACGGCATCGAACTCCGCCACGGCC
>DATAUH010000434.1:0-3771 GCA_036268375.1 Bryobacteraceae bacterium | reverse complement strand
GTGGAATGGTCGCGCGGCAACTACAGCCTGATCGAACGCGGAGGCCGCGTTGAAAGCCCCGCCGGCTCCGGCGCGCTGAAGAAGCAGGTCCGCATGGTAGCCGAAGGCTCCGTGCTTTACGCCGGCTCCGCACTGCATGGCGCCGCGCCCGATGTCGCGCCCGATGGCTTCGCGCATCCCGTTTTCCGCGCCGGCTTCGCGCTCGCCATTCCGCTGCCGGAGGTCCGTTGATGCGCTATCGCATCACCTGCCTTACGCCCACGCTGATAGGCGATGGCCGCAAGCTCAGCCCTATCGATTACATGGTCTGGAAAGACCACGTAAACGTGCTCGATCAGTGGCGCATCTTCCGTCTGCTCGCCAAAGGCCCGCGCCTCGAAGGTTATCTGGCGCAACTGAAAAAGGCCGAAAAGCTGGATTTCGCCTCCTGGGGCGGCTTCGCGCAAAACTTCGCCGGCCGCCGCGTTCCGTTCGAAAACGCCGCCTCTTCCAACTACTGGAACCGCGCCGTGGGCGACAGTCTTCACATTCCTACCTTCTCCGCCGGACCCTCGGGCGCTTATTTGCCCGCCACCGCGCTCAAGGGCGCGCTCCGCACTGGCATGGTCTTTTCGAATTGGCGCGACGGCATGCTGCAAACCGTCCGTGGCCGCGTGCAAGGCGATCGTCCCGCGCGTCATCCCGCGCTCATGGTCGAAGAACAGGCGCTCGGCGCGGCGGGCGTCAGCCGCATGCGCTTCATCAGCGCCGGCGATTCCGCCGTTGTCCCGTCTTCCCAGTTCAAAATCTATCTGCTGCGCACCTCGACGCTGCAGCCGCGCGGCCCCAATTTCGCTCTCGGCTGGAAAGCCCCCCGCGGCTCCGTGGATGGGGCGCGGCCCGATGAAAGCACGCCTTCCTTTGCCGAAATGGCCGCTCCCGGCGTCGTATTCGAAGGCGCTTGGGACGAGAAAACCTTTTTCCTGCAGCCTGAAGTGCGCCGCTCCGTGCGCTGGCCCGAACAGTTCGACCGCGCCCGCGTCTTCGAATCCGCCAATGTCTTTGCGGGCGGCCTGCTGACGCTCCAGCGGCAATACGCGTCGTGGGCCGGCATGGGTCTGCTCGATCAAAGCCTCGCAGAGTTGGAAGCGCGGCTCGAAAACGCGCGCGCCAATGGCTCTTGCCTGCTCGCGCTCGGCTGGGGCGGCGGCCTCAGCACGAAAAGCGCGTGGCTCGATTCGTCCAATCCCGATTACCGCGCCATCCTGCAGCAGTTCGCCCTTTACAACCGCGCCCTCGCCACCAATCTGCCGTTCCCCAAGACGCGCAAAATCGTGTTTCTGAACAACCGGCCCGCCACGCTGCCCGGTTGGGTGGAACTCTCCGTCGCTTAGCGACGCCGGCGCTCACTCGGCGCGAACCGTCTTCACAATCGCGTTCACGTCGCGAATCAGGGCCTGCAACTTCGCGTCGCCGCCATCGCCGCAGCTCAAATCGGGCGAGGTTTCGCCGCCATATTGAACCGTCAACCTGGTCCCGAACGAAGCGCTCTTCATGCAATGCTTCGCAGGTAGCGACGATAGCGGGCTTGCCGCTTTCAGATCCGCATAAAGCGCATCCACCAGCGACTGCGGCACCGTCTTGGCGTTTGCCTTGGCAGCGCGTTGCCCTTGCGCCGTCCCTTTGGCCTTCACCGTATACGACGCCGGCCCCGTTTGCGGAACTGCGATCTCATAACCAGCCGTATTGGTGGAACCTGAATTAACAATTGTTGCCGATTGCGCCGCTGCCAAACCGCATACGGACGCTGCCAGCAAAATCGTCTTCATTCCTCCATCATGGCGCCGAATATGGCGCGCATCCGCGCTCTCGCTGTACAACCCCTTACACTTCGCGTAGTCAGTCCTCTGAAAACCGCATTCTTCGCCACTCTTTCGCCCGCAAATTCACGGTTCCCGCGATATACTCACACCCATGTATAAACTGCTCTTCGCTGTTAGCATCGTGTTCGTATTCACCGCTTCGGCTGGACCGCAGGATGAAGCGGAGTACGCCAATTGGATGAAATCCATTCAACCGTCACTGCGCGCCATTCGCTCCGCCTCCGACACTGCTGCCGCGCAACCTGACGCTCAGAAACTAGCCGATATCTTCGGCAAGGTCGCCGATTTCTGGAAAGCACGCCATGCCGACGACGCGGTGAAGTTCGCTGAAACCGCTCGTGACGCCGCTAAAGCGATCGCCTCCGGTTCCGGCGACAAAGCTGCGCACCTGCAGGAAATTCAGGGCACCTGCCAAGGCTGCCACAGCGCGCATCGCGAAGGCACTCCGCCCAATTTCAAGATCAAGTAGCGCTGATCCGCCGATCTATTTGTATCGATCATCGAACGAGGCGCCGAGCTCACGCGCGGAGTGTTTTCATGTGCCGGCACGCTATCTCACGACGCAGTTTCTTCCACCGCGTCATTCTCGATTCCACGGCGGGCGCCTCGCTTCTCCAACTGGCGTCCCGCCGCGCTGCCTGGGCCCAAGCTATGTCCCCGGGAGCCCCCGCAAATCTCTTTGATGTCCAGCAGGTGGCGGATGGCGTATACTTCGCCTACGCGCTGCCGCAGGCCGTTGCGAATTGCAACGCTGCAATTTTCGTCAACGCCGCCGACGTCCTCGTAGTCGACGCGCATTCGAAGCCCTCAGCCGCCGCAGCCCTCATCGCCCAAATTAAGAAGCAGATCACTACCAAGCCCGTCCGCTATTTGGTTGACACTCACTTCCACTGGGACCATTCGCAAGGCAACGCGGGCTATGCCGAGGCTTACGGCAAAGGTCTGAAAATTCTGTCAACCGGCGCCACAAAAAAGCTCGAGCAGCAGTTCGTACAATCGCGACTGCGCGAATCGCTCGACCCTCACGGTCATCCGTTTTCCAGCCAGCCTCATATCCCCGTCATGCTCGACGAAGCGCGCCGCCAATTGAGCGCCGCCACGTCTCCCGAGCAGAAGACCACGCTCGCAAACCAGGTCCGCCAGTTAGAATCGTTTGAGCGGGAGATGGCGAATTTCGTTCCAACTTATCCCAACGTCACCTTCGACAAGGCGTACGTCGTCAAAGACAAAGCGCACGACCTGCATATCGAATTCCACGGCCGGGCGCACACCGCCGGTGATGTGGTGGTTTATTGCCCGCAAAAACGCGTCGTTGCGACCGGCGATATGGTCATCGGCACGCTGCCCTTCATGGGCGATTGTTACCCGAAAGAGTGGCCCAAAACCATCGACTCGGTGTCGAAGCTGGACTTCGATCGCGTCACCGGCGGCCATGGTGGTGTTCAGCAGGGCCACGGCCACATGACCGCGCAGGGCAACTACATTGAAGAACTCACGGAAAAAGTGGATGCGGCCAAACGCGCCGGCAAGCCTCTGAATGAAATCCAAGCCTCCATGCCGCTCGCCTCTCTCAAATCTTTTCAAGCAGATGGGTACGGCGAAAGCGTGCGCGCCGGGCGCGATGCGGCCGCCATGCAGGCCGCCATCAACACCAATATCGAACACATCTACCAGCGCTTAGGACAAAACTGAAACCTCCCCGCCCGCCCAACGGAATGGCCCCTTCCCTCTCGCTCTCGCAGCAATCGGTCCGCGATCTAATGATTCGGCGGCGCTGGTGGATCGCGTTCCTCCTCTTCCTCGCCGGACTCATCAACTACTTCGACCGCACCATCGTTTCGGTCGCGCTGCCTTCCATCGCAGCGCAATTGCACCTCGGCCCCACGCGCATGGGCGTGCTGCTTTCCGC
>DATAUH010000433.1:0-22334 GCA_036268375.1 Bryobacteraceae bacterium | reverse complement strand
CGAATCGGAACCTCAGCCGCGCTCATCAGCGCTTTACCATCCAGCAGAAGCTCATCACGACGCAGCCACGCGTCCGCTTCGTGAATGCTGCTGAACCAGTTCACGTGCCCCGGCGTCAGCTTGGCGTATGTGGCGCAAGTCGGGTCTTCGCGATTCAGAATCGCCTCATCGCCGGCCCGCTGAGTTTCAAACAGGCGACCCTTTGCGGCGGCGTAGTTTTCAAACGTATGATGCCGGTCCAAATGATTCTGCGTCACGTTCAACGCCAGTGCAATGTGGGCGCGAAATTCAAAGATCGTCTCCAGTTGGAAACTCGAAAGTTCCAGCACATTCCACCCGTCCTCACGCGAGCTCTCAATCATCGCCGTCGCCGGGGTCCCGATGTTGCCGCCCACCTGCACCGGTATGCCCGCGGATTTCAAAATGTGCCCAATCAGGCTGGTCGTTGTGGTCTTTCCATTCGAACCGGTGATCCCGATGTTGCGGCCCTTCAAAAACGGCGCCGCGAGCTCAATTTCACCAATTACCTTGGCGCCCCGGGCGTGCGCCGCTTGCACGGGCGCAAGATCCGCAGGCACATCAGGCGAAAGCACGATCAAATCGGCGCCTTCAAATACCTCCGGCGATTGCGCCGCGAACGGAATCTGCAATCGCGCCAGCATCTCCTGCGCTT
The DNA here is from genome assembly GCA_036268375.1 of Bryobacteraceae bacterium. Classification (GTDB taxonomy): domain Bacteria; phylum Acidobacteriota; class Terriglobia; order Bryobacterales; family Bryobacteraceae; genus PALSA-243. The sequence continues at coordinate 21,661 of DATAUH010000433.1, read as the reverse complement.
CCGGAAGTTGTTCGAGTGGCTTCAAATCCGTTGCGCGCACTTCCGCGCCTTCGCGCGCCAGCAATTCCGCCGAAGCGATGCCGGAGCGTTTCATTCCTACCACAAGCGTCTTTGCGCCGCGCAGTTTCATCTCATCTCAGCTTCAAAGTGGTCAGCGCAAACAGCGCTAGCACCAGGCCGGCGATCCAAAAGCGCGCAATTATCTTCGATTCCGCCCACCCCAGCGCTTCGAAATGGTGATGCAGGGGCGCCATTTTAAAAATTCGTTTTCCGTTGCGCAATTTGTAGCTGCCCACCTGCAGAATCACCGACAGCGCCTCTAAAATAAATACGCCTCCGATGAAGATTAACAGCACTTCCTGCTTGATCAGCACCGCGACAACCGCCATTGCGCCGCCTAAACCGAGCGACCCCACGTCGCCCATGAAAATCTCCGCAGGATGCGCGTTGTACCAGAGGAAACCCAGGCTCGCGCCCGTCATAGAGCCGCAAAAAATCGTCAGCTCCGACGTGTGCGGGTTGCGCGCAAGCTGCAAATAATCTGCAAGCGTCACGTGCCCTCCCGCGTAGGCCAAAATCGTCAACGCGCCCGCCGCTATCACCATCAATCCAATCGCGAGGCCATCCAATCCGTCCGTCAAGTTCACCGCGTTCGACGTGAACACCACAATCAGCGCCACCAGCAATGCGAACGGCGCCACGCCGATCATGTACGTCCATGGATTGTGCATCAGCGAGTCGATCACCCACGAAGGCCGAAACTGTTTGAAGAACGGCACGTTGGTGGCGGTCGAAAATTCGCCATGCGCGCGCATAATCAGAAGCACCGCCGCGAACGCAAACCCCAAACTGAATTGGTAGATCAGTTTCCGGCGCCCGGTGAGCCCCAGGTTCCGGCGGCGCGTGATCTTCGCATAATCATCAAGAAATCCGATCCAGCCGAAGCCCACCAGCGATGCAAGCGCAATCCAAATGTACGCGTGTCGCAGGTTCGCCCACAGGAGCGTCGGGATCACGATCGAAATGATGATCAGCACCCCGCCCATCGTGGGCGTGCCTGCTTTTTTCTGATGCGACTTCGGCCCTTCCTCGCGAATATACTGGCCGATTTGAAACTGGCGCAGCCGGCTGATCAGCCATGGGCCCAAACCGACGCACAGAAACAGCGCCGTGAGGCTGGCAAAACTGGTGCGAAAGGTGACGTAGCCGAAAACGCGAAATCCGCTGACGACGCGCTGTAGCTGCTCGTAAAACAGGAAGTAGAGCATCTACCCCACCACCCTTTCGAGCGCGCGCTCCATGTGTACGCCGCGCGAGCCTTTGAAGAGCAGAGCATCGCCCGGCCGTACAATCGACCGCAAATAGTCACCCGCCGTTTCGGGTTCATCGAAATACCGCCCGCCCGCGGCGCCGGCCAGAATCTTTGCCGCCCCGCGCACACCGATCACAACATCTATGCCGCGTCCCGCCGCGTACTCGCCCACCTGCCGGTGCAGCGTGTCCGAAGCCGCGCCCAACTCGAGCATCTCACCCAATACAGCGATGCGTCGCCCCGCGGGCGTTTCACGCAGCACATCGATCATGGAGCGCACCGCTTCTGGATTGGAGTTGTAGCAATCGTTCCAGACGATCATGCCGTCGCGTTCGATGCGCTCACCGCGCATTTTGCCAACGGCGAATGTACGCACCGGTTCGCGCAACTGCTCGGGCGCAATGCCATACTCACGCGCGACAGCAATCGCCGCAAGCAGGTTGCTCACTGCATGACGGCCCGTCAAACCAGTTTCGTAGTCCACACCCAGGGCTCGAAACCGCATACCCTCCGCCGAGGACTCTACACTTCCGGCGCGCACGTCGGCATCTTCGGCGAAGCCGAAGGTCACACTGCGCCCGGGATGAACTTCGCGGAAGCGCGATACGCGCGCATCATCCGCATTCAGGACGGCTACGCCTTCCTGCGGCAGCGCTTCAATCAACTCGCGCTTTGCCAGCGCCACGGCTTCGATCGATGGAAAGAATTCCACATGCGCGTAGCCCACGTTCGTCACAACGCCGACCTGCGGCTTCGCGATTGCCGCCAGATCGCGAATTTCGCCCGCGTGATTCATCCCCATTTCGAGCACCGCCACGCGGCAATCATGCGGCAGCCTAAGAATCGAAAGCGGCACGCCCACGTGGTTGTTGAAATTGCCTACGGTTTTGCCGACGCTGACGCCCGCTGAGAGCAGATGCGCGATCGCATCTTTGGTGGTGGTCTTGCCCGCACTCCCCGTCACGCCAACCACGCTTCCGCCCCACTGCTCGCGCGCCCACGCGCCGAGTTGCTGCAGAGCGCGCAGCGAATCCTCCACCAGCAACTCACGTTCGAACCCGAATGCGCGCTCCACCACCATGGCCGACGCGCCCTTTTCCGCCGCCGCGCTCAGGAAATCGTGGCCATCGTGAACCGGGCCGCGCAGCGCGAAATACACATCGCCCGCATTCTGTGTCCTCGTGTCCACGCTCCACCCGGAAACTTTGACGGCCGGTGCATTGCCCTGCGCATGCATCGCGCGCGCAACTTCTTGCAAATTCAGGTTCATGGTTACGTGTCTTTGTGATACCCGTAACCTTTCAGCACGTCTCTCGCCACCAGGCGATCGTCAAAAGCAATAGTTCGGTCCTTCAGAACCTGATACGGTTCGTGTCCTTTGCCCGCCAGGATCACGATGTCGCCGGCATTCGCCTCTTTCATCGCGCGCCCAATCGCGGCCGCGCGGTCCGGCTCCACAATGTGCGCCACGTCGGTGCGGCGAATGCCGACGAGCGCATCGTTCATGATCGCAAGCGGATCCTCCGAACGCGGATTGTCGCTGGTCAGGATCACCAGGTCGCTCGCCTCCGCCGCCGCCTGGCCCATCAAAGGGCGCTTCGTGCGATCGCGGTCGCCGCCGCATCCAAACAGTGTAATCACGCGCTTCGGATTCAGGCCGCGTGCCACCGAGATCACGTTACGCAGCGCGTCGTCCGTATGCGCGTAGTCCACCACCACCACGAACGGCTGGCCTTCATCCACGCGCTCGAATCGGCCAGGCACCGCGCGCAATGCGGCGATGCCCTTCGCGATTGTCTCGGGCGCAATCCCATACGATAGACCCGCTCCGCACGCCGCAAGAACGTTGTACACGTTGATGCGTCCGATCAGCGGCGATTCGACCTCGAAGCGGGTCTTGCCCTGCTGCACATCGAACTTCAGACCCTGAAATCCGGAATGAATGTGCCGTGCGCGCAAGTTCGAATCCGCTCCGAAACCGTACCAGAAGACCTCCGTCCTCGGATGCAGCTTCAACTTCTTGGCGAATTCATCATCGCGATTCAGCACCGCAAACGGAGGCGGCGGTCCGCCGGCGCCTTCGAAGAGGCGCTGTTTTGCGGCGAAATAAGCCTCCATCGTGAGGTGAAAATCCAGGTGATCGCGCGTGAGATTCGTGAACACCGCCGTGTGAAACTGCAGGCCATACACGCGCCCCAGTTCCAGCGCATGCGAAGAGACCTCCATCGTCGCGTGCGAGCCGCCAAGCTGTTTCAGCTCCGAAAAGAGCCGCACCAGGTCGAGCGATTCAGGCGTCGTGTTGACAGCGGGTAGTACGCGGTTCCCCAAATGGTATTCGATGGTTCCGATGAGCGCCGTGGTGTGCCCCGCAGCGCGCAGCACCGAGTCGATCAGAAATCCCGTGGTGGTTTTGCCGTTCGTTCCCGTGATGCCGGTGAGCCCCAACTGCTCATCCGGCTTGCCATAGAAATTCCGCGCAGCAAGCGCCAACGCGCTCCGCCCGCGCTCCAGCACAATCCAGCGATCCGCCAGATCGGCGGGCGCTTCCGATTCGCTCGCTACTGCGATCGCGCCCTTTTCGAAGGCATTGGCCGCAAACGCGCGGCCATCCGCGCGTGCGCCCGGAAACGCGAAGAAGAGGTACCCCGGTTCGACGCGCCGCGAATCGTAATCGAGTCCGCTCACCTCGCGCACCGCGAGCGAGGGCGCGAGCGGCTGTTTCAGTCTCACACCCGAAAGTAGCTCGCTCAGAATCATCGCGCGAATCGGACCCGAATCCTCTCTCCTTCATGTAGGATCGCGCCTGCGGGCGGAGATTGCACGCGCGCAATTCCGCTCCCATCGGGTTGAATCGAGTAGCCTTTTCCCGCTGCTTCGGCCAGCACCGCGCGCATCGTCATGCCGCGGAAGTTGGGCACGCGCGGCGCGTTCTTGTCCGCATTGGCGGCATCCTGCGCCACCGCTGCGTCTTCCTCCGGATCTTCCAGAATGTTGGGACCTTCCTCGCTCAGCGCGACATCCGATAGATCGTCGGCGCTGTGGTCGTTAACCGCGATCAATGTGGTGGGCGGAAGATCCTGATCCGGCAGATCGCGCGGTACATCGAGCAACCGCAGCGCCTCGGTCGCCACTGCGCGAAATACCGGGCCGGCCGTAGGACCGCCGAAACCCGATTCGCCGTGCGTCCCGTTCACCGTCGCCACCACCACGATCGCTGGATTCGTCACCGGCGCGAAACCCATGAACGACCCGTTGTACGTGTGCGTGTAGTGATGGGATTTGAAATCGAAGATCTGCGCCGATCCCGTTTTGCCGCCGCTCGAATAACCCTGCAACTTCGCGACTAGGCGGCCGGTGCCGTAAAGCACCACGCCTTCCATCATTTGCCGCATCGTGATCGCGGTCTCAGGCTTAATGATGCGCACAGGCTGCGAGGGCGGAATCACTTGATTGCCCCTTTTCGAGACTAGCCTCGGATGAATCAACAAGCCGCCATTGGCGATCACGCACGCCGCCTGCGCCAGTTGCAGCGTCGTGACGCTGACCTCCTGCCCCATCGCGATCGAAGGCAGCGATGTCTTCTGCCATCGCTCGAGCTTGCGCAGTTTTCCCGCCGATTCGGCCGGAAGCGGCACTCCCGTGCGCTGCCCGAAACCGAAGCGCCGCACGTAATCGTAAAACTTCTCCTGACCCACGCGCAGTCCGATTTCAATCGCGCCGATGTTGCTCGAATGCGCCAGCACCATCGACATGGGCAGCATCCCATACTTGCCCACATGTGAATCGTGAATCGTGCGGCCGAAGATTGTCAGCACCCCCATGTGACAGTTGATCAAACTGTCGGGCGTCAGGTTCGTAGTTTCGAGCGCTGACGACAGCGTCATCACCTTGAACACAGAGCCGGGCTCGAACGGAACGGACACCGCATGATTCTGCCGCGCGATCGGATTGTCACCCGCGACAGGCGGAATATTGGGATCGTACGTGGGGTAGCTGGCCAACGCCAGAATATCTCCCGTCTGCGGGTTCATCGCCACTACGCTGCCGCTCTCCCCATGATGCGTTCGCACGGCGTTGGCCAATTCACGCTCTGCCACAAACTGCAGGCGCTCATCAATGGTCAACGTGATCGGCACACCGGGACGCGCGCCGCTCTCGAGTTGTGAATCGATCCCGCGGCGCTTCACATCCGTCAGCATCAACAGGTGCCCGGGAACTCCTTTAAGATCGCTTTCGAGCGCCTTCTCGACGCCCGCGTTGCCCTTCTCTTCAAAGTCCACGCCGCCCAGAATGTGCGCCCCGAGTTCGCCGCCTGGATAGTGGCGTTCGCTTTTACGCTCGATATTCACCCAGTCCAATTGCAACGCGCGCAGGCTGGACGCTTCTTCAAAGGTGAGCTTTGGCTTTACGACGAACCAGCCGCGATTGCGGTCCTTGGCGTCTTTCAGGCGGGTGAAGAGATCTGCTGGGTCGAGATGCAAAACACGGCTCAGAATATCGGCGGCGAAACTGAGATCCGGAATCTTGAGCGGATTGACAATTACTTTTTCGGAAGGAATGCTGATCGCGAGCGCTTGCCCGTTGCGATCTAGAATCGGTCCGCGCGGCGCGGCGATCTCAACCGAGATCTCCTGCCGCGCGCGCGCCATGCTTGCGAAGTGGCGATGACGAAATATTTGAAGAGACGCAAGGTGCCAAAGAATAGCCGCGGCCCAAACAGCGGCAATTCCAGCTAGCCATGTCAGTCGTCGCTCCACTTCGCCATGCCCCCAAAATATTTCCCTTTGCTACTGATTCATCGCGAACGAACTGTCCTTGCCGTTCAGGCGCACCACTTGTCCAGGCGCCGGAGCGGTAAGGTTCTGGTCTTTCGCAAGCTTTTCGAGACGGTTCATGTTCAGCAGTTCCGCCTCTTTCCATTCCAGGTTGTGGCGCTCGTCCGCCAGGCTGCGTTGTTCCGCGCGTAGCGCTTCCAGCTTGTATCCTGCAAGCGTGCCCATCAATTGGGGAACCAGGACGCCCGTTAGCAGCGCCACCACAACGCACGCGCCGCTGATAGCGTGCCAGCACGACGCCGTCGATTTCGGGTCGGCTTCGCGCACCAGGCGGCTGTTGTCGATCTTCTTGCAGTAGAAGAACACGTCTTCTTGCGGCAAGGCGCGCAGTTGGTAGGGGTTCCGTTCCACACGCGCAGCGACAGGCGCGTATTCGATATGGGGCATAGCCGGCGCCATCATTCCACCGGGTCTTCGCAGAAAAGCAGGCAGCGTTGCCATGGTCTTTCGTTATTCCTCTTCCACCCTCTCCAACGCCCTCAGCTTGGCGCTGCGTGACGCTGGGTTTTTGGCCGTTTCCTCGTCGCTCGGCTGTAGAGGGCGCTTCGTCAAAATGACCGCCTTCCCTTCTCTGCCGAGCTGCCTAAACCGTTCCTTCACTTTGCGGTCGTCACTGGACATAAAGCTAATGACAACCATGCGTCCGCCCGGATATAACAGCTCCGGTGCGGTTGCGAGCAGCCGATCCAACTCCTCCGGTTCTTCATTTACTTTCATCCGCAGCGCCATAAAAGTCTGCGTTGCGGGATGTATACGACTCGTCCGGTACGCGGCCCGCTCCACCACATCGGCCAGATGTAGCGTGCTCCGTAAGGGCCGCGCCCTGACGATTGCTCTGGCTATTCTCCGCGCCCTCCTTTCTTCTCCGAGCTGAAAAATCAGATCGGCGAGCTCCCTTTCGGGCATGTGATTGACTAAGTCTGCCGCTGTTATGCCGGAGGTTTGATCCAACCGCATATCCAACGGCCCATCGGACAAAAATGAAAATCCTCGCTCGGGCGCCGTTAGCTGATACCGGCTGACTCCCAAGTCCGCCAATAGCCCGTGCGCCTTCTCCACGCCAGCCTCTGCCATCGCCTCTGCGATGCTGCTGAACGCCCCGTGATGATAACGGATGCGCTCGCTCCACTCGCGCGTGTTCTCGCGCGCCCTGGCCAGAGACGTTGCGTCGCGATCGTTCGCAATCACCAGACCCGAACTCAATCGCTCCGCGATCTGCCCCGTATGGCCTCCGAGACCCGCAGTCGCATCGACGTAGATGCCGTCCGGCCGGATCGCCAGATAGTCCAGCGCCTCCGCGGCCATGACCGGATAATGCTCCATAGGTCATCGAAGCCACTCTTATAAATTCAAGCCAGCGGACTCTAGCTTTTCGAGACTGCCCGCATTCAACTGCGCCGCAGCCTGCTTCCGCTGTTCGTACAATTGTTCCGTTAAAATCTCGAACTTGCCTTTATGCGCGCAAATGCGTAAGGTGCCGTTCTCCAGCCCCAATTCACGCCGCAACTCGGGAGGGAACAGGATCCGGCCCTGTGCATCCATCTCCGACTCGGCCCCCAGATCCGCCGCATTAAATGCCGCTGCGCGCGCGGCGCCGGGATCTTCCTTATAATTCACAAAAAACTCTTCGTTCTGGCGCCAAATCGCCATAGGATAGATCAAAGCGAGTTTGCGATCTATGGAAGTGACAAACAGCGTTCTCTCCCGCAACGCCGAAAAAAATCCTTGGAAGCCCGCAGGAACCTTGAGTCTCCCTTTATCATCCAGACGGGTCGTATACATACCCCGAGGAGGTTCAACCGTCGGAATGTTCTGGAAGGGCTCGCTCTCCACTTAGTTAACCACTTTAGCTCTAACTTCGAGCCACTTTCGGGCCACCCACAACCAATAGTGCCACGGAATTTTCGCCTGAGCAAGGAGAAAATTAAAGAATCGTGTTGTGTTTTCAGCGGGTTATACTTTGGGGCGGCTCCGCTATAGAAGCGGCACGATGGTGGGGCTAATACAAGATATTGCGGAGGAGGCGAATGGGAGGCGAAAAGGAGGAGGGAGTGACCTTAAGCCACTCCCTTAGAAGAAAGTACTAACTATGGAACTACTGGACTGGGAACTTGCCAAGGTAGCTGTAGTAAATCGTTGAGCCTCCCGTCGGGTACAAAACGCCGATCGAGAAGCCTGAGGTTCCCGACGGAGTTGAAGACGGCAGTGTGAAGGAAACCGTCTGCACGCCGACCAAGTCGGACGAAAGCGCGGTACCTGCGGACGGTATCCCCTGACCATTGAGACCGACAATCACCGTGCCCTGAAGCGTAGCTTTTGAGCCGGGGGCTGGCAGCGCATTCGTGGCGACCGAGGGCGTCGTCGGGCCTAAACCCGTGACATAAGCGATGAGCGTTTCCCCTTTCACCGCCGGATTGGTGGGGCTGACAAAGGAGCCGTCGGGCCGCTCCAGCACCGGAATGGAGTTATTGTTCGCGTACTGCGTCAAGAACAGACCGGGGCTCGCAGCTTGGACGTTCACGGTCACGGACCCCGAACCGCCGCCTACGGTGACGACCACCGGAACGCTTCCGGGGGTGACGCTGCACGGAACCTGGACCGTGATCTGCTGCTGTCCATTCATGTTGGCGACGTTGAAGATCGGCGCCTGTGCTCCCCCGAAAGTGACGGTGTCGCCGCCCAGCGTGTAGGGAAGCGCGCCCACGCCATCATATGCCACCACGCCTTGAATCGCGGATGCGATCCCGGGTGCGACAATCGTCGCGATGCCACAAGGAGAAATCGAGCCTGGTTGGAAATCGGCGCCGTTGTAAAAACTGTTGGTGGTAAGCGTTGGTCCTGGAGGAATAACGGTCAGAGTGAATATTGCCGTCTGACCGCCCGCGACCGCGTTGACGGTCACGGCGCCAGTGGTGGAACCTGCAATTACAGAAACGGTCGCTTGTCCCTGGGCGTTCGTAACTGCGGTTGTGCCGCCGAGCGTTGCCGGTCCGGAGACGGAGAAGGTGATCGGAATATTCGCGGCGGATTGTCCGTTGGCCGCAGTAAGTTGAACAGTTAGGGCCGTGTTCGCGTTTTCAAGAATTGTCTGGCTGTTGCTAGCAAGGAATTGCAAGCCAGAAACTTGAATTACCGCGGTAATAACGAATGAGGTCGAGATATTCGGATTGCTCTGCAGCGCGACCTTCACTGTAACTTGACCGGAAGTAGTTAGCGGCAGAGATACATTCGTTTGAACCTGACCGTTCGAGTCAGACGTGGTCGTTGTGCCCGTAAGCGTCACAGCGCCTGTGGGCGTTACCGTCCAAACCACTTGCTGGCCGGCGAGTGGATTTCCAGCTACATCGACAACTTGAGCTACCAGGGGAGAAGTAACCGCCTGGCCGGGAACCGCCGACTGATTGTTTCCGCTTTTGAGAGTAATGCCGCCCGGCGTACCAGGAGTAATGTTCAGCGGAAAATTGCCGCTCGCAAAAAAACCTTGAGAACCTGCGCCGGGAGTATTACCAACTAAGGCGACGCCGCCAGCCAAAACATAGAAACTCCCCGCGCCGGCGGCAGGCCCCAACACAGGCGTACAAAGCGCTATACCCGTGACATCGGTAAGCACCGCTCCCGGATCCGCTCCCGCGCTGGTAGCGCATGAAACACTCGGGGTTGCCTGATTGTTCACGAGGCGCAGCGATACATTCGGAATAGGTTGTCCATTCGATGTAAAAGCTCGAATTTCCAATTGCTGCTGAGCGGTGGTACCGGCGGCGCCGGCGAGCGTGCTACCAATATCGAGGCATGTGGGACATACAGTCGAAGGTTCGACACTGACAAACACATTGAGTGGGGCGCCACCAACGGCACTAATGACGTCGAAACCAATTGTTTGGTAGAAGACCACCGAGACCCCGTTCGATATACTCGCGGTGACTGCGGACTGGACGAACGGAGTACCGCTTTGAGCCACTGGAATAAAATACTCCACCGCGATGCCGTTCGAATCCGTCAAGGTCTGATCCAACGTCGTTCCGTTGATAAAACTTCCAGTGCTAGCAGTGATGGCCCACGCGACCGTCGCGTTCGCGACCGCATTTCCACTGACGTCAGTCACCTTAACGAACATTCCATCAAACTTAGCAACGGTATTCCCGAGGGTAGGGCATGACGGGCAAATCAGTTGCCCATTTCCAGAAATTACAGATATATTAGCCGGCGTTTGAGCAGAAATTATTGGCGCAAATACTGCCAAAAATAGCGGCGCTAAATAGATACGAAAGCGATTCAAAGGACCTCCAAGCGAAGAAGCGTAGGTAGACAACTGGACTAGAAGGACGCGGAGTGATTTTCAGTTTAGCACTAATCGAAATTGAATTCGAAAGCTTCTGCATGTCGCAAAAGCAAAAAAAAAGAGGGGAGCCGAAGCTCCCCTCTAAGAGAAAAACAGGTTTGTAACTAGTTGTTCAAGTTCTCGCCAGCGCTGACGCTGCGAGTCGGAGCCGTACCGTTAGTGAGAATCAACGGTAGGTAGGACGTCGCAAAGTTGCGAATGCCGGCGTCGGCAACGAACGCGTAACCGTGAGCATACTGGAAGTTGCAAACGGCGATCATGTAACCGGTGAAGCCCGGAGCGATCGTCGAAGCCATCCAGGCGCCGGTGGTTCCGGTCGCGATAGACGTCGTTGCATACGGATTGGTCGGAGCGCTTGTCCCATAGAAGTAAAGGTTGCAAATACCCTGTTGGTTCAAGGTTCCGAATGGATCCGTGGTGGTGTTAGCGATAGCGATACCAGTATCGAAGCCCGGTGCGTTCGTGATGTACGGGAACAGCAGGTCGGTCTGGCAAAGCGTGAAGCGAGCAAGCGGTGCAAAGATATCCAGCGAATCGGAGAAGCGCGGAATCGTGTAAACCGCCGATGCCTGGCTGTACTGAGTAGCCGTAATCGGCGCCAGCAAGGCCGGCGTCGGCGCGAAGCTCAGAGCCATCGCGATGTTACCGGGCGAGGCAGGCGAGTTCGTCGACGGGCTCGCGGTATAGGTGAGGTACACGCCGAAGTTCAGCGTGTCGATTGTGGCCGGGTTGGTGCTGATAACTTCCCAAACCGCGGCGCCACTGCCGGCAGCGCTCAAGGCAACAGGAGCGATACCTACAGCGCTGGCGGATCCGCCATTCTGCACACCGAAGGTAGAAGTCTGGCTAACCGCCGGCGGAACCGCGCCGGAATCCGGAGCCGTTTCGCTGACAACCAGGACCGCATTCGGGGTACCGGCATACACAGAGAAGTTATTGATCACGTCACGAGTTGTAACGTAGATCGAAACTCCACTCGGCACGTTGTAGAACGTAGCTTTGAGGCGCGTACCATAATCAGCCTGACCTGCGACTGAAGTTCCGCCCGTTGCGGAGTTAACCGACGAGATCGGCAGGATCAAACCGGATTCTGAGTTGTAAAGCGTGCCCGGCTTGTTCTGAGTCGTGCCGACAGTAGCGACGGTGGTGAGATCGTAGCGAGTCTTAAAGGCGGTCGCGAAGTTCTCCTGGAACTGGATGACCCCGGCCGCGCCGGAGCTATTGCTCAGAGAAGCATTGCTGCACTGGGCGAACGCCGTACCACTGCTAGTCGCTCCGTTGACCGTGTTGCGCAGACCGGTGGTGGTCTGATTCAAACCGGGCTCAACGAAACCAACCGTCAGCGTCGCGTTGTTCAACGCCAGCGAACTGGCGCTGCTGATCGAAATTTGCGCATTCAGCTGTCCGAGTTGCGTTCCGCCAGCAACGAGTCCGTTCGTGTTCGCGCGGATGTTGGTGATGCGGAAGACGCGGCTGTCACCAGCGGTGGCCGGCGGCAGAATCGGAATTCCGTAGAACGACACGGAATTACCTTGGACCAGTCCGTTAAACACGTTGGCGCCGAAGCCGGTGGTCGTGGGAGTTGCACAGGGAGCGACCGAGGTGCAGGTTACGGTGGTTACCGTGGGGGTGGTACCCGCCACAAACTCCGTCTGAACCTGGGTGCCCGTGGTGATGTTCAACGATGGGGGAGTGTTAACCGGAACCCCAGCAAAGTTGGTGCCGTTGATCGTGGTCACGCCGACATATTCGGTGCAACCGCCAGCGCCTGCGCCCGTGCTGAAGCCATTGGGACTCTGCTGACCGCAAACCGACTGCGGAACAAGAGGACCGTAGCTATTGAGGAGACCCGAATTCGGCTCGTCGATCATCAACAACGCTTCCGAAACCGTCGCAGCGCCCGTCGTAATGGTGCTGGTCAACAGACGGCTGGTAACGTTGGTCGCCAAAAAGACCGTGAAGTTAGCGGTCGGAACGACGCTCCCAAGGGGCAGAGCCGTACCGCCGGTGCACGAGATCACGATGTCGCCCGATAGCTCCGTGTAGCCCTCAGAACGCAGTGTGGGAGGCACTGCGCCGTTTGCTGTAGTACAGGTAAGCTGATTACTGGTTACCTGCGCGCTGGCCAACCCTGAAAACAGGGCTACACCGGCCAACGCTAGAATACATTTGCGAAATTCTGGCATTTCCTTCTCCTTGATATCTTCTTTGAATCGGTCAAAGTCTCTCTACCTGAGCCTCGAAGTTAAGCCACAAACCGTTCAGATCACTGCTCAATACTCCTCGTGTCGGGCGAAGAGTAATCCCAAAGCCACCAAGCCGGCCACTGGGTTCTTACTGAGCTTTTGTCCCTGGCTCCGCACATGCCTTTTATTCTGAAATTCGTCGTCTGTGCGAGCGGAATACAAACGCAAGATTGCTAAATGCCGCAAACGCAGCAAAGATCATTGATAACTGATAGGACAACCCCATGTCAAGAGAAATCCGATCTCCTGGCAGCGGATTGAGCTACCTGCGAGCCTATTGGCATGGTTACTGGTGCCGATTAGACCACGTCCAGATTTAACAGTCAATGGCTTTTCATTGAGCGGTAAGGATTTTTGGGGTTTTCAGGCCCATCCGAGGCGATTGATTTGCTGCATACAGGAAAATACCTTAAATAGGTAGTTTCCACTCAAATTTCGCAGCCGCTACAATTGGGGAATCCTCATGCCAGGCAGCGGCAGTTTTATTACTTTTGAAGGTATGGATGGCTCCGGTAAGTCGACGCAACTTATTCGATTGGCCGCGCGCTTACGGGCGACCGGCCGGATAGTTTTTGAGACGGCCGAGCCCGGCGGAACCCGAATCGGCGCGCAAATCCGGCGCATTGTGCTCGATGCGGCGAACCAAGAGCTGTGCCCTCCGGCCGAACTGCTGCTGTACTTCGCGTCGCGGGCGCAAAACGTCGAAGAGGCCATCCGTCCGGCGCTGGCGCGGGGCGAGGTGGTGCTGGCAGACCGGTTTACCGACTCCTCCCTGGTTTATCAGGGCTGCGGACGCGGCCTGGGGACTGAAAATGTGCTGGCGCTCGACCGCATCGCATGCCGCGGACTGAAACCCGACCTCACGATCTTGCTCGATATCGACGCCGCAACCAGCCTGGCGCGGGCGCATGCTCGAAACGCGGCCGAAACCAGCAACGAAACCCGCATGGACGAGCAATCGCACGAATTCCACCGCAAAGTCTACGCAGCCTACCACCAACTGGCGGCGCAAGAGCCACAGCGCATTAAAGTGGTTCCCGGGAATGCGCCGCCGGACGCAGTGGAGCGCGCCGTCTGGGATCTGGTGCAAAAGTATGTTTGACGATTTCTTTGGTAACGGCGCCGCGGTGAAAGCGCTGCAGCAGGCAATTGCCCAAGATCGCCTTTCGCAGACGCTTCTATTCGCAGGGCCGGAGGGCGTGGGAAAGGCGACGCTGGCTCGGCGGATCGGCGCGCAGTTTCTGGGTCATGCCGATTGGATTGAGAAAGATGACCTGAGCCAGCCGCACAATCGGGAAGTGATCGCGGACCGCGAAAAATGGCCAGCCGACAAGCGTAATGAAGACCCGCTGCTATTTTCCTCACATCCCGACTTCATCACGTTCGCGCCCGACGGTCCGCTGCGGCAGATCTCGATTCCACAGACGCGGTTGCTTAAGGAGCGCGCGCAATTCGCGCCTCATCACGGGAACCGGCGAATCTTTCTGATCGACGGCGTAGACCGTGCGAACGAGCAGGCAGCCAATTCCTTGCTGAAGACGCTCGAGGAGCCTCCTCCGCACCTTATCGTAATCATGACGGCTGCAAATGCCTACGATTTGCTGCCGACGATTCGCTCACGCGCGGTGCCCTTTCACTTTGCGCCACTAACCCGCGAGGAAATGGAGCTATTCGCCCGCACCCGCGAATTGGATCGCGCCGCGAGACGAATGGCGTTGGCCGCGGGGAGCCCGGGTGTGGCGATGTCGCTCGATCTGGACGCTTACGAAAGGCGCCGGACGGCTATGCTGACGCTCTTAAAGGTGGCCGCGGGCGCGGCGCCGTTCTCCGCATGGGCGCCGGTTGCGGAAACCATCGGAAGGAGTAAGAGTGAAAAGCTGGAATGGCATTTGAAGACGTTATATGAATTGCTGCGAGACATTCTAATCCTGCAACAGGGCTCGGGCGAGATACGCAATGACGATATACTCGGCGACCTGGAACCGTTGGCGCGCAAAGTGAAGTTCACATGGCTGCGCAAGGCGGTTGCGAAGACGGACGAGATTCTGGAATTGGTGCGGCGCAATATTCAAAAGGGCGTCGCGCTCGACGCCTTAATTGCAGATTTGCGGGCGATGCCTTGATTGCCGAGTTGCGCGCGGCGGGTTAACCGCGCTGGATAGCGGCCAACACGTCCCAAAACTCGGGGAACGAGACCGATGCCGAATCGGCGCCATCAACGGTGGATTCGCCGTCGCCTGCCAGCGCTGCAACTGCGAAGGCCATGGCGATGCGATGATCGCCGAACGACTCGAAATTGGCGGCGCGAAACTTCTGCTTGCCCGGTACGACTAGTCCATCAGGCAATTCTTCGGCAGCCACCCCCATCCGCTTGAGGTTCTCGACTACGGTTTGGATGCGGTCGGTCTCCTTGATGCGCAACTCTCCGGCGTCGCGAACGGTGAGGCCTTCCTCAGTAGCCGCGCCCAGCACGGCGAGAACCGGGATCTCATCAATGAGCGCGGCCGTGACGGCTCCGGAAATGGCGCCACCCTTGAGGCGTGAATGCTCAATCACGATTTCGCCCACTAACTCGCCATTGCGGCTTTCTAGTTCGGGAATGCGGATCTTGGCGCCCATGCCGGCCAGCAGATCGAGCAGCGCCGAACGCGTGGGATTCAATCCGACGCCCTGAATAGTAAGTTGCGAACCGGGCACAAGCAAGGCAGCCACGATAAAAAAAGCCGCGGAAGAGATATCGGAAGGCACCGTAAGTTCGCGGCCTTCGAGTTTGGCTTTGCCGCGCAGAGTGATGCGCTGGTGTTCCACGGTAAGGTCCGCGCCGAACTCGCGCAGGGCGATCTCGCTGTGGTCGCGCGAGCGAATAGGCTCAATCACCGCGGTTTCGCCGTCGGCGAACAGGCCGGCGAAGAGCACGCAGGTTTTGACTTGTGCGCTGGGCACCGGTAACTCGTAAGTGATGGGGTTAAGTTCAGCGCCGTCGATTTCAATTGGCGGGAACTTCCCGTCGCGCGCTGAGAGTCTCGCACCCATTTGCGACAGCGGCGTCATGATGCGCTGCATGGGGCGGCGCGAGAGCGACTCATCGCCGAAGATGCGCGAACGGAATGGCTGCGCGGCGAGGATGCCGGATAACATGCGGATGGTGGAACCGGAATTGCCCGCATCCAGGTCACCCGAAGGCTGCCGCAGACCTTGCAACCCTTTGCCGTGAATGGTGAATTCCGTGCCTGAGCCTTCGATTTCGATGCCCAGCGCACGCATGCAGGCGAGTGTGGAATGACAATCGGCGCCCGTGGAGTAGTTGCGGATGTGCGACGCGCCTTCGGCGATGGAAGCGATCATGGCGTAACGGTGTGAAATCGATTTGTCACCGGGAAGCGTGATGACGCCGCGGATGGACGAGGCTGGGGAGATGCGTTTTTGCATGTGCAGTGTGTGAGAGAAGCCTTATTCTAACGTGCGTCACACGCGCGACTGCGGCATGTGGCGCAAGGTGCGATGTTTCACAGCGGCGCCGAAGGGGTCTAGGTAGAGTCAGAGTATGAGATTGAGCGGAAAGAGGGCCCTTGTCACCGGCGCGGGACAGGGAATCGGGCAGGCGATCGCGCTTCGCCTGGCGGAAGAGGGCGCGGATGTCGCCATCAATTATCCCCGCGATCGCGGCGAGGCTGAAGACACGGCGGCGGGAGTAGAAAAGCGCGGCAGGCGCGCTCCGATGGTCCAAGCGGACGTCAGCGTGCCGACGCAAGTGCAGCGCATGATGAATGAAGCCGTGGACGCGCTGGGCGGCGTCGATATCTTGGTGAACAACGCCGGTATTGAGCGGAATGCGTCGTTTCTGGATGTATCCGAGAAGGATTACCGGGCTGTGATTGGGGTGGATTTAGACGGCCCGTTCTTCGCTACCCAGGCATTTGCGCGCCATCGCCGCGATGTAAAGCAGCCGGGCAAGGTGATCAACATCAGCTCCGTGCATGAGGACCTTCCCTTCCCGCATTTCACCGCTTACTGCATGGCAAAGGGGGGCCTGAAAATGATGACGCGCAATCTTTCGATTGAGCTTGCGCCGCTGAACATCACGATCAACAACATCGCTCCAGGCGCGATTGAGACACCCATTAATACCAAGCTTTTGAACGATCCGAAGCTGCTTAACGCACTGCTCGAAAACATTCCGCTGCGAAGGCTGGGACAGACCCCGGATGTGGCTGGAGTGGCTGCGTTTCTGGCGTCATCGGACGCGGATTACATAACCGGCGCAACGATTGTCGTAGATGGCGGATTGACGTGGAACTATAGCGAACAATGAGCTACCAGCCCATTGAAAACTATGGAATCATCGGCGACATGCGCACGGCGGCGCTGGTGGGAATGAATGGATCGATTGACTGGTGCTGCCTGCCGCATTTCGATTCGCCCAGCATTTTCGGCCGGCTCCTGGATGAGAATAAGGGCGGATTTTTCCAACTTGCGCCTTCGCATGACGGCGAAGTGAAGCAGATGTACCTGCCCAACACGAACGTGCTGGTGACGCGTTTTCTGGGCGACCAGGGCATGGGAGAAGTGATCGACTTTATGTCCGTGGGTCGCGAAGCGGGCGGACAAACCAGTCAGAGCGCGCGCCAGATTGTACGCATCGCCAAAGCCATCCGAGGGGCAGTGACCTTTCACATGGAGTGCCGCCCAGCCTTCGACTATGCGCGCCAGAAACATCAGGTGGAGCTGAGTCAGGACGGCAAGTGCGCCGTGTTTTCATGCGGCCCGAACAAATTCGCCCTGAAGTCTTCGCATGCGATGCAGGTACGCGACAACGGTTTATTCGCCGAGTTTAATGTGGATCGCGACCAGCCGGCGATGTTCATCCTCCGCCACGATGAATCGGGCGAAGGCCAACTTACGGAGAATGGCGCGGACGCGCACAACTTACTGACGGAAACCGTTCGCTTCTGGCGTGATTGGGCAGGACGCAGCCGGTATCACGGCCGCTGGCGCGAGATGGTGACGCGCTCGGCCCTCGTGCTAAAGCTGCTGACGTTCTTGCCCACTGGCGCGATTGTAGCCGCCCCCACTACCAGCCTTCCTGAATCGGTGGGCGGAGTGCGCAATTGGGATTACCGCTACACCTGGGTGCGCGACGCAGCGTTCACAGTTTATTCGCTGATGCGCCTGGGCTACACAGAGGAGGCCGGGGCGTTCGCGCAGTTCATGCAAGCGCGCGCAAAAGAGGAAGAGCCCGACGGCGGTCCCTTGAATGTGCTGTATGCGATTGACGGCAGCCATCATGCGAGAGAAGAGACGCTCGACCATCTCGATGGTTATCGGGGATCGAAGCCGGTGCGCATCGGCAACGCGGCAGTGGGGCACTATCAACTCGATATTTATGGCGAATTGATGGACGCGCTGTACCTTTACGATAAATACGGCGCGCCGCTTTCCTACGACATGTGGGTGACGATTGAGCACATGCTGGATTGGCTGGTACAGCATTGGCGCGATCCGGACCAGAGCATTTGGGAGGTGCGCGGGCCGCGGCGCAACTTCACGTTCTCGCGACTGCAATCGTGGGTAGCGCTCGATCGCGGCGTAAGACTGGCGCGCAAGAGGTCGTTTCCGACGGAAAGCGATAACTGGCGCTTCGAACGGAATAAGATCTACACCGCGATCATGAACGAATCGTGGAACGAGAAGGTGGGCGCGTTCACGCAATATCCAGGCTCCGAAGCGTGCGATGCCAGCCTGTTGATGGCGCCGCTGATGCTGTTCGTTTCGCCGAGCGATCCGCGAATGCTATCCACGCTGGATGTGATTCAGCGGGAGCTCGCGTCCGACAGCCTGGTTTTGCGTTATCAAACGAACAAGGCCTCCGCAGACGGGCTGCCTGGCGCCGAAGGCTACTTCAGCGTCTGCTCCTTCTGGATGGTGGAGGCGATGACCCGCGCGGGTCGGGTGGAAGAGGGGCAGTTGCTATTCGAGAAATTGCTCTCTTATGCGAATCACTTGGGGCTGTTCTCGGAGGAAATTGGCAGCAAGGGTCAACTGCTCGGCAACTATCCACAGGCGTTGACGCACTTAGGGCTGATTAGCGCTGCGCATAACTTAGACTTACTTCTTGATGGCCGCGGTTAAGTAGTATCCAGATCGGGAAGTATCGGGCATCGCGCGTCGCCGATCCACCCGAACTCCGTCCCATACACTCGCCACTTTTCCGTCCGTGTAGGACGCTATCGGGCGCTGCGTCCCGCTTGCCAAAGGGCGAAGTATCGCCGCCGGAGAGACCCTAGGCGTCCCCTAGGCGGCCAGGCAAAGCGTGACGCGACTCGGAAAGCCATCAGTTCTGGACAGGACTCGCTTCCGCTCGGGCCGCGACGGGTGTAGGATGAGTGGTCGCAGAAACAGGAGGCGCTATGCAATCGACTCGTAGAGATTTTATAGGAGCCGTAGGCGCGGGGGCGCTGGCCGCAGCATCGAACGCGGCTGAAAACGGGGGCGTACGCTCCGGCGGCAAATTTTATGTAGCGGCGGTGACGCCGTGCGATGCGAAGGGCCGCTTTGACGACGCGCTATTCCGCGACCTGATGCCGTTCTTCAAACAGGGCGGATGCGATGGCGTCCTTGTACTAGGCACGACGGGCGAGTTCGCCTCGTTCTCTGTTGCTGAGCGGAAAAAAGTGGCGGAGACGGCGCTGAAGCACCGCAACGGCATGCGGATGATTATTCAGGTGGGTACGCCGAACTTGCCGGAAACACTGGATCTGTTGGCGCACGCGGGCGCGAACGGGGCCGACGGCGTGCTGTGTATCCCTCCGTTCTACTTCAAAAAGCCGAGTACCGATGGCCTGGTGAAGTATTACTCAGCCGTGCTGGAAGCGACCAAGCTGCCGGTGTACCTATATCACTATCCCGGTATGAGCGAAGTGCCGATCACACCGGAGCTGTTGCACCGGTTGGAGCACTATCCAAATCTGGCAGGCATTAAAGATTCGACAGGCAACGCGGAAAGCTACACCGCCAACACCAAAGAGTTTCCCAAGCTGGACATGATGACGGGCACCGAAAACAACCTGCCGATCGCGCTGAATGCAGGCATGGGCGCGATTTTAGTGGCCGGCAATCTGTATCCGAAGCAGGTCGCGGCCGTGTTCCAGGCGCATCGCGAAGGCAAAGACGTACAAGCTGCGTTCGCAAAGATGAATGAAGCCAACCGTACGCTGCGCGTGCAGGGCGTGCCGGGCGGAGCGGCGCAGATCAAGTTCGCACTCAAGGGTTATGGATTCCGCGAGAGCTATGTGCGTCCGCCGCAGGTGGATTTGACGGATGCGCAGAAGGCGATGCTGGAGCCGAAGCTTCCGCTGTTGAAGCAACTGGCGTAGACGGAATCGATCACTTACATCACGGAGAAGACATGTCACCGACGAAACGATACGTCGCGACGCTGGCGCTGGGCTGCGCTTTAGGGTCGGGGGCGGCGTGGGCGCAGGCCGCGAAGGATACGGAGTGGCCGACGTATGGCGCGGACCTGGCGAATTCGCACTACAGGCCGCTCGACCAGATCAACGCCGCGAATTTTTCGAAGCTGGAAGTGGCGTGGCGCTTCAAGACAGACAACCTCGGAACGCGCCCCGAGTTCAAGCTGGAAGGCACACCGCTGATGGTGAAGGGCGTGCTTTACGCGACGGGCGGCAACCGGCGATCGGCATTCGCGCTGGACGCGGCGACAGGCGAGCTGTTGTGGGTGCACGGGGAGCATGAGGGCGCGCGCGGAGCGGCGGCGCCACGGCAGCTTTCAGGGCGCGGATTGGCGTACTGGTCGGATGGCAAGGACGAGCGGATTCTGTACGTGACGCCGGGGTATCGGCTGATTGCGCTGGATGCGAAGACTGGCGCGCTGATCAAGTCATTCGGTGAAAACGGGGCAGTGGATTTGAAGCTGAATGATGACCAGACGATTCAACCAGATTTGACGACGGGCGAGATTGGACTGCAATCGGCGCCGGTGGTGGCCAAGGACACGGTGATGGTGGGCGCGTCGTTTCGCGAAGGCATGACGCCGAAGAGCATGCGCAATAACAAGGGTTATGTGCGCGGCTTCGACGTGCACACGGGCAAGCGGCTATGGATCTTTCACACGATTCCCATCAAGGGCGAAAGCGGCTACGACACGTGGTTGAACGGCTCCGCGGAGTATACCGGCAACACGGGAGTGTGGTCGCAGATTTCGGTGGATGAGCAATTGGGGCTGGTGTATTTGCCGGTGGAATCGCCCACGGGAGATTACTATGGCGGACATCGTCCGGGCGCGGATTTATATGGCGAAAGCCTGGTGTGCGTGGACCTGAAGACGGGTCAACCCAAGTGGCATTTCCAACTGGTGCACCATCCGTTGTGGGATATGGATATTTCGTCGGCGCCATTGCTGGCGGATATCAACGTGGATGGCCGCGCCATCAAAGCAGTGGCCCAGCCAACAAAGCAAGGGTACCTCTATGTATTCGACCGCGTGACGGGGCAGCCGGTATGGCCGATTGTGGAGAAGCCCGCTCCTAAGGGCGACGTGCCGGGCGAGTGGTATGCGCCGACGCAACCGATTCCGAGCAAACCCGCGGCGTATTCGCGCAATGGAATTTCGGCGGACGATTTGATCGACTTCACGCCGAAGCTGCATGACGAGGCGTTGACGCAGATTGCGAAGTACAAGATCGGACCGGTGTTTACGCCGCCGGTCGAGAGCAAGCCGGACGGCCCAATGGCGACTTTGACGCTGGGGACAGCGAGCGGCGGGACGAACTGGCCGGGCGGATCGTATGATCCGGAGACGCATACGGTGTATGTATATGCCTGCAATGCGTGCGTGACGCCGATTGGATTGGTGAAGTCGCCGAAGGAGATTTCGGACATGGACTACATTGCGGGGACGGCGGGGCAGCAG
>DATAUH010000432.1:0-12420 GCA_036268375.1 Bryobacteraceae bacterium | reverse complement strand
GCCACCATCTCAGACACGTGTTCGTAAGCCAGAGGATATTAGAGATCGCCGCGGCTGACGCTGGCCTCGCGTAGGACCTGCTCGACCATCGCACGCATAAAAGGATCACTTCTGCCGGGTGTTGACGCCCCTTGAACGGATTGTGTGAAGTGGTCGGCATGGACTTCTACCTTACCCGTTCTACCGACCTGAAGTTCGCAACGGGACCGCCATCCGGCAACAGATGAAGCGCGCAGCCTTGGGAGCCTACTCCTCTTCGTCCGTCTGTCCTACCTTGAGCACTGCGAGGAAAGCCTCCTGCGGGATCTCCACGCGGCCTACGCGCTTCATCCGCTTCTTGCCTTCCTTCTGCTTTTCAAGCAGCTTTCGCTTGCGCGAAATATCGCCGCCGTAGCATTTCGCGAGCACGTTCTTGCGTAGCGCCGATACAGTCTCGCGCGCCACAATCTTATTGCCGATTGCGGCCTGCAAGGCCACTTCGAACATCTGCCGCGGTATCAGCCGGCGCAGCCGCGAAATCAATTCCTTGCCGCGCTCGAACGCAAATTCCTTGTGCACAATCAGCGACAGCGCATCCACAGGATCGCCGGCCACCAGCACGTCCAGCTTCACCATCGGGGAAACACGGAAACCCGCCAGGTGATAATCGAGCGACGCATACCCCCGCGAAACCGATTTAAGCCGGTCGTAGAAATCCAGCACGATCTCGTTCAGCGGCAGTTCGTACGTCAGCAGTACGCGTCCGCCGCCGATGTATTCGAACTTCTTCTGGACGCCGCGTTTCTCTTCCAGTAACTTCAGAATGCCGCCCAGATACTCTTCGCGCGTGATCACCGTCGCATCGATGATCGGCTCTTCAATCTGCTTGGTTCCCGATGGATCCGGAAACTTCGTCGGATTGTCCACTTCGGTCACCACTCCGTCCGTCGTCGTGATGCGATACCGCACGCCAGGAGCGGTCGTGATCAGATCGATGTTGAACTCGCGCTCCAACCGCTCCTGCACGATCTCGAGATGCAGCAGCCCCAGGAACCCGCAGCGGAACCCGAATCCCAATGCGACGGAATTTTCCGGCTCGAAGCTGAACGCGCTATCGTTCAACCGCAGCTTTTCCAGCGCATCCCGCAGCAGCCCGTGCTCGTGCGACTCCACAGGATAGAGTCCCGCGAACACCATGGGTTTGATCTCTTCAAAGCCCGGCAGCGGCTCGCTCGCCGGATTTTCAAAGTCCACGATCGTGTCGCCGATCTTCGCATCCGATACGGTCTTGATGTTGGCGAACAGAAATCCGACTTCACCCGCCTCCAGTTCATCGCTCGGCGTTGCCTTCGGCGCCTGATAGCCCAAACCATCCACTTCATAAGCCGTCGAACCCGTCGACCACAGCCGAATCTTCTGGCCTTTGCGAATCCGCCCTTCCACCACGCGCAGCAGAATGATTACGCCGCGATAGGCGTCAAACCACGAGTCGAAAATTAGCGCGCGCAACGGCGCGTCAGACAATCCTTTGGGCGGAGGAACCAGGTGAACGATCGACTCCAGAATGTCGTGAATCCCCGTGCCCTGTTTCGCGCTCGCCAGCACCGCCCCCGATGCATCGAGACCAATAATCGTTTCGATCTGCTCGCGTATGCGCTCCGGCTCCGCGGCCGGCAAATCGATCTTGTTGATCACCGGAATGATTTCCAGATTGTGGTGCAGCGCCAGGTACGTGTTCGCCAGTGTCTGCGCCTCCACGCCTTGCGAGGCATCAACCACCAGCAGCGCCCCTTCGCATGCCTGCAGGCTGCGTGAAACCTCGTACGAGAAGTCCACATGCCCCGGCGTGTCGATCAGGTTGAGCTGGTACATCTTGCCGTCGTCGGCCTGATAGTTCAGCCGCACCGCGTGAGCTTTGATGGTGATTCCGCGCTCGCGCTCGAGGTCCATCGTATCGAGCACCTGCTCCATCATTTCGCGCTGTGACAGCGCGCCTGTGACCTCGAGCAAACGATCAGCCAGCGTCGATTTGCCGTGATCGATGTGCGCAATGATAGAGAAATTGCGTATGAATTCGCGGTCCATGCGTGAGGGAGAGGGTCTTTCAGCTCATTATCCCATAGAGGGCATTAGTTTCAGTGACGGGCGCCGCTGCTGTATCGCCACGAAGAACTTCGTAATATCATCACATTGAAGTGTCGCCGGTTCGACTTTTGCGAACTCTTACCGTTCGAATCTTCATCGCGTCCACATTATCGGCTCAGATAATTTCCGCTCAATCTCCGGCCCCGCTGCGCTTCGAAGTAGCGTCCGTCCGCTCCTCCACCCCGGACTCAAAAGCGCCGACAGGTCTGTTCGAGCCTCCGGGCGAATCGCCTATCGGAGCGCTCCGCTCAAATGGATCCTCAATGCGCGCCTTCGACCTCCAGGACGTGCAGATCAAAGGACCGGGCTGGCTCGATAGCGACACATTCGATGTAGAAGCGAAGTTTCCTCAGGGCGCATCCAAAGCGGATGTAATTGAAATGTTACGGGCGCTTCTTCACGAGCGCTTTCACTTGGCGGCGCGTGTCGAACAGGTGGCGCAGCCATCGTTCGCCCTGAAGATCGCGCCGCAAGGTTCGAAACTCGAAGCTCCGAAGGAAGGTTTCGAATACAATTGGCGGGCTGACAAGTCCACGATCCATTTGCGGCAGCTAACCAACATGAAGGACTTCGC
The DNA here is from genome assembly GCA_036268375.1 of Bryobacteraceae bacterium. Lineage (GTDB taxonomy): Bacteria > Acidobacteriota > Terriglobia > Bryobacterales > Bryobacteraceae > PALSA-243. Next base: position 9,722 of record DATAUH010000432.1, on the reverse strand, counting down.
GGGCTACCTTTCTATTCAATTAGGACGACCCGTTGCGGACCAAACCTGCCTGAGCGGAGTTTTCGCCGTCGAACTCGCTTTTGCGCGCGACGGCATGTCTGCGCAGCCAAAAACGCAGCAGCAGGGCGATCCGCCTCCGACGCTCGCCGAGCATCGACGGCGTATGGGTTCTCGGGGACGTCGCAGACGAAGCGATAGGGGCGTTCGCCCGGTATTGCTCGAAGCGTAGGGTGTCGGCGGGATTGCGATGGCGGGCTCGCGGGTGGGGCGGAGAAGTAACGGCGCCGAAGCATTGGAGCGCCAACTCGGGCTCAAGCTCGAATCGCGCAAGGGACCTGTCTCGGTTCTCTTCATCGATCGCATCGACAAAACGCCGGCGGAAAATTGACGGCTACGACATACCCAAAGCCGAGCGCAGCCCCGGATCGTGCCGCACCCGCCAGATCTTGCTGTCCAGGTAATAATGCGTCAGGCCGAATCCGCAGAAGAACCCGAACGCTAGATCATTCGTTTGTCCCAATTGGAAGCCTGGTATGCGATACATCGCGCTGAATACCAGCGCCAGAGCCGCGTAGGCCAGCAGATGCTTACCTACGGCTGACGGAATACGTCCGTGTTTAACCGCGCCATCGTCACCGGAGTAGCGATTGCGGTTATGAAACCAGACCAGCGCGTGATACTGCAGGTTGTGCACAATGGTGACGGTCGGCACCGCCGCCTGCCAACTCATCAACTGGAACGTGAGCCAGTGGAGCGGCACAACGCCGCCCAGAAGCAGCAGCTTCGGCGTATTCAGGCGCTCGCCGGCGCGCCAGCGCATCACCTGCCGCGCCAGATAAACCACCGCCACGCATCCCACAATTGCCCAGCACGGCGCTTCCCAACTGCTCAGCGGGCGCATGGGAATGCCCAACTCCTGCGGCCGCTCCAGAAAGAAGCGGCGGAACGGCGGAAAGATGGTCATCACCGCCAGAAATAGCTTGTCCAGGTTGTTGTCGGCGCGCGCCAAGTCGCCATTCTTCACCTTGTACAGCACCATGAAACCGTAATGCTGCTTGATTACGTGATAATAGGCCCACACGCCCACCATCAGCGCCAGCCAACCCTTCCAGCCGGCCAACACCATCGCCGGTCCGAGCGCGAAGAAGAAAAGAGCGCTACCGAACAGCAGCCGCCGCTGCTGCGACCGCGCTTCGCGATCGAAAAACGTGCGCGACGCCGTGGCGAAAATGTGCGTCCCATCCAGCCCCACCGACCAGAACCACCACAGGTATCCGATCGGCACATGCAAGGCGGCGTACAACAACAAGTAGAGGTATCCAGCCGCGGAACTGCCGATAACCAACGACAGGTCCACGCCGCGTCCGATAATCCAGCGTGGGCGCGCCCGCCCCAGCGGAGAAGCAGTGATTGCAGCGGCGGCCATAGTTCAATTATGCGAAACGCGCCCCGTCCCCCGCTACAATGCCATTTCATGCGCCGGCGCGGCACAGTGCGAAACGTAGTCGAATATTGCCTCGCCCAAACCCTGCTGAAGTCCGTCCAATGGTCACCAATGCCTCTGGCCGCGTGGCTGTCGCGCCGATATATCGCGCTGTTGGACCTCGTTGCGCCGCGCCTGCGCCAAGCCGCGTACCGCAATCTGTCGTTCGCCTTGCCCGGGGCAGATGCGAAAGTCACAACGGACGCCGTCTTCGATTCCCTCGCGCGCGTTTTGCTGTCATTTGCCAAATTTCCCACGATGCGCCGGGAAAACATTTCGCAGTGGATCCGTTGCGAGGGCATAGAACACTTCGAGGCTGCCCGGCGCGCCGGTCGCGGCGTGTTGGTGGCCACCGGACACCTCGGCAACTGGGAACTCAGCGCGTTCGCTCACGCATGGCTCACGGCGCCTATGCATTTTGTGGTGCGCCCGCTCGATAACCCGCTGCTTGATCGGTTAATTCAAACTCGCCGTGAACTGTCCGGCAATCGCTCGCTCGGCAAGCGCGACAGTGTGCGCGTTATTCTCAAAGCATTGGCCGCGAACGAAGCGGTCGGCATCCTGATCGATCAAAACTGGACCGCGGACACGGGCGTCTTCGTCGACTTTTTCGGCAAGCCTGCCTGCAGTGATACCGGCTTTGCGAAGCTTGCGGCTCACACCGGCGCCGCGGTGGTTCCAGGCTTTGCCCTTTGGTCCGCCGAAGAACGCCGCTACGTGCTGCGCTTCTATCCCTCGATTCCGATCACCGGCGATGCGGCGCGCGACACCGCTGCTATACAATCCGCCTTCGAAGCGATCGTCCGTGCGCACCCGGGCGAGTGGCTATGGATCCACCGGCGCTGGAAAACGCGGCCGCAGGGTGAGTCGTCTCTGTATTGATACTCACGGGAAGCGCGCTTTTGTCGTAGTATTCTGCAAACGTGCCTGCACGCGCGAGATCACCGCTGAACGGCAGCGTATTCGCTTTAGCCGCGGCGGCAGTGGCGGCGCTCGCTTCGGTCCTGCTGCGCCCTTACATAGAGTCAACGATTTCTCTGCTTTTCCTCGCCGCTGTCTTATTGAGCGTGTGGCGGCACGGGCGCGCAGCGGGCATCGTCGCATCGGTCGCATCCACAGCCGCAATCGTTTTACTGTTCGCCAATTCGAACAGCGGCGGACCCGAGCCCCCCGCAGCAACCATCGGCCGCGCTGTCGCGTTTTTGGCAGTAGCGGCGGTGATTACCTGGCTCACTTCCGATTCGCGTGAGAATCGCCGTTTGATGGAAGCCACTTTGAACAGCATCGGTGACGCCGTGATGGTGACCGATCGCGAGGGCATAGTCACCTTCCTGAATCCAATTGCGGAAACGCTCACCGGCTGGCCGCGCAAGGAGGCTCGCGGCAAGGCCGCGACGGAAGTGCTCAAGCTGGTGGATGAGCGCTCGCATGAGACTGTCGAAAATCCGCTGTTCAAGGCGTTGCGCGAACGCGCCACAGTGGCCGCGCCCGAGCGCACGGCTTTGGTTTCACGTAACGGCGCCGAGTCCCCCATTGAACTCAGCGCGTCGCCGGTGCGCAACGAATCGTCGTCCGTCCGCGGCGGCATCTTGGTTTTTCGCGACATCGGCAAGCGCCGGCAGTTGGAAGAATGGGCAACGCACGCGGAGAAAATGGAGGCCGTGGGCCGGCTGGCCCGAGGCGTCGCGGGCGATTTCAACAATGTGCTCACCGTCATCGGCGGCTTCGCGGAACTGTTGCGGGCAGAGGCGCCCCCTTCCAGTCCCTTGCGCCGCTTCGTCGACGAAATTATTTACGCGGGAGAGCGCGCCACCACGTTGACTCGCCATTTGCTTGCGTTCAGCCGCGGCTCAACGGCTCAACCGCGAGTGCTCGATCTCTGCGCGCTCGTCACGGGCATGGAGCCGCTTCTGCGCCGCCTGGTTGGCGGCGATATTGAACTCATCCTCCTCAATCCGCGTGGAGCAGGCCGAGTGAAGGCCGATCCGGCGCAACTCGAGCAGGTGATCGTTAATCTCGCGACCAACGCGCGTGACGCCATGCCGCAAGGCGGCAAGCTGGTCATCGAAGTTGCGTCCGTTGATCTCGAAGAGGGCGCTTCGAGTAAGAACATCGGGCTGCCGCCAGGGCCATACGTGATGATGGCCATGAGTGATACCGGTATCGGCATGGACGCAGAGACGCGCTCGCGATTGTTTGAACCGTTCTTCACCAGCAAGGGCCCGGGCGCGGGAAGCGGCCTGGGTTTGGCGACGGTGTACGGCATCGTGAAGCAGAGCGAGGGCGCGATCACTGTATACAGTCAGTCTGGCTGCGGGAGCATCTTCGAGATTTATCTGCCGCGCGTCAAAGAACCGCCGGCCGCGGCGGCTCCGCGCCCCTCAGCCAAGGGCTCCGAAACCATCTTGCTGGTGGATGACGAAGATGGCGTCCGCAAACTGGTCCATGCAGTGCTGAAATCGAACGGCTATGACGTGCTGGAAGCCAGCAACGGCAATTTGGCGCTCGCGGCATACGAGAAGAACGCGCACAAGATCGACATGGTGCTGACAGACGTCGTGATGCCGCAGATGACCGGTTTTGAATTAGGCGCGCAACTTTCGGGGCGCGCGCCCGGCCTGAAAATCCTCTACATGTCGGGCTTTCGCGATAACACCTCAGGCGGTGAGGCAGGCGAAAAGGCATTCCTCCATAAGCCGTTCACGCCCGATGTGTTGCTGGCGAAGGTGCGCGAGATTCTCGACGGCGGCCAAGTACAATAGCGGCTCTTATCAGGCCTTCTTTGCCAGGATTGCGTCGAGCGCGGTGCCAGTACGGCGGCCTTCCACCTCTGCGAAGCCCGCGGCGCGTAGCTGGCTTGTATATTCGCTCAGAGTCCGTTCGCGGCCTTCCGTAACCACCAGCATATTCAGCGATTGCATGTTCGCTTGCGAGGGGCCCACGCCGTCTTCATTGAGCAACTTCTCTGCGATCAGCAGTGCGCCCCCGGAAGGCAGAGTAGCGACAACCTTGCGCAGCAATAGCTGGATTTTGTCGTCCGACCAGTCGTGCAGGATGCGGCCAAGCGCGTAAAGATCGGCCGGCGGCAGTTCGTCTTCGAAGAAATCTCCCGCCACGATATCGATTCGCGCGCTGGCCTTCGATTGTTTCACCTGCTCGCGCGCCAGCGTGGTCACCTGCGGCAGATCAAACACCGTTCCGCGAAGCTGCGGATAGAGCTCGCAGGCCGCGATCGCCAGGTGACCAGTCGCGCCGCCTAAATCTACAAGCCGCCGAAATGGGCTGAGGTCAAAAGCCGCGGCAACTTTTGGCGACGTCAGCATGCCGAACCCGTGCATGCCCAGAGCAAAATCCCGCATGGCTTTCTCGGAACGGAAGAAGCTGGAAAAGATCGGGCCATCCAGACCAAAGGTCTGCAGCCAACGCGGAGAGCCTTCCCTCACCGCATCGGCAAGGTTGGCCCACATAGGGTATAGCGCTTCGTCGGAGTACCGAATGTAGCCGTAAAGCGAGTGCGGACTCGCCGTGCACAGGTAAGTTTCGGCCACTGGATCGTTGGAATACGTCGCATCTTCTTTTTGCAGCAGCCCCAGCGCTGCGCAGGCGTCCAGGAGGCGTTCGGTGGCCCCGGGATGCGTGTTCAGTTGCGACGCTATCTGCGCCGCGGTGGCACGGGATTGACTGAGGCGGTCGAAGATACCCATTGAGACCGCGACGAACATTGTCTTCGAGTGGCGAAACGCTTCGATGAGATCGAGCACGGGCTCGGGATTGGGAAGGCTCATGGTTTTCGGAAGTGGTCGTAGCCTAGCGGGCGCAAAATGGCGCCGTTGATTCGAACCTCGCCCGCAGAGCCTTTTCGCATCGTACCAATTCGGGTGAGGCGGAGTCCTTCAAGGTGTTCCGGGATCACGCGGCGAGCCGGCGCAGTGAAGAGCAGTTCGTAATCTTCGCCGCCGTGCAGCGCCTGTTCCGGCGTCGCGCCGCGAAAGATGGGCGGCGGCGCGATTTCGGCGCTCAGCCGCGACGCCGTGGCCAGGCGATGCAGATCGAGCGAAAGTCCATCGCTCAAATCCATGGCCGCTGTTGCGCCCAGCCTTCGCAGATGCTTCCCCAGCGCGATGCGCGGTTCCGGCCGGAGGTGTTTTTGCCGCGCCTTTCCGCGCTGGCTTTCGAAACCCAGCGCAGAGCTGCCGAGTTCGCCGCTGATATATATACCGTCGCCTGCTTTTGCGCCGTCGCGGCGGAGCGCCTTGCCCCGTGGAACAGAACCACAGACGACGATGTCGCATGTCGCCTTTGCCGACTTCCCCAGATCACCGCCGGCCAGCGGCGTTTTTTCTCGCGCGGCAAGTTTTAGCAATCCGCGATAGAAGCAATCCAGCCAGCGTGCGTCGCTCCAAGGCGCGAGCGCCAGCGAAACCAGGCAGAAGCGCGGCTCCCCGCCCATGGCCGCGATGTCGCTGAGCCCGCGAGCCAACGCTTTCCATCCGATGTCTTCCGGCCGATGTGTTTCGCGGCGGAAGTGAATGTCTTCCACCAGCAAGTCCGTGGTGAACAGCAGGTCTTCGGAGGCGCCAGGCGAATGGTAAACGGCGCAATCGTCGCCGATACCGATCGCGAGTCCTCTGCCGTGAATGTTGGATGCGAGCGAACGAATGCGATCGATGAGTTGAAGCTCGCTTCGCATGCGCGCGCCAGGTTAGAAGTTCACGATCGACGCGAATGACGAGGCGTCGAGGCTCGCGCCGCCTACCAGCACGCCATCGATTTCCGGCTGTGCCATCAATGAACGCGCGTTGTCCGGTTTCACGCTGCCGCCGTATAAGATCCGCACTGTGGCCGCGGCGTCTTTGCCAAAACGATGCAAAATCTGCCTGCGAATGCAGCGGTGCGCATCGGCTGCGATTTCCGGCGTGGCGGTTTTGCCGGTGCCGATGGCCCACACCGGCTCATATGCGATGACTATCTTTGCGAACTCCGCTTCCGCGAGTTCCGCGATTCCGCACGCGCATTGATTCGCGAGTACGCTTTCGGTGCGTCCGCCTTCGCGTTCTTCCAGGCGTTCGCCGACGCACACAATCGGCGTAAGTCCGGCTTCGAGCGCCGCGCGCGTGCGCTTAAGAACGGTCTCGTCGGTTTCACCGAAGTATTGACGGCGCTCGCTGTGACCCACAAGCGTGTGAGTGGCGCCGGTTTGAGAGATCATCGCGCCCGAAATTTCGCCCGTGAACGCGCCTTCTTTGGCCCATGCAACGTTTTGCGCGCCAATCTGAACCGCGGATTGCTTGGACGCTGCCACCGCGGCTTGAAGATCCGTGTACGGCGGGCAAATCACGATTTCGCAATGCGACGCCTGCGCAACGAGAGGCAGAAACTTCTCAAAGAAAGCGGTGGTTTCCGCAGGCGTCTTATACATCTTCCAATTGCCCGCCATGACTGGTTTTCTCATAAGATTTGGGGTAAGAAGCTCTCGCCGTGCTGGATTTTCGCGCCGAAATTCTGCGCCACCGTCTGGCCAATGTCAGAGAGTGTGGCCCGCAGACCCAGATTTACGCCCGGTTTTGCTTTCGGCCCGAACGCAAGCAGCGGAACGAATTCGCGCGTGTGGTCGGTGCCGGGAACGGTTGGGTCGCAACCATGATCCGCCGTCAGTATCGCGAGATCGCCAGGGCCGAGCGCGCCTTCGAATTGCGGCAGCCATGCGTCGAACTCCTCAATCGCGCGGCCATAGCCTTCGATGTCGTTGCGATGGCCGTACTGCTGGTCGAAATCGACCAGGTTGGTGAAGATCAGCCCGTCCGGCATCGCTTGCATCGCGGTCAGCGTAGCGGCCATTCCGTCATCATTGTTCTTGGTTTTGGTGGAATCGCCGATGCCTCTGCCGAGAAACACGTCGAAGATCTTGCCGACGCTGTGCACCGGCACGCTGCGCTCCTCCAGTTGATCCAGCAGCATCCCCGCAGGCGGCGGAACGGCGTAATCGTGGCGATTCGGCGTGCGAGTAAAGCTTCCCGGTGAACCAAGAAACGGCCGGGCGATCACGCGGCCGACTTCATATGGTCCGCGAAGAATCTCGCGCGCCGTTTCGCAAATCTTGTAAAGCTCCCACAGCGGGATGACCTCTTCGTGCGCGGCCACCTGAAAAACGCTATCGGCGGATGTGTAGACAATCGGCGAGCCTGTGCGCATGTGCTCTTCGCCGAGTTCCTCGATGATCTCAGTTCCGGAAGCGGCCTTGTTGCCCAGCGAGCGGCGGCCGATGCGGCTCTCGAATTCCTGCATGACCTCCGGCGGAAATCCGTTGGGATAAAGCGGGAACGGCTTTGCCAAATGAATCCCCACCATTTCCCAATGTCCGGTGGTGGTGTCTTTGCCCGGCGAAGCAAGCGTGCAGCGTCCGTATGCGGCAGCTGGCGCATCGGCCGCAGCGATCCCCGCGAGCGGTTTGATATCGCCCAGGCCAAGCCGCGCCAGGTTGGGCACGTTCAAGCCGCGCAGGCGCGCGATGTTGCCGATGGTGTCGCTCGCCGGGTCAGACGGGCCGAATTTCGCGGCATCCGGCATGGCGCCGATGCCAGCGCTATCGAGCACAATCCAGATGACGCGGCGAAACATCAGTTCGAGCGTAACATGCGGCTGAACGCAGTTTCGGCGCACTGCAGTGTGCCAACATAACGTTGATGGCATTCCGCGGCGTAGACTATTTTGCGATTGATTCCCTCTTCGGCGAACAGGAACTTTTGGTGCGCCAGACGGCGCGGCGTTTCACCGATGAGCGGGTTGCCCCAGTGATTCGCGATTGCTTCCGCGATGGCCGGTTTCCTTCGGAACTGATCCCGGAGATGGCGGAGTTGGGTTTCTTCGGTGCCAACCTGGAAGGCTACGGCTGCGCCGGCATGAGCAATACCGAATACGGTCTGATCATGCAAGAGATCGAACGTGGCGATTCGGGACTGCGCAGTTTTGTGTCGGTGCAGGGCGCGCTGGTGATGTATTCGATCTACACATACGGTTCCGATGAACAGAAAGATAAGTGGCTGCCGCGGCTGCAGAGCGGAAAATCCATCGGCTGCTTTGGATTGACCGAACCCGATTTCGGTTCGAATCCCGCCGGAATGCGAACCACTGCGCGCCGCGATGGCACTGATTGGGTGCTGAACGGCGAAAAGACCTGGATAACCAACGGCGGCGTCGCCGAAGTGGCCGTGGTTTGGGCGCGTACAGAGGCGGGCATCGAAGGCTTTCTGGTTGAGCGTGGCGCGAAGGGGTTTTCGACGTCCGACATTCACGGGAAGTGGTCGATGCGCGCGTCGGTAACTTCAAGCCTCTCGTTTAGTGACTGCCGGGTGCCGGAAGCCAGCCACCTGCCGAAAGCCCGCGGGCTCAAAGCGCCGCTTTCGTGCCTCTCGCAGGCGCGCTACGGAATCGGCTGGGGCGTAATTGGCGCGGCCATGGATTGCTACGAGACCGCGCGCTCTTACGCCGTGATGCGGAAGCAATTTGACGATCGGCCGATCGCGTCACATCAACTGGTGCAGGAGAAATTGGCCTCGATGATCACGGAGATTACGAAGGCGCAGTTGCTAGCGGTACAGGCTGGACGCCTCAAGGATCGGGGAAGGATCGAACCTGCGCAGATTTCGATGTTGAAGCGCAACAATGTGGCAATAGCGCTCGATTGCGCGCGGCTGAGCCGCGACCTGCTAGGCGCGAACGGAATCACCGACGAGTATCCGATCATGCGGCACATGTGCAATCTGGAAACCGTAAAGACGTATGAAGGCACCGACCACATCCATGCCCTGGTGATTGGTGAGAAGGTGACGGGCGTAGCCGCTTACCGGTAGGAGGCTCTATGTTGTCGCGACTTGCGGCATTGGCGTGTGTGGCGGGTGTTGCGCTGGCAACTCCCGCGACTTTTAACCCTTACGATTTCGGCGCGAAGGGCGACGGACAACACAAAGATACGGCCGCGCTGCAGGACGCCATCGACGCTTGTTCGAAGGCCGGTGGCGGGACGGTGCTGTTGACGCCAGGACGGTATCTGACGGGGGCGATTGAGCTGCGCAGCCGGATAACGTTTGAGCTTGGCGCCGGTGCCGTGTTGCTGGGCAGCGAAGATCCCGCGGATTACCCGTTGCGCGATGATCCCTGGGGCGGAGCGCGCAAGAGCATCTCCTCGCTGATCTATGCGGCGGATGCGGAAGACGTGACGCTGACCGGCGCGGGAACAATC
>DATAUH010000431.1:0-13141 GCA_036268375.1 Bryobacteraceae bacterium | reverse complement strand
GGGCTGTCGCCCACCATGCCGGTTCGGGCGATTCGCCGCCCTCTACTCTCTGCTTCACTTCGAGCGCGAGGTGCGCCTGAAGTTCTCGTCGCGATCGTTATTCCGAGAGCGGCGAAAAAACGTATAGCCTCCTTCCGAAGGCCGCATCACGCACGCGATCGCGTGGACCAGCGTGTCCCATTTGGACTTTCGAGGACCAATTGGCGCTTGCCTGCCGCAGTCAGACGATAATACTTGGATCGCCGATTGGCTTCGGACTGCTTCCACTCCGGGGCGAACCAGCCTTGCCGCGCCAGCCGGTGCAACGCAGGGTAGAGCGACGCCTGCTCGATCTGCAAGGCCTCATTGGATGTGGCGCGGATCACTTGATCGATCCCGTGTCCATGCTGCGTACCGAACTGGAGGGTCCGCATGTCCAAAGTTCCTTGCAACAGCTCGAGCGAGTTTTGACACCGCTCTTGCCTGGCCATCGGCCGTCTCTAGAAGACAGCCTACCAGAGCGGTCTCTGATCAGCCCAGCGAATTCGGCTTACCAGTCGACTCTCACGCCCAGTTGTACGATGCGGCCTTCCAGCAGCGTCGAGACCGGCGCGAACGTCGGGTTCGAAATAATGGCGCCCGAAGCGGCGACCGTCGCGGTGGTATTGATGGTCGTGATATTGGGATGGTTGAAGACGTTGTTCGCTTCGATAAAGAACTTCGGCTGCAGCCGTTCCCAAAGTTTGAAGAACGTTCGGGTATAGCGGACATCGAACTGATAAACGTTGGGGGTGCGCGCTGTGTTGCGGCCCACGAACACTGGACGAGTGGCGGCTCCCGAGCCCGAACCTGCCAGGCTGTCGCCATTCAACACGCTGTTGGCTGTGATGTTCTGCTGATCGCCCGAAGAGACGTTCGCGAGAAACGTGAACTGGTTGTTATTGGCCAGATAGCGGGCAACACGCGATTCGAATTTCGCGGTGGGCGTCCAAACCGTGCTCAGCGTGAACGCATCTGGCCGGTTAATCGCGGCGTTTCCGCGATCGCGATTGCGATTGGTGGGATCGGAGATGAACGTCGAGCCTTGATCGTAGCTATTCGCTTCCGGCGCATCGTCGATCGAGTGCGACCACGTGTAAGAAGCGTTGATTAGCAAACCGCGGGCGGCCCGACGCTGGTAATTGATGATCAGCGCGTTGTAGGCGCTGTTGTCGCCAATGTCCTGCAGCGCGATGTTGTTGTAAAGAGGATTGGCGCGCGTCAACGGTCCGGCGGCCCCGTAAACCGGCCTTCCGTCCGCCAGGAACGAAAGCGGATTGATCAGGTTCATGTTGCGCAGAAACTCCAGATTTCTCCCGCCGGTGTTTGCGTAGCCGATCGTCAAGGCATCGTTTGCCGATAATTGACGAGTGACTTGCACGCTCGAATTGATTGCGTAGGCATCCTTGAAGTTGGGCGTGATGGTGTAGAGCGTTTGCGCGGAGCGCGGAAGGGAGCCGGTCACGATGGTGGCCGGGAACGCCGGCGCGCCAGGCGTTGAAGAGGAAAGCGCGGCGATATAGGAGGTCGACCCGCCGTCGTTGTAGAGCGCGTTGTACCAAAGGTTCGTCGGCGGCGCTTCATAGAAGATGCCGGAATTTACGCGCAAAACCGTTTTCTTGTCGATGGACCACGCAATTCCCAGGCGTGGCGCAAAGTCGGCGCTGGGCGAATGAAAGGTCTTGGAAAATGGCAGCTGGAAGTTCGGATCGCCCGAAGGTCCGGAGAACTTGTCATAGCGAACGCCGCCGACCACCAGCAGTTTGGGAGTCAACTGCCAGCTATCCTGCACGAAGAGATCCCAGAAGAACGAGTGGTACCATGCGCCGGGCTGGCCCACGCTCGCGTTGAATGTTGAATAGGAGAGCGGAGTCGCGCCAGAGGCCGCGGCCAGGTACGCCGCGATGGTCGGAAACGTGTACTGCGTGTAGACATCGGCGGCCTGGACGTCCAGATTCTGCTGGAAGCCGAAGCCCATTTTGATGGTGTGCGCGCCCATCACCTTGGTCAGGTTGTCATTGAGGTTCGGCACCTTCTCCTGAAACCGGTCGCCTACCGCGTTGCTTCCGCCAAAGTTTGCGACGCCGCTGATCGAAATCTCCGGGCCCTTGCCGGTAAGCGGATCGGCCACGTGCTGTTCGTTGCGATATGGCCAGCCGAAGCGAAGCTCATTCAACAAAGTTGGGGAGAACGTGGAGAGGATCTGGGCGCCCAGTACGTGCGCACGGTCGCGGAAATCGGCCGCTACGCTCAGCGCGTTTAAGCCGCCGACGTTGGAGTTGAACGGATATTGATTGCGGAAGTAGTTGTAGCGTATGAAGAACTGATGCTTCTGCGAAATCACCCAGTCCAGCCGACCGTCGATCCAGTGCGCATGCTCAATGGCAGGCGGATTCGTCAGGAGATTCGCGGGGATTCCGATCTGCGCCGCGCTTGCAGGATTAATCGTAATCGGTAGGGGCACGCTTCGCTTCACATGCTCATATGAAGCGAAATAGAACAGCTTATCCTTGATGATCGCGCCGCCTGCGCGGGCGGCAAAATCATTGGCGACTGGAAGGAGGGTAGTGGGCGTCGCCAGAATCGGACGAGCCACTAAGTCAAGCGGTCGTCCAATGTAAGTCACGTTGCCATGAAACGAATTTGTGCCGGACCCGGTGATCACGTTGAAAATATCTCCGGCAATTTTGCCGAACTCAGGCGCAAAACTGTTGGAAACGGTCTGTACTTCGCTCACGTAACTGTCGGCGATCGCGAAAAGCCGCAGCCCATAGCGGTCGGTTTCGGTGTCCACGGTTCCATCGAGCTGGTAACTTACGCGATCCGGCAAGCCGTTCGTGTTCAACAGCCGCGGAATGCCCAGTTCGGGGTTCGGATGGCCGCTGACGCCGGGTTGAAAGAGGATGAAGTTATAGGGATTGCGCGAGGTCAGCGGTAGATTGTCGGTCTCTTCAAATCCGATGGTGCGGCCGGTGCTGACGCGCGATGGATCGACAATGGGAGCGCCGCCGGATACCTCTACCGAGGTGGATACCGAGCCCACTTTTAATTGCGCGTCAATCGTGGCTTCGGTTCCAGCGTCAAGCACGACGTTGGTGTGACGCTGCATTTCGAAGCCCTCCTTCTGCATGCTCACCGTGTAGGAGCCGAGCGGGAGGTTCGGGAAGACATAGTAGCCGTCGTCCTGCGTTTCCGCCGATCTCGAGAGGCCGGTCAACGTGTTTTCGACCGTGACTTTGGCTTGCGTAATTGGCGCATTCGCCGGGTCGATAACGCGCCCGCGAATTGCGCCATTAATCGCCTGCGACTGCGCATGCGCGGGGGGCGCAATGATCAGCGCTGCGCACGCGATTGCAAATAGTACCTTCTGTTGGCGGCGGCCAATACTCACACTACACCTCTTTCAGTCAGGAAAACCCCGATTGTTCAAATTGAATAGCAGTTTTTGAGCCTGGTTGCAAACTTGACGCGATTGGATAGCCGTTCGCTGGCCGATTTTCGTTGACGCGAGGCGGAAATGCAAACGCCGGGGACATCAGGTGGATACTGGACGGTTGGCGGATGGAAAGGTCTCGCGGGATGCCTGGAACTTAGGGAAATACGCCGAAGCGTGCCTCGAAGTCGCGGTGGTGAGCGCAGGATAGGCCGACTTACTCACTGGAGCGTGAAGGCGTAAAGCTTTGGCGACATGTCGGGGCCGTGCGCATCTCCACCGCCGGCGAAAACGACGACGTATTGCTTGCCGTTTTTGCCTTGGTAAGTGATCGGCGTCGACTTAGCCGACTGAGTTAGCTTGGTTTCCCAAAGCTGTTGCCCAGTCTTAGCGTCATAGGCGCGAAAATGCGCGTCGGGAGTTGCGCCTATGAACAGCACGCCTCCCGCAGTTGCGATGACGCCGCCGCGATGTTCCGGGATCCCGGTTTTGGGCACGCCCAGAGCGTCCAGTTCCGGATAAGAGCCGAGCGGCGTACGCCATGCAATCTCGCCAGTGTTGGCATTTACAGCGACAATCTCCGCCCACGGCGGCGTTTGACAGGGCCATTTCTTGCTGCCATCCCAGAAATAGCCACCGGAGTTTGCGGGCGCACCTTCGGCCGGTACGCGGCGGAAGGTAGAGCCATCCGCCGAAGGCGCCATCTTATTCAGGTTGCCCAGATTTTCGAGGGTGACGAACATATAACCGAGTTTCGGATCGAAAGCAGGGGTACTCCAGTTCCCGCCGCCGACCCAACTGGGAAATACAACGCGCAATTTCGGGCCGTATTGCGCGTATGGACCGCCGCCCAACGCGCCGCCTTCGAGACCCAGCAACTTCTCGCAGTAAGCCGTGTGTTCCGGAGTGACTTTGGCAATTTCGTCCGTGTTGAAGGTCATGCGCGCCAGAGGCGGCGGCGTCACCGGGAACGGCTGCGTGGGCCAATTGTCATCGCCGGGGTTCTTGTTGTCGTTTTTGACCGCGCGCTCTTCCACTTTATAGATGGGTTCACCGGTCACGCGGTTAAAAAAGAAGAGCAGGCCTTGCTTGGTCCATTGTCCCACTGCGGGAATCTTCTTGCCGTTGTGGACGATGTCGATCAGGCAGGGCGCGGTGGTCACATCGTAGTCCCAGTTATCGTGATGGGTGGTTTGGAAGTACCACTTGACCTTGCCGTTTTCGGCATCGAGCGCCACTAACGAGGATCCGTAGAGATTCGAACCTTTGCGGCTGCTGCCGTAGAAATCCGGCGTCGGCGTGCCCAGAGGAATGAATAACATCCCGCGCTCTTCGTCCACAGTCATGAAGCCCCACGAGTTAGCGCCCGATCTATCTTGCCACTGATCCTCTTCCCAGGCGTCGTGATTTTTCTCGCCCGGATGAGGAATCGTATGGAAGGTCCAAATCAGCTTACCTGAATGGATGTCCCACGCGCGGATATCCCCACTGGGGCCGTTGGCGGGCTCCTCCTGTAACTGCGCGCCGGTGAAAATCAGGTTTTTGTAAATCGCCGGTGGTGAAGAGACTCCATAGCGGCCACGCGGGAACTTATCGGCCACTCCCGTTCGCAGGTTGATTTTGCCTTCGTTGCCGAATCCGGGATTTAATTTACCGGTCTTCGCGTTCAAGGTGTAGAGCCAGCCGTTCATGGTCGAAACGACTATCTGCGGACCCAGCGTTTTGTCCCCAGGAAAGTAAGCAATACCGCGCGTGGAAGGAGCCGAATCGGCATCATAAGCCCAGATCTGTCCGCCCGTATCGGCATTCAGGGCGACGATGCGGCTGTAAGGCGTGCCGAGATATAAAACATTGCCCACCACCAACGGGGTGGCTTCGGAAGAGCGGGTACGCCGCCGCGCCGGAACTGCGTTGTTTTCGGCGGGCGTGGGAGTGGCGCCCGGAGTGGCAGCCGCGGACGTTGGCGGGGGCGCGGGCTCTGCGTCGTAGGTCCATGCCACTTTCAGTTGCGAGACGTTCTTGACGTCGATCTGCTTTAGCGGTGAGAACTGCTGTCCGCCGCGGTCGTGTCCGTACGCCGGCCAATCGGTTTGCGCCGCGCATGGCGCGGTCAGAGTGAGCAGGCAGGCCGCTGTTTTCACAATTCGAAGTGTATGCCGGGATATGGGTAACTCAGTCATCGGGTTCAAAAGCGGACGCGAGCGCTCATTGTCACTTGGCGCGGAGCATAAGTTCCGTAACCCATCGTACCGAAGCCCGATCCGGAGCCGGTACCGGGTGTAAGCCCGAGAGTTGGATTCGTGCTGACGTTCGTGGCGCCTAACGCGCCGCTGAATGCGCCTGTGAATTGCGTATTGTTGAGTAAGTTGGAAGCGGCGGCCAGGATTTGCAGTTTAATTCTCTCGTGAATGGCGAACTCACGCCGCAAGGTGAAGTCAAAATTGAAGCGGCCCAACGTCCGGATGTCGCCGTAATCATGCGCGGCAGTGCCGTACCAAAATTGATCCGTCACTACGCTGCCATTGGACGTGGTAACCACCTGACCTTGAAAGGCGCAGGGATTGAGTTTGAGATAGGTGTTAGCGGCAGGCGTAATCACGCGACCGCAGGGTAAGGTCACTGACGTCGTTCCGTTGTACCAATGTTGCAGAGCCTCGGGGACGGTGGGTGAGACGCCGGGAATGCGGATGGGCAAACCGTTGATGGAGCCCGTCGATGCGCCGCTGATCGGAATGGGGAAGCCGCTTTGCGCGATGATTACGGGCGCAAGCGACCAGTGTCCGAGTACGCTCTTCACGATGCGATTGGAAGACGGTGTGGGAGTCTCATAAACGGCGGTCAGAACGAAACGGCTGGGCACATCGGTGGTGGCGTACGAGCGATTGTTATGCGGATGTTGGTAATCCAAAATCTGGACCGGGCTGCCATCTGGGTTGAAGCCTTGGCCATCCGCGATATCCGTTAGCGAGAAGCCGAGATCCTTCGACCAGACGTAGCTCGCGTCCAGGAAGAGGCCGCGTCCGGCGCGATGCTGGACGTGGATTACCATCGAATCGTAATCGGAGAAGCCGTTGGAGCGGCTCATGTTGGCTGTGAGCAGCGGGTATGGATAGTGCGGAACTGCACCCGCTAAGGTCGCTTGCCCCAAGGCTCCGGAAAACGGAATCAGAGGACCGCTCGAGGGTTGGAACGGATTTGCCGACAGTTGGGTCGCGGGATTGATGGTTCCGTTGCTTGCGACATACTGGGCGTGCCAGCTTGTCAGTAAGGATGGGTCAAGGACCTGTAAGTTCTGAACGGCGAAGTTATTGGTGATCAGGTGACGGCCGGCCGTGCCGCTGTAACCCGCGGATACCAGCCACGACTTAAAGAACTGCTTTTCCAGAAAGACATTCCACTGATAGACCTTGCCATTCTGGAAGAAATGATCGAAGAGCGGGCTGCTGGTCTGTCCGTAGATCTGCGGCGCGGCCGAATTGGCGCCGATCGCCGGCAGAAGGGGTGGCGGAGTGGTGAACTGAGCCGGAATTCCGGTGCTGCCGGGATACTGAATGGTGTTGACGCCCGCCGAAAACGAATTCGCTCCATAGTCTGTAGGGCCAGAGAAGTAACCGGTATTCGAAGGCAGATAGGTGATGCCAAATCCACCGCGCAACACTACGTCGAACTTGGTCCGGTAAGCGGCGCCTAATCGGGGTTGAATGTCTCCGTACTCCGTTTCCCAAAGGTTGCGGCCGTACCCGTTAGTTCCCGGGAAGCCGATTACGCCCATCGTACCCCAGACGTTCTGCTTGGTGATGTCGTAGAACGACATGCGGTTGTAGCGTTCCGTGGGGCCTGGCTGGAGGTCCCAGCGCAAACCTAGATTCAGCGTAAGACGAGAGGAAACGTGCCAATCGTTCTGCGAATAAAAGGCGAGATATTTCTGCGCGAAGGCCGGCGTGACATTTGCGCCAGGTCGTACGAACCAGGTTCCGGCGCCCGTGAAGATGCCTGCGGGTCCATAGCCATTAACGGTGGGGCCGTTATCCTGCGCTGTGGTGTTCCCGTTGGGATCGGTGTACGCGAAGGTAAAGTTGCCGCCCTGGGCAAAGCCGATAGCCTGCAGCGCTGTTGAGGCCTCTTCCAGATCTTGGAAATTCGAGAGCAGGATACGCGACTGCACTCCTGCTTTGAGGGTCCACTTACCCGCCATCCTGGTAGCGCTGCCATTCAGGTTGTGACTCTGCTGCCGCTCGCGCTTGTTGGTGAAGAAGCCGTCGGTAAGAGCCGTCCACGGCGAGCCGGGACTTACCCAAGGCGCCGCGCCATAGACTTGCATCAGCGACTGTACATTCGCGGGGACGCCCCACGCATTGTAATCGGTGAAACCCGACTTATCACCCGCCAAGGTGGCGGTGTTGATGCGGTTATACCCGTAACGCACGTCCACGACCAGGGTCGGGCTGACGATGATGGTGTCGCCGATCTGCCCGTAAGGGTTTTTGTCTTTCGTAACCGCGGGGGCCCCATTCACCGGCGACTTACCGAAGGGCCGCGGATTTGCGACGTTGGCGTACTCCAGGCCGCCGCTGCCATAAAACGACTGTTTGCCTCTGACGTAGTCGACCCGGTTTGAGGTGTTGTGCCGGCGCACGGTCTCAACGGTTGTGGATTGATAGTTCTGCGCTCCCGTGAAATTCGTGGGAGTGCGATTGGGCAGTGGATAGTAACTCATCATCAAGAGCGCGGCCGGGCTGGGGTTGGGAATGATGGCATTGGGGAACGGAGCGCGCTGATAAAGCTGCGGACCGACCATGGTCACGCTGTACGGATTGTAGATCTGCACGGGAATGGGATTGCCGCTCTGATCGGCGACCAAGGTTTGGCTGAAGTTACCCATGCGCTCGAGCGCCGTGGGAACCGTGGCTAGGGTGGCGATTCCCACGTTGTGCATCAGGTAATGGTAACTGCCAAAGAAGAACAGTTTGTCGCGAATGATTCTGCCGCCTAACGCGCCGCCGAACTCATCGACCTTGAAAGGAGGCCGCTTCACGTTGAGCGCGTTATTGGAGAAGGTGTTCGCCATCAGCGCCTCATTGCGCAGCGTGTAAGTGCCCTGGCCATGAAAACGGTTGGTACCGGAGACGGTATTCATCGAGATAGCGGACTGTCCGTGACCATACTCAGCGGTGAAGTCGTTACTGATGACGCGGACTTCGGAGAGACCTTCGGTGTTGGGCAGGACGGAGGCTTCGTTGTAGCCGCCACCCATCACCGGGAGCCCGTCTACTTGAATGTCGTTCGAGAAGGCCTTGCCTCCGTTGACTCCGATCGCGGAAAACTGTCTGCGGCCATTGATCCCTACGCCGAACGAGTTGATGCTGGTAGTATCTAGCGAATTCACCGAGGGCGTCACGTTCGCCTGGAGCATGGCGTAGTACAGAGGATTCTGCGTAGGATTGGCGACGATATCGATGGCATTCTTATCGATCGCGGTCTGGATGGCGCTGCTGTCGGTCTGCAACTGAAGAGCGCTCGCGGCAACATCGACTGACGTCGCTACGGTTCCTACCTTTAACGTGACATCTAACTTGACGCTTTGCGTGGCGCCTACTTGTATGCCGCTTTCGTTGTAGGTGTTGAATCCTGTGGCGCTAACGCTTAGGGTATAGACGCCGGCCTGTAGATAGGGGAAGTTGTATCCGCCGGAATCGTTGGTCTTAGTGGTGGCGGTGACGTTAGTGCCCTGATCGGTCAGCTTAACGTCGGCATGTTGGACGATGCCGCCATTCTGATCCATGACGGCGCCGGTGACGCTAGCCGACCGCAACTGAGCGTAAGCGGACACGTCCAGAGTAAATGAACAGGAGAAGCCGAGTAACAGCCTCACGAGAAAACGGCGTCGGCGGAAGGCCACGGATCACCCCCATGCATTGCAGGACTAACTTAGTCCGTATTGCGTATTATGCAACCTATGTTGCGCGTCCGTAAGGCATAATATCAGAGGCAAACTAGCTCGTCAAGAGAAAACGTTTTCGATAAAGAAGAAAAAATCCGGAGAGTTTGTTGCGGACCGGCAACTAATGGTTCGCGTCTCGGTTTGGGCTCCGAAGCGCGTATCCGGCCGATCCCGGAGGCCGGCTCAGCGGCGCTTCGGCTGGCGGTAGGGGGCCCAGGCGGCGCCGTCGAACCAGTGATGGCTGTTGAGTAGGATGACGCGGCCATCGCCGGATTCGCGTTTCTTGAAACAGAGGAAGTAGAGATGGCCGTGGCGGAGGCCGCCATCGACGCGGGAGGCCCAGGTTGGCATGGCTTCGGGAATTTGCGACTCATCGGTGGAGAAGCGCGCGCCGTCCTCGATGGCTTTCGGAAAAGCGAAGGGCCACAAGCGCTCGGATGATGCGCCGGCGTTGTGGGGGGGAGCGGGTTGCAACACTTGCGCGGCGACGGCTTGGACTGCAGATACGCGTTTTTCGGGGCTGAGGCTCAGAATGTCGGCGCCTTCTTCGATGCTTAAAAGAGCAAAATCGACAGTTTCATAGAGACGAAATCGAAACGGGGTAGCCGCGTAGTCATAGCGGATAATATCGGCGGTATCGGCCGTGGCGTTATGGGTCGCGATCAGAGCCACAGGATTGGCGGCACGCGGGTTGGCCTGCGGGGAGAAGAAGATGCCGCACCACTTTTCGGAGTCCTGCTGGACGGCGGCGCCATCGGGCAACGCTTTCAGGTCGGGCTGCGGCGTCCAGGACGTTTGGGCGCGATCGATCATGTTTAACCAGGCGCCGATGAAGTCGTCAGTAAGCTCTACCGGACTGCTGTTACTCATACTTTTTCTCCCACTGGTTTGCGGCGGCTGCGAAATGGCAGCCAAGGCTAGGATGCCGCAGAACGACGCAACGATGGACGCGCCGGTCATCTCGATGCGGCACGCCGGTGATCGAACTTAGTCATAGGTTTTGACGACTTTTTCGATGCGAACCATTCTTTTGGCGTCGGAGGTAGTTACCCAACTGTACCAGATAAGTGCGGTAAAGGCGGTGATTACCTTTTCTTTAGTCTCATAGTCGCCGGCGCCGCCGCCATAGTACATGGTCTTACCGCCGTAAGTAAGTTTGAGACAGGCCTCGAAGTTATTAAAGCCGACGCTGCCGTATTCGATGAGGTCGCCTTCTTCTACATTGTCGTCGGCGAGGGTAGCCTGCCAGACTTTACCATTTACGGTCTTTTGAACGGAGAGCAGGCCTCCGACGCCGGCGTCCCAATCGCCCTCTTTCACTTTGCCGTCGCTGGGATCTGCCCAAACGACGACGACGGACATGGTACCGGGACAGCCGACCTGTAGCATGACTGCGCGGACCCAGCGGATGATGGCCTGGCATTCGGCAGTCTGGTCGACAAATTCAATGGCCGGCCACGCACCGGCGCCGGATTCGGTCTGACCCTGGTGGGCGAAGTATTGGGGGTGGTTATACTTCGCCGGAACCGCGGGATCGGTCTTGAGAGTGTAACCGTGGAAGCGGTTCTGCAGGTATTTCGCGATCGCGTGAGGATCGTTGGAATTCGCTTCTGCAACACGCGTGACCGACATGCGCATACGCCGCTGCGTGATTCCGGCTTCGCGAGTCGGGGCGTTAACGGGCGTCGACATGGTGATGAAATGATCGTGGCCGGTAGAAGATCCCGCATCGAAGGAACCATTTTCACGCGTTGTTACCGACCAGGCAATGTCGCCGGTCAAGCGGATTACGTGGTCGGGCGCGACGGTACGTAAGGTGGCGGTAACTTGAACCGTTCCTCCTTTGAACTTCTGGTAAGTGGCGGCGAAGGTGTAGTAGAGAGTGGTGGAGTCCGGCGTCTTCAGCGGGGCTTTCCCGATGATGTCGCCGATGTCGGGGTCGGCATCGGGCGGCTGCACGTCGAACTCGAGGTCGAGAGTAATGACCTGGTTCATGGAATGGCTGACCGGATTGCAGGAAGTGCCGATGGTCCATTCGGGCTTGGTATAGAGGCTACCGGTGGGCAGCCAATCGACATGATTGTCGAGCATCAGATGGTGATCGCTTTTGTAAGTGAGCTTAGTAAGTTGAATCTGAGTGATTTTCTTCCGGTACTTGACGTGAACGGTGGCGCCGGAGCGCGACGGTCCGGCGACGCGCGTGGAGGAACGGCCGGATGGATTGGCAACAGGGGGAGTACCGCCGTCGCCGCTCATGATTGCTCCTGGGAAGTGGCGCTGTCACTGTCGTCAGACGGAATAGCGCTCGGGCCATTATCTGAAGGGCCGGCGCTGTCGCTGTTGCCGGAAGGGGCATCGCTCGCGCCGGCGTCCGAGTTATCGCCGCTGGAGTCTTCACCGGGGGGCAGCGCATCGTCTTGCAGGCTGCTGTAAGAAGCGCCTTGGACTAAGGCTAACTGAGTCCCGTCTGCGATGTAAGTGAGGGTGTAACTTCCTTTGATGGGGACGCCTTGAAATACGACGTCGACGGTGTTGTCGGGGTCGGCGTTGGGTTCGAAGCTTCCGGCGATGGCGAGGGTGGAATCGTAGCCGCTGCCCTCGAGGCGCAGACTGCCGGGATCGTTGGCGGCGAGATCGGGCGTCAGATCGAGGCGGACCCAAAGGGGGCCGGTTTCGGTATCCGGACAGGCGCTGACCGGGTCATCTACACCATTGGAACCAGCGTTATTATCGGCATCGTTACCGGCGGCGTCCAAGGTATCGGCCGAAGATTCAGGAGCAGACGTATCCGTGGGCATGGGACGGGTTACCTGAGGCGGCGGATGGCAGCGGCGAAGAGCGCGCGCATAGTGGCCGCGGCGTCGCCTTTTCGCGCGAGGATGGGCGCGGCCCAGGGCAGGTTTTCATCGACATCGAAATCACGGCCGAAGACCATCATGAGATCGATGTATTTACAGACATCACGGCGCGACGTGAAGCCGTAGCGGGCGGCGCGAGCCCGGCCGTACGCAACAAATTCCGCCATGGCCTGTGTACCCGATGCCCGGCATTCCTCGGGAAAAAACCTTTCGAGATGGCGGAGCATCCAGGCTTCGAACTTCTGCTGTTCTGTCTGCGACAGGAGTTTCAGCTGGGCCGCGCGGATGGTGAGAGTGACGGGCATGGGCTTGGCATGGGGCACCGACGAACGTTTGAGGTTGCGCGGTCCTTATTGATATGAGATTTAAAACAGCAAAGGATTTCAAAGATCCGGGGACCGGGGCGAGGAGTTTGGGGCATTTCGATACATAGGGCGGGCTTGGCTGCGCCTGCTTGGGAGAAACGCATAGGCGCTCGCAAAGACGCTAAGACGCAAAGAAAAGCAATGCGATCGATGTAGATGCGGACTTTCCATGATTCTGAACGGATCTTGAGTTGGTGATTGGTTCGGTTGCGGGAGTTTGGCCGGATTCCATGGGGTCTAGGCGGCGGAATTCTCCTTTCGGGATGGATTTGAGGAGTGCGCCGGCAGGTTTTGCCGCATGGTTGCCGGTGCGGCGGCAGATTCTGAAAAAACGAACTCGCTGGGGGCGGGTGTGGAGTCGAAATCTGCGGCGTAGGCTTGGGCAGCGGCTGCGGGGGGCGGACGAGGCGCTTGGGGCATTTCGATACATAGGCCGGTATCGGCTGCGCCTGCTTGGGAGAAAAGAATAGGCGCTCGCAAAGACGCTAAGACGCAAAGAAAAGCAATGCGATCGATATAGATGCGG
>DATAUH010000430.1:0-10725 GCA_036268375.1 Bryobacteraceae bacterium | reverse complement strand
AGCGTGATGGTCAAAGGGACGGGTCAGGGGAGCGCGCCGGAGTCGCGAGGCACGAAGTAATTTACGCACAGTTGGAGCACGCCTCGGGCAAGGCTGAGTATGCGCGTGCTGCGTGATATATTGACCCTTCCGGCGCCGCCGGCCCGAGCGGAATCCAATGAAAATCCACGAGTATCAGGCAAAGGCCATACTGGCCAAATACAACGTCCCTGTGCCGCGGGGCGAAGTTGCGTTTAGCGCGCAAGAGGCGGAGGCGGTAGCGCAGCGTCTTGGCGGAAGCGTGGTGGTGAAGGCGCAAATTCACGCGGGCGGACGCGGCAAGGGCGGCGGCGTGAAGGTGGCGCAGAACGCGAAACAGGCGGCCGAGATTGCCGGCAAGATTATGGGCATGACGCTGGTGACGCATCAGACGGGTCCGGAAGGGCGCGTGGTGAAGCGGTTGCTGGTCGAAGAGACGCTGCCCATCGAGCGCGAACTGTATTTGGGCATTGTGCTGGACCGTGCCCAGGGCAAGCCGGTGTTTATGGCGTCGGCCGCGGGCGGCATGGAGATTGAAGAGGTCGCGGCGAAGACGCCGGAGTTGATCTTAAAGGAAGCGATCGATCCGGGTTTGGGGCTGCAGCCGTATCAGGCGCGCAAGTTGGCATTCGGGATCGGCATTCCGGGCGCAAGCGCGAATGCGGCCGCGAACGCGATGATTGCGCTGACGAAGGCCTGCCTGGCCACCGATGCGTCGCTCGCGGAGATCAACCCGTTCATCCTGACGAAGGATGGCAAGGTGTACGCGCTGGACGCGAAGATCAATTTTGATGACAACGCGCTTTACCGGCATAAGGAACTGCTGGAGTTGCGCGATTTGAACGAGGAAGATCCGCTGGAAGTGGAGGCCTCGAAGTATGGCCTGAATTACATCAAGCTGGATGGTTCGGTGGCGTGCATGGTGAATGGCGCCGGCTTGGCGATGGCCACGATGGACATCGTGAAATACGCCGGCGGCAGCCCTGCGAACTTCCTGGATGTCGGTGGCGGCGCGAGCGCGGAGCAGGTGAAGAACGCGTTTCGTATTCTGCTGTCGGACAAGAACGTGAAGGCTGTGCTCATCAACGTATTCGGCGGCATCCTGCGCTGCGACCGGTTGGCGAATGGCGTGGTGGACGCGGCGCGGGATCTGAAGATGACCGTGCCCATCGTGGTGCGCATGGAAGGCACGAACGTTGAGCTGGGGCGGCAGATTCTGCTGGAGAGCGGCCTGAACTTTACGGTCGGCGAAGATATGCGCGATGCGGCGGAGAAGGTCGTCGCGCTGGCCAAGTGAGACTCGATAGGACAATCGCATGAGCGTACTCGTTGACAAAGAAACACGCCTGATCGTGCAGGGTTTCACGGGCAAAGAAGGCACATTTCACGCGGAGCAGGCGATCGCCTACGGCACTAACGTAGTGGGCGGCGTGACGCCGGGCAAGGGCGGAACCAAGCACCTGGACCGGCCGGTGTTCGACACGGTTACGAAGGCCATCAAAGAGACGGGCGCCAATGCGACTGTGATTTTCGTGCCGCCGCCGTATGCAGCGGACGCGATTATAGAAGCGGCGGACGCGGAGATTCCGCTGGCTATTTGTATTACGGAAGGCATTCCGGCGATCGACATGGTGAAGGCGTGGGCCTTCATGCAGGGGAAGAAGACGCGCCTGATCGGACCCAACTGCCCCGGCATCATTTCACCCGGCAAATGCAAGATCGGCATCATGCCCGGACACATCCACAAAGAGGGCAACGTGGGCGTGGTTTCGCGCTCTGGCACGCTGACGTACGAAGCCGTGGGCCAGTTGACAAAATTGGGCATCGGACAATCGACCTGCATCGGAATCGGGGGCGACCCGATCATAGGCACTAATTTCGTTGACGCGCTGACGCTGTTTAATAATGACCCCGACACGCACGCCATCATCATGATCGGCGAAATCGGCGGCAATGCGGAAGAGACTGCCGCAGCCTTCGTGAAAGAGCACGTGAAGAAGCCAGTGGTGGGTTTCATCGCCGGGCAGACGGCGCCTCCGGGACGTCGCATGGGCCATGCGGGCGCGATTATCGCGGGCGGATCGGGCAAGGCATCGGACAAAATCGCCGCCATGGTGGACGCAGGCATTACGGTCTGCGAATCGCCGGCGCAATTAGGAGAGAAGCTTCAAAGCCGTTTATGAGCGTAGAACGCACTTTTTCGATTATCAAACCGGATGCTGTTGCGGCAGGTAAGACCGGCGGAATCCTCGCCATGCTGCAGGACGCCGGCTTTAAGATTCTGGCTATGCGGATGACCCGCCTGACCGAAACTCAGGCGCGCGGGTTTTATGCCGTGCATAGCGAACGTCCATTTTTCGGCGGGCTGGTGAAGTTCATGACCGAAGGGCCGATCGTGGTGCTGGCGCTGGAGCGCGACAACGCGGTGAAGGGTTTGCGCGAGGTGATGGGCGCGACCAATCCTGCAAACGCCGCCGAGGGCACGATCCGAAAAAAGTACGCCACCGATATCGAACGCAATTGCATCCACGGATCGGATGCGTCCGAAACCGCTGAGCAGGAGTTGCGTTTCTTCTTCGCCGCCAGCGAACTGCTCTAACAACCGAGAGGCCGCCGCGGGCATGCCGGCCCGACGGCCTTTCAATCTCTGTTAGATTCGTTAAAACCGGCGCAAGCCGGATGCGCGACTAAAAACACGGAGGAACGATATGCGCACTCGAGTTGTATTCACTCTGGCGTTAAGCGTGGCTTCTGCATTGGCTCAAACCGCGCCCGCGCCTGCGGCAAAACCCGATCCCGATTTGCTGACTCTCAGCGATGGTGAAAAGCTGATCGGGCACTTCGTGCGCGCGAGCGGCGACCACGTCATTTTCCACAGCGATGTCTTGGGCGATTTAACGATTGCCTGGGCAAATGTGAAGGAACTACATTCGGCGCAGCGTTATGTGGTGGTAAGCAAGGACACGAAGCTTGACCATCGCGTCGAGGCGAACAAACTACCCAGGGGGACGATCTCGGAAGCGGACCAGACGCTGCTCATAGAGCCTACGCCGAACGCGCCCGCCCAAAAGATTCCCGTGGCGGATGCGGCGCACGTCCTGGATGAGGCGACCTTCCAAAAAGTCGTGTTTCACAACCCCGGCTTTTTCCAAGACTGGAAGGGAGCCGTTACGGCTGGAGCAAGCATCGTTCAGGCGACGCAGCAATCGCGGACCTTTACGGGCGCGGTGTCGCTGATTCGCGCTACGCCGGCGGAAGATTGGCTGGCCCCGCGCAATCGTACGATCGTCGATTTCAGCGCGTCCGACGGTTTCGAGATTCAGCCGGCGACGCCCAAGATCAAAACGGAGATTGTCCACGCTGACGCGGAGCGCGATCAATACTTCCGTGGCAAGAGCCTCTACGGCTTTGGACAGGTGGCGTTCGACCACAACTACTCACAGGGTTTGGACCTGCAGTCGAACGTTGGTGGCGGTTTGGGTTATACCGTGATTCAGAAGGCGAACGAAACGCTGGATTTCAAGGGCAGCATTACCTATGTGCGCCAGAATTTCCAGGCGCGCGAGAGCGACACCAGTCTGCTGGGGTCGAATTTCATCGAGACGTTTACGCATAAGACGGCGCACGGAATTCTGTTTCTTGAGTCGATTACGATTACGCCCACCTGGACTGTGCTGGAAGACTATTCCGGGGCCGCAACCGGAAGCGTCTCCATTCCCGTTTTTAAGCGGATCGGGTTCACTACTGCGATTTCGGACAACTTTCTCAACAATCCGCCGCCCGGATTCAAGAAAAATTCATTCCAATTAACGACCGGCCTCACGTACACTCTCAAGTGAGAGTATGCGCGGCGCGCTCATTGCCGGCCTGGTGGTTACGCAGGGCATGTGGGCGCAAGCGCTGATCGACGGATCGCGGATTCCGGCCAACCTGCGTAATTTCACGCCCGATCCGCAGGAAGAGCGGCTGCGGTGCGACGTTACCCCGGTTAAGCCTAGCCTGGACTTCGGCTTTCGCTTCCAGACGGGATACAACGTCGCTGTGCCGATGAGCCAATACGCGGGAGCGAAGCACGGTTGGGCAACGGTGACGCGGGTAACGCCGGAACATGGCGCGCCCGCGTATCTGTCGTCGAGAGTTTTTCTGCCGGACGTACCGGTGACGAAAATTACAACGCATACGTTCGGCGGTTTCCTGGTCGGCCCCGGCAAGTATCGGGTCGACTGGATGATGATAGACGACCGGGAACGCGTGTGCCGGAAGTCGTGGACCATCGAGGCGAAGTTAACGCGTTCCGAGCGTCAGGTGGAGCCCGCGATTCCGCCCGATTCCGTGCGCGATTTCGGCGTCACGATGGCCTCGCGCAAATCAGAGCCGACGGCCCCGGATGCGCCGCCATTCCGTTTGACGGTTCTCCTGCATGCCGCTCCGGCCACACCGCGCCGGATTCACATGCGCGCAAACGACCGGATTTTGCTTTTGTCGACGCTTTCGGCGCTGGTGGAGCGGGCGCACGCGACTTCAGTGCGGGTGGCGGTCTTCAATTTGGAGAAGCAAAGAGTGCTGTATCGCCGGGACGATTTCAGGCTCCGAATGATCGGTGATGTGAGCCGCGCGCTGAATCGCCTGGAGTTAGACACGATCGATGTGCAGACGCTGCAGAATCGCCACGGCCATATAGGCCTGCTGGAATCGCTGATCGCTGAGGAAACGACCGCGACGCAGCCCGCCGATGCCGTCGTTTTTCTGGGCCCGGCAGCGCGGTTTTTGGACAAGCCCCCGTCCAAAACCATCCAGGCGCCCCCTGAGGGCATGCGCTTCTACTATTTTCAATACCGCCCGTTCGCGAGCGGGATGCAACCGGTATTGCCCGATAGCATTGCAGGCACCCTGGCCGGCCTTAAGGGGCGGGTCTTCCATATATATTCGCCCAAGGAGTTTGCGTCGGCGATCAGCGAGCTGGACAAGCTGCGGCGGTAAGGCGTGAGCCGCCGCTACGCTCCTTTGGGGTAGCAGCCGAGCACGCGGAGAAAATCCGCAAGTTCGCGCAAGTGATTGAGAGCATTGACAGCCGCCGGGGCGTCGGCGCGCTCCAGGAAATCGACATAAAAGAGGTATTCGTACGGCTTACCGCGCAGCGGGCGCGATTCGATCTTGGTCAAATTAAGGTCGCGCAAGGCAAAAGCGCTCAGGGCGCGAAACAAAGCCCCGGGGATGTTGCGCGTACTGAAGACCAGCGAAGTCTTCCACTGCGCGCGGGCAGCAGCGCGAACCGGAAGCCGCTTGGCGTAGGCGTCGGTGCGGAGGAGAAAGAAGCGCGTGAAATTGCGGCGATCGCTTTCAATCGAACGGCGCAGGATGTGTGCGCCGTAGATTTCGGCCGCGGCTTCGGAAGCAATCGCGGCGGCATCCTCGAGCCCCTCCTCCGTGACCATCTTTGCGCTGCCGGCCGTGTCATAAAAGGGAATGCGCTCGATCTGGGGGTTTTTCGCGAAAAAGTCCAGGCACTGATTCAGGGCAACGGGGTGGGAAAAGGCGCGCTTCACGCGGGAAAAGGCGACGCCTTTCGGCGCCATCAAGTTGTGAATGATGCGAACGGAGGTTTCGCCCACGATGGGAAAGTCGAACTTCAAAAGGTGGTCATAGTTCTCGTGGACGGATCCTGCGAGCGTGTTCTCGATGGGAATGGCGGCGCCCCCGGCTCTTCCGTCCGCCAAGGCGCGGAAGACATCTTCGAAGCGGGCGCACGGCAGCACATCGATTCCAGGTCCGGTCAGATTTCGCGCTGCGATTTCGCTAAACGCGCCGCGTTCACCCTGAAAAGCAATTGGCAGGCTGGATTTACTCTTCGTGACTTTGGCTTTAGTTTTCAACGTGGCGGCCCCTGCCAACGCCGGGTGTTCTCGTCCGGAGTGCCCAGCAGATCGAGTACGCGATCGACGCTGTGATCCACAATGTCTATGACGGTCTGCGGATTATTGTAAAAGCCGGGGATCGGCGGCGCAATAATCGCTCCCATTTCGGCAAGCGCGGTCATATTCCTAAGGTGTCCCACGTGAAAGGGGCTCTCTCGAACCATCAGAATCAGCCGGCGGCGCTCCTTTAAGGTTACATCGGCGGCCCGAACCAGCAGATTGCTGCTAATCCCGGTGGCGATCGCCGACATGGTGTGAATGGAGCACGGAGCTACCACCATGGCGTCAATGGGGTAAGAGCCGCTCGCAAGCCGGCAAGCGATGTCCTCCTCGGGGTAAGTAAAATCCGCCAATTTCCGGGCGTCAGACGCCAATTTACCTGTCTCCAGGTATAGAGTCTTCTCCCCGGCGCGGCTCAGAATCAGATGGAGTTCGATTCCAGGGCGGCCGTAGAGCCGTTCGAGGAGCCTTAGACCGTAAATCGCCCCGCTGGCTCCCGAGATTCCGACGCAGATGTTCATTCCCGGCAACCGTATTTTTCCTCACGTTCTGTAAATAGAACAAAACGGCATAATTTTCGTTGCGACTCGCGGGTAGCGGCGGCTATAATTCGGGGCATTCGTACTGCGAGATCATAACATGGACGAGCATAGCGGTCGGGACGGCGAACGGCCGGGCGAGAAATTGAAGCGCGTCCGGGAGAAGCTGCGGTTAACCTACCGCGAGGTGGAAGAGGCGAGCCGGCGGATCGCGGCGCGGCGCGGAAACACCGAATTCATCCTCGCCCTAAGCCGGCTCGCGGACATTGAAAACAAAGGTACTGCCCCTAGCATTTATCGTATTTACACGCTCTGTGCGATCTACCGTCTGGACTACGAAACTGTCCTGAGGTGGTACGGCGTACCGCGGGAAGAGCTTGAGGCCGAGTCCTTACAGGTGCGATTACGGGAGACCCATGTCGCCAATTTCTCTGAAAACCGGCAAATCAGTGGGCCGCCCGCGGATGTGGAGATCGATCTCAAGCGAACGACATTTTTAAGTCACATCATCAGGCGGTGGGGGAAATTACCCCTGAACTGTCTGAACGGTTTGGACTTACGGAAATACCGTTATGCCTTCATCGGTCTGGACGATTGGTCGATGCACCCGATTTTGCAACCCGGAGCATTGATCGCGATCGACGATTGCCGCCGGAAGATCCTGGCGCGGGGCTGGTCCTCGGAGTTCGAACGGCCGATCTATTTCCTGGAGCACAGGGGCGGATACCTATGCGGATGGTGTTCGCAAATCGAAGAAAGGCTTATCGTACAAGCACATCCAGCGGCTGAGCGGCAGCCGGTCGTCTTCGAAAGCACGAGCGAGGTGGATGTGATTGGGCAAGTGGTAGCGGTAGCAATGCCGCTTGACAGCAGGCTCGGGCGAGTCAGCGAATTACAGCAGAATACTGATGATTAGATAAGAATTGCCTCTATAACTCCCTTAAAATATCTCCTAGCTCTTTTAGGTAGTTTCCCCTAATACTTATACTTACTCAGATGTAAGCACCTAACATATACCCCCATCAAAAGTACTTTTTCTCTCGTTCCGCTATTAGAATAATCGGGTATATACCGCCTAGATCGGGAAACGTCCGGGTAGTCTGTAACTACGCTTACTGAAGTTAAGCAACTAGAGAGGACCTTAAAAATGAAGAAACTTGTGATCTACGCCGTGATGGCGCTTTCGATGCTCGCGACGTCCGCGTTCGCGGATAACCCGACCCCGGACTGCAGCACCGGTCAGTGCAAGTGGGTTCGTGCAGCTATCACGACCTCGGCGATGGACAACCCGACTCCGGACTGCAGCACCGGTCAGTGCAAGTGGGTTCGTGCGACGATCACGACTTCGGCGATGGACAATCCGACTCCGGACTGTAGCACCGGACAGTGCAAATGGGTTCGTGCGGCGAGCACGACTTCCGCGATGGACAACCCGACCCCGGATTGCAGCACCGGCCAGTGCAAGTGGGTTAGCTAATCGGCCCGCTGCGGTCGATATGAATTAAGTCGGCATTCGGTGTTAAAATTCCCTCGAGCGTTTTCTTAATGCCGCATGCCGACTTAGCTGGAATCCTGCAAGCCCTTGCGCTTGTGGGAATTCTGGCACTCACCCTGCGTTTATTCCTAACAGGGCTGTGGCGCCACTACCCGGTTTTCTTCTGGTATTTTCTATTTAGAATCCCCAATACCTCCTGGCCACTCGTTGTTAAGAACGGAACATTCCGTTATGAGGAACTGTGGATCAGCACGGAGCCGATTTCCTGGATTTTCCACATATTGGTCGTGGTGGAACTCTACCGCCTGGTGCTCTATAAACATAAAGGTATCTATTCACTGCTCCGTTGGGCGATGTACAGTTCTGTCACCTTGGCAATAGGCTTGTCAATCCTCAGCCTTCTGCCCAAGATCCAGCCCCAGGCTAGCGCCGACACCCGTATATTAAATTACTGGTTCGCTACGGGCCGAGGCATCG
The DNA here is from genome assembly GCA_036268375.1 of Bryobacteraceae bacterium. Classification (GTDB taxonomy): domain Bacteria; phylum Acidobacteriota; class Terriglobia; order Bryobacterales; family Bryobacteraceae; genus PALSA-243. Next base: position 2,281 of record DATAUH010000430.1, on the reverse strand, counting down.
ATTTCGCCCTTGCTATCTTTCTGTTATTCATTCTGCTTTTTTTGAGCCGGTTTCCCGTACAGTTGAACCGCAATACGCTCCTTCACGCGGGCCTGTATACGCTTTTCTTCTTTGGTAACGCGCTGGTGCTCTTTGTGAGGACACTCGCCGGCAGTTCGTCTCCCTACTTCCCGCAGATCAATGTGGCTGGGCAGTTGATCTCGATTGCCGCCATCTACTGCTGGGTATTCCTCCTCAATAAGAGGGGCGAAGAGGTTAAGCGATCCTTCCTGCCGACGTTTAGCGTCAGACATGAGGAAATGGCGTTGCGTCAGTTAGAAGCCTTGAACGCCACGCTTTTGAGAGCGTCCCGGAAATAGGTGTTATCTTCAGGTAAACTCAGTAGTTATTCAGGCTGAAGATTGATTGTGTTTTCGCCCAAGGCTCTGTATGATTGGGTTGGAAGTAAAGAAGCAAAATGAATCTCTTAATTGGGTTTTGCGTTCTGTTGACGCTCGCGGTAATAAGCGTCCTCGTCTTCCTAATGCGCAAGGTGGCATCCAACGCAGCTCTTCCAGTCACTGCAGAGTGGATTGAGGATTTGTCGTTGGATAAATATCGTCCCATGTTGAGGATACTGGACGAGGGCGATATCGAATTTCTGCAGTCCCAGCCCGGTTTTACGCCGGGTATGGCGGCAAAGCTTCGCACCCAACGCACACAGATATTCCGCGGTTATTTGAAGAGTCTCGAAACCGATTTCGCTCGCACCTGCTCCGCCATCAAGCTTGTCATGACGCAGTCCAGTCATGATCGGCCCGAATTGGCTGAGGCGTTGTTGCGCCAGCAGATCACCTTTGCTTGCGGTATGGTCAGCGTTCGCGCGCGACTGTTGCTGTATCAATGGGGGATTTGCCGGGTAGATGCTTCGGAACTGGTCCGTCTCTTCGATTCGATGCGTGTGGAACTGCGCAGTTTGGTTCCGGCCGCGTCGAACATGGTCGCGTAAATCTGTGCGGAAGCCTGGAGCGTCCTCCGTCGTGAGGGAAAACGCGAGGTCAGGTAGTCGTTTCTACGGGGAATTGTAGCGGCGGGTTCGGAAGATCGGCTCGTCGCTATAATCGTTTCAAAAGTTCTTTAGCCACCTCAAACTGCGGAAACTGTTTTTCCGCGGCCTTAAACTCTTTCGTGTGCACGCATCGCCGCGCCCGGCTGTGATCGACGGGAAAGCGCAGGTGCAGCATCTCGTGAAACATCACATATTCGAGCGCTAATACCGGGGTCTGCGGCCGGTCAAAAATCTTGCTGATGACGATTGCGTTGTGCGACGGGTCGAAGTGCCCGAGCAACCGGCGCGAGGCGGTGCGGCTCCAGCCCAACTGAGGCCGTCCGAGCATGCCGTCGAAGAAGGCCGTATTCAGCTTCTCGAAAATCTCTTCCAGGTTATGACAGTGCCCTTGCGGACCTGAAATGAACTTCCGCCCGCGTAATTGCCGTACCAACTGCGCCTGGCGGCGCACGTCCTTGCGGTTCATATACAAGCGATAGCGATGGGAATAGAGCCGCGGGATGGGCTTGCGATGAAGCTTGCCGACCAGAATGAACGCCAGCGCTTCGATCACGGGGGCGGGGGCGGATTCCAACAGATCAGAAATTCGAACGGCCAGTCTCCCGTTCTCGAGCCGGATGAAACTGTCGGGATTCGCGAAGCGGCAAAATTCCACCGAAACCTGAGGACCGGGCGTGCGCGGTTTCAGAAAACGGAAGACGCGCTCGAAAATCTGCGCGTGCGATTCGAAAAAGAGCGAGCTTTGAATGCTTTCGGACAATTGGGGCTCGCCGAAATCGAACATGCACCTAGTGTATCCCAGGCCGCCGGAATACACGGTCGTATTTCCGGCGGGACAACGGGCCCTGCGTGTTCGCAAGGCGAGCGACCATATCGCGGATGGCGACCGTTCGTATGGCCGGCTCAGCCGCCGCCGGCGAATGAACTCCGCTCGCACGATCCAGTCAAGCGGAAGCGATTGCGCGATACAGCTAACCAGAATTAAGAAATCATCAAACTCGAATTTATCCGGCCGGGGCGTCCTGTACAAAACGGCTACATCGAAAGCTTCAACGGCCGCCTACGCGATGAATGCCTGAACACTGAAGTATTTCTGAATATCGCCGATGCGCGCGCGAAGATCGAACGTTGGCGGCACGATTACAACCAGCAGCGGCCGCACAGTTCGCTGGCGGATCGAACGCCGGAGGAATTCGCTCAGACGCTGGGCGTCCGGCCCTTCGCCCTTCCCAT
>DATAUH010000429.1:0-11534 GCA_036268375.1 Bryobacteraceae bacterium | reverse complement strand
TACAACGCCCTGCATCTTGCGTTACTGATCGGAGTTTTTGCCGGCGCTGCATTCCTGGTTCGAGGCCAGGAGCGCGACCAGACGCCTGCCGGCCGCAAGTTATTCCAGAATCTCTGCACATCCTGCCACGGAGAGAACGCGAAGGGCGGACGCGGACCTGATTTGACTACCGGCGACTGGCGGTGGGGCCGCAACGACGACGCAATCCTGAAGAATATCTTGCAAGGCATACCCGGTACTGCCATGCCGCCGTTTTCGATTTCCGAAAACGAAGGCAAATCGATCGTCAGTTACTTACATTCTCTGAAAAACAGCGGCCCGGCCGAGAGTCTCCATGGGGATGCCGCCGCCGGTGCAAGTCTGTTTTTCGGGGCAGGGAAATGCTCCCAATGCCACATGGTGAACGGCCGCGGCGGACGTTTGGGGCCTGAGCTGAGCGCGGTTCATGCGGAACGATCGCCCGCCGAGTTACGCGAGTCTATTGTCAATCCGAATAAGTCGCAGTTACGCGGGTATGAGGCCGTGGAGATCCGGCTAAAATCGGGCCAACAGATTCGCGGCGCCAGGAAGAACGAAGATACCTTTTCGATTCAGGTGATGGATAACCAGGAACATCTGCACTTGTTGCTCAAACAGGATGTTCAGGAAGTCAAGACCTCGTCGAAATCACTGATGCCCGAGCCCACGTTGGCCGCCGGTGATGTAGATAATCTGATCGCGTTCCTCAGAGATCCTCTGACACCCGCTCCGGCTGGCGGCAACTGGTCCCCGAGCCGCGATTTGAACGTCACCTTCGATCGCTTGAAGAATGCCCGTGCCGAACCTCAAAATTGGCTCACCTATTGGGGTAACTACGAAGGAACCCACTACAGTCCTCTGGCATCAATCACGCCGGAAAACGTAAGCGCGCTCACGTCCCAGTGGACCTATCAGTTTGGCGCTGGAACCAACGAGACCAGCCCCATCGTGGTAGATGGCTTGATGTTCGTGACAGGTCCCTCGAATAACGCAGCGGCGCTCGATGCCCGCACTGGCCGGCAGATTTGGCAATACCGCCGCAATCTGCCGCGGATTGCTTCGCAATGCACGATTGTGTCCAACCGCGGATTTGCGATTTTGGGCGATCGTCTCTACATGGCAACTCTGGACGCTCACTTGATCGCTCTGGACGCCAAGACCGGCGCGCTGCTCTGGGATACGGAAGTTGCCGATTACCGCAAAGGCTATTCCATCAATCACGCGCCGCTCGCTCTGAATGGCAAAATCGTGGTCGGTATAACGGCAGGCGAATGCGCCGTGCAGGGCTTTCTCGACGCGTATGACGCCGGCACCGGCAAGCAGTTATGGCGGCGTTGGACGGTAGCTCAGGAGGGCGACCCCGGCCGTGCAACGTGGTCGGGTAACTCTGCCGAATTCGGCGGCGCGCCGACGTGGATGACTGGCACTTACGACGCTGAATCGGACACCCTCTTCTGGCCCGTGGGCAACCCCGGTCCCGACTACAACGGAGCCGTAAGAGAGGGCGACAATCTCTACTCGTGTACGGTACTGGCTCTGGAGCCCGGCACGGGGAAAGTGAAGTGGTACTTCCAGTTCAACCGCCACGATACCCACGATTGGGACGCCACCGAAACGCCGATGTTGATCGATACGCGCTTTCGCGGAAGCCCGCGAAAGTTGTTAGTTCAGGCGAACCGAAACGCTTTTTACTATATACTCGATCGCGAAACCGGAAAGTTTCTTGCCGGTAAGCCCTTTGTCCATCAGACGTGGGCCAAAGGCCTGGATGATAGTGGGCACCCAGTCGTGATCCCGGGGACCGATCCAACGCCGGAAGGCGTGTATGTTTGTCCGGACGCCTCGGGCGCAACGAACTGGGCCGCGCCGTCCTACGATCCCAAGGCGAATCTCTTCTTCCTGACCGTACGCGAATCCTGCGCCGTATACTCGTCAAGAACCAGAGAACCGCAGCCCGGAGCCACTTACACCGGTACCGGTCAGCAGGCTGATCGCAACGTGGTAATAGCCGGAGCGATTCGCGCGCTCGATCCCGTCACGGGGGATATGCGTTGGAATTTTCCGATCCAGGAAGGCTCCACCGCCGCCGGGGTGCTGGCGACGGGCGGCGGCGTGCTTTTCGCGGCTTCGCGTGACGGAAATCTCATCGCATTGAACGCCACAAACGGAAAGCCGCTTTGGCATTATCAAACCGGCGGGGCTATGCGCAGTTCCCCTATGTCGTACGCGGTGGATGGCCGGCAATACGTCGCCATTTCCGCCAATTCCACCCTCATTACCTTCGCCCTGCCGCTTCCGGCGAAATAGATTCCAATGTGGCGCTTTTCAAACATTTTGAAACTGCGCTTGAAGGGAGGGGCGAGCTGGGGGTATAACACTTAAGGCGCGGTGGCAATTGCAATTATCGCTTGCGTGGTTCACTTACTACAATTGGCTGCTGGGGAGACAAAATGATCCGAACGTTGAAGGTAATTGATACGCATGCTCATTTAGGCGAGTGCTGCGTTTTCGGCCTAGTCGCAACCGAGGCAGAAATCGTTCGCCGGATGGACGAAAGCGGCATTGATGCCACTATCGTGCAGCCCTATCCGGGGTCGAAAGAGCCCGTCAAAAACCACGACCAGATCGCCGAAATGTGCGCAAAGTATCCCGGCCGTATCTTTGGCCTTGCCAGCATGAGCCCGCATGGCGATCGTGATGCTTACCGCCGGGAAATCGAGCGCTGCGTAACCGATTTGAACTTTGTCGGCGTGAAATTACACACCATCGGTCATGGCGTAAGTCCGCTTTCCGAGGATGGCGATCTCGTTTTCTCCACTGCGCATGACCTTGGCATCCCGGCAATGGTGCATACTGGAGCCGGCGTCCCATTTGCGCTACCGGCGCTTTGCATTCCGGCCGCCCAAAAGTATCCGCGTTTGAAGATTATTCTGGCGCATGCCGGTTTTGCGGTCTTCTCCGCCGAAGCCCAAGTAGCAGCGTCCGTATGCGGTAACCTCTTTCTCGAAACTTCATGGTGCATCGGCGAAGATATTCGTTGGATGATCAACACCATAGGCGCCGATCGGGTCATGATGGGCGCAGACCTGCCGAGCAACGTGCCCGTCGAAGTAGCAAAATACCGCGCGCTCGAACTCGATACCGAAACCTACGACCAAGTGATGGGCGGCACAGCAGTTTCCGTTTTCAAGCTGGCTTTAAAGGAAGACTATGTTTGTGCTACACGTTGAGCTTCAAGTTAAGCCGGAGTTACATAAGGACCTTGAGGAGACATTCGTTGGGACCTTCTGCCCCGCGATTAGTCAGCAAGCGGGATTTCGCGGCGCGAAGTTACTTCGCCCCGCGGAGGACGGCGACTATCGCCTCAGCATAGCCTTCGAAGACCAGGCGTCACAGCAAAAATGGGTGGCCACGGACCTTCATCAGGTCGTCTGGCCGCGCATCGAAAGCCACTGCGTAACTTACTCGGTAAAGAATTTTCACGCGGTTTAGGGAACATTCCGCGCCGATTCGGAGAACTATGACGGACCACGTCCCCGATTACGTCCGCTTGTCTGTACCGGTTACTGCTGACCGGCGCTCTCCCTGGTACAAGAGCACGTTTCCGACTTATGCCGGCATATTTCTCTGGGTAGGATTCTATTTGACCCTGGCCGGCCCGACGCTCGGATTCGCCAACATCGGAGTATGTTTGCTCGGTCTGCTGGTGGCCGGGCTGCTTTGCTTTGGGCTGTACTACTATGCTCCGGCGATGATGGGAATGTTAACCGGTCAATCCCTATACGTGCTCGGCAGTTCGACGTTCGGAACTACGGGCGGATACGTGGCCCCGGGAATTCTGATGGGCTTGTTGCAAATTGGATGGGTCGCGGTAATCGCCGCGATTTCAGCCGATTTCATCATGGAGGGACTGAATCAAAGTTCCCGGGTTCTATTCAGCGTCATCGTGATCGTCTGGGTCTACAGCCTGGGTTGGGTGGCGATCAAGGGCATTCAGTATGTTGGCCAGGTCGCCAAGGTGCTCAATTGGGTTCCCTTACTAATGATGCTGATCGTGTTCTGGGCGAATCGCGAAGGCGTCTCGCGATATCGTCCGCCGCATGTTGACAGCGCCGCCGGCTTTTTCAACGTTCTAACCATCGTGATCGGTTTCTTCGCCACAGCAGGCGCGGCTGGCGCCGATTTTGGAATGAACAATCGCAACCGCAAGGATATCGCTCTTGGTGGGATCTGCGGAATTGTGGGCGGAGCGCTTGTAGCAGGCGGTTTGGCCATCTTGTCTGTCGCCGGTAACTTAGGACTGCACGCCACTGGAACTGTAGACTTCAGTTACACCGCTGCAATCGTGAATGCCGGGGCCCTTGCCCCTGTTATGTTCTTCCTGTTCGCCGCGGCCTCCATGGTCCCCACCTGTTTTTCTTCCTTCATCGCGGCCAACAGTTTCAGCACAATGATCCCGAAGATCCCGCGCCCAGTTTCCGCACTGGCGGCAGTTACGGTGAGCGCCATACTGGCGATTACCGGAATCGCCAGCCACCTTGTGGACTTTTTTGGGATTGTCGGGGCATCGTTCAGCCCTATTTGTGGCGCCATGGCAGCCGACTACATCCGATCCGGCATGAAATGGCCGGGGCCGCGTGCGGGAATCAATTGGGCGGGTTTCATCGCTTTGGCGGCGGGTTTTGCAGTCGGCATGCCGACGCACATCCCCGGCCTCCCGGAGGCTTGGGTAAAGGCCGACAATCCGGCTGTGTTGTACTCGTTTGGCGTGGGATTCCTGGTTTACTACGCGCTCGCGCAGCTTGGGTTCGAACCAGCCGCGATGCGTCAGCGTCTTGCCCATAATGGCAGGGATGCCGCTGATGCCATACGCGCTTAATGAAGTCGCGGGGCGAGAAACGTGCGTTTACTTTAAGAAAAACATCGGTTATAATTCTCACGGCCATCAAGCAGACCGCGTGGTCTATGCGGCTAGTGGAACGGAAGCCATGAAAGCTGCCAGCACGGTTACGAAGGTATGCCGGATTATTGGGGAATTCGCGGAGCGAAAATCCCTGGGCGTAACGGATCTTGCTAAACGAACCGAACTATTGCCCAGCGACGTCCATCGGATCCTGGCCTCTCTGAAGGCGAGCGGCTATATTGTCCAGGATCCCGAGAGTAAGAAGTATCAACTGGGCTTTGCGCTTATGCGGCTCGGCCTCGCGGCGTTCCAGCGCAACGCGCTCTGTGAAAGGGCGCATCCCGTGTTGGTGCGGCTTGCGCAGCAGCTCAAAGCGACTACTCATTTCGGCGTTTTCGATGGACGCGATCTGCAGGTCTACCTGATCGACGATGTCAGTATTTCGAGCGAAGACCGTTTCCGGGCACATTTAGGCGGACCGGCGCGGCTGCATTGCACGGCGCTCGGGAAGACCATTCTGGCGCATTTAGATCCTCAAACCGCATCTTACGCGCTGGAGAAAAGCCGCATGACGCGCGTCACCGGCCGCACCATAACCGACGTTTCCGTGCTCGAGCGGCAACTACGTACTATACAAGAGCAAGGGTATGCCGTAGATTCCGATGAGTGCATGGACGGCGTATCTTGCCTGGGCTGTCCGGTCCGTAATTGCGAAGGCGAAGTAGTTGGCGCAATTAGTACGTCGATGTTAACCCAGCAGTTTCTTTCCTGGGACGAATATCAGCTTGCGGAACATCTGAAAGTCGCCGCGCTTCGCATAAATCGATCACTTTCGCTTCTAGCCCCGACCGGCTTCAGCATGTAAATGCCGGCGCCTGCGCGTTGGCCCGATTCGACATAGATATCGATTTAGCTGGATTGCCGCATAAGCGCTCCTATTGTTGCCTCCGCTCCGCGGAGGGCGACATAACGCCCGATGCGCCGTTCCGTCGTCCGTTATTAGTGGACGTCGTTGTCAATAAGTGAACCATTCCGCACTTACTAAAGCAAGGCGCAATCGCAAGGCGCTCCGCGCCTAGATATTTACTTCAACTATTTTGAAACTACGCTTGATGCGATAGACCCTCTTCTTTACTATCAATCCAACAACTGCTCAATCGAAGGGGGCATCACATGCTGCCACGTAGTCAAGTCGGAATCAAATCACTGTTGCCGACCTGTTTCATGCTCATCGGAAGCGCGGCCGTACTCTGCGCCCAGGGCGGATACGCCGTTGTAAGCGGAATTGTCCGCGACGCCTCCAACGCCGTTGTTCCCGGCGCCACCTTAACTGCGCGCAATATCAATACCGACGTAACCGTCACCTCCGCGAGTAATGCCGTGGGCTACTACACCTTCACCACGTTGGCTCCAGGCACTTACATTTTCGCCGCGAAACAGCCTTCGTTTAAACTTTCCGAGCGGAACGGCGTCGTTTTACAGGTCGGAGACCATCTGGAACTCGATTTCGCGCTCGAAATCGGTGAAGCGAGCCAACATGTAACGGTTACGGGTCAACCCTCGCAGTTGCGCGTGGACGATGCCCAGTCCGGGATGGTGATTGACAATCACCGCATCCAACAATTGCCCGCATACGACCGGAACGTGCTCTCTTTTGCGACCCTCGTCGCAAACGTCAATGGTACGTCGGAGCAGGAAGGGCAGTCGACGGATTTCCGAATCAATGGAGGCCGCTCCGCGCAGGCGGAGTATTATATCGATGGCGTCGCAGTTACGACCAGTTACCAGCACAATGTGCCGCCCTCTGTACCATCTATGGAAGCGGTAGAGGAATTCAACGTTGTAACCAACGGGCTTTCGGCGGAGTACGGCCGTCTATCGGGCGGCGCTGTCGTGTTGGTCACTCGCTCCGGCACGAATCAGTTCCACGGTTCCGCTTACGAGTATCTGCGCAATCAGGACCTCAACGCCAACACGTGGTCGGCGAACCGCTACGGCCAGAAGATTGGCGTCTTTCACGACAACGTTTTCGGGGCTGCGCTGGGCGGGCCCATCCGGATTCCCAAGCTATATAACGGCCGCGACAAGACATTCTTTTTCTTCAACTACGAGGGCACCCGCCACGTTTCGGGCAGCAACGCGACGCTGGCGGGCGTGCCGACCGCTCTGGAACGGCAGGGCGACTTCAGCCAGAGCCTGATCGGCAACGGAACTCCGGTGGTCGTTTATGATCCGGCAAGCGGCGTAACTACCTCGACGGGGGACGTAACTCGGAGCCCATTTCCGGGAAATATTGTTCCCGCAAACCGCTGGGACTCGCTATCCAAGCTCTACCTTAGTTACTATCCGCTGCCGAACACGGCGCCCCTTCCCGGGTCGAGCGACGCCAACAATTATGTCGGAGCGTCTTTGAACCCGCAAAGCGACGACCGCTGGACCGGGCGTTTGGATCATAACTGGAATGCAAGCAACAGCACGCACTTTACACTGACGCGTGACGACTATAAAAACCTCACGCCAGCCTGGCTTTCGCCGCTGCAGCCAAGCACCGTTGCGTACGGCACTTCCGTCACCGCCGCGCTCAGCCATGTGTGGACAATTTCTCCCACGACGGTGCTTGAATTCCGCGCCGGCGTAGTGCGATTGGATTCCTACAGCCAGCAGCAGGTGAGCGCGAACACGGCGAACTTTAATCTACCGTCGCTGGTGCTCAGTTTGTTGGGGACCTCGCAGAATCGCGTGCCAAGCCTCTCGACCGGCGGCAACGTTGCGACGCTTGGAGGAGGCGGAGTCGATAATATCTTCGAAACGAATGCCAATGTGCAAATATCGTTCACCAAGATTCTGGGTAAGCATACAGCGAAAGTCGGCTTTGAACACCGGCGCTATTACACAAACCTGTACGGGGCATTCAATTCTAACGTAGGCAACTTCACCACCGGCTCCGCCCAAAGTGGAACGTCGCAATCGTATCTCAATCCGGGGTTGAGTGGTTATGGGTTTGCGTCCTGGCTGTTGGGAGAGGTCAATCAGGCTTCCGGCAACCAGTACGGCGGCCCGGCTTCTCTACAGACCTACTGGGCAGCTTACGCGGAAGATTCCTATAAGGTATCTTCCAAGCTGACACTGACTTATGGACTGCGCTGGGACTTCGAACCGCCGCGCAGCGAGCGGTTCGACCGGCAGTATTATTGGGACCAGAACTACAAATGGCAATTGAGTCCGGACGCGGGTTGGAACTGGAATCAGGTGGTGCAGCAAGCCGGTTTGAATCCCGCAACGACCCCAACGCCGCTGTGGATGACTAACGGAATTCTAGGCCGTCTGGCATTAGTCAATACGGCGGATTATCCCGGAACACAGTCCCAAGCCTCGCACCCGGACCATTTCTCGCCGCGTGTCGGCGTGGCGTATCAACTCACGCACCGTATGGTGCTTCGTGGTTCTTACGGCGTCAATTGGCTCACCACGACCGGCAATCAACTGCTGGATTCCGCCGATCGAAATGTTGGATTCGGCTCCGTGGCGCATATTTCGAGCGGCACGGGCAATAACGGCCTTACTTACATTTCAACCTTCAGTAACCCCATGCCGAACGGGTTCGGCTATGTATCTCCAACCACGAACATGAACGCGCTTAATTACCAGATTGAGGGCCAGTGGTTGGACGCGCCTGCTTACAACATCGAGCCCGGGTACGAACAAATGGCCTCGCTCGGCATCCAGCACGAGTTTGGATCGAATGAGAATAGTTGGGTAGCAGAGGTGCGTTATAACGGCAACTTCGGACGTATGCTGCCGGTGTGGCTGGGTTTCGGACAACACATTTTGCCGAATGCCTACAATATTCTCTCACCGCTGGGCAACGCGCTAAACGCTCAGGTGCCGAATCCCTTTTATGGTCAGGTTCCGGCGGGAACGCCCACCGGCAGTCCGATGATTTCGCTTGGGCGCCTCTATCAATTGAATCCGCTCTATGAAGAGGTGTGGACCTCCGGCGGTTCCTACAGTAACTCTGCAACCGACGCCGCGGGATTGACCACTTGGGGAACCTCGAATTACAACGCGCTGACTGCGAGTATTGAGCACCGGTTTGGTAACGGGTTTGCCTTCTTGGCGAATTACACATTTAGTAAGTTGCTGCAGGATACCGGCAGCATCGGCAATGGACAGCCCCAGGGCGTAGGCGAACAGGCGCAGCCCCAAGCCGGCCTAGGGCTGGGCGACGTCTATAGCATCGCTCCTTCGGATTTCACGCACAAGTTTCTGTTCAACTACAGTCTGGATCTTCCCTTCGGCCGGGGAAAACGGTTTTTGGGAACGGCGCCATCCGTCGTCGACAAAGTAATCGGCGGTTGGCGTCTGGCTGGCACTACGACGTTTCGATCGGGCCAACCGATCCAGGTCTATACGCCAAGCGGCGGCGTAGGTGGATTGGGTAGCGCCTGGTATAACATCGGACAGGGCCGAAATCAAAGGCCCGTTATCGTGTCCGGACAACAGCCGGGCCTCACGACGGATGGACACTCAGCTCTTGTCGGCTCGCCGAATCTTCAATACTATGTCAACCCGGCGGCGTTTGCTTTGCCGAACGGTTTCCAATTGGGCAATGTGCCCAGCACCTACGGCAACTGGTTCGGCCCAGGCTTCAGCCAGTGGGACATGGCGCTGATGAAGGAGTTCGGCCTGGGTAAAGAGACGCGGCGGCTGCAGCTTCGGTTCGAGGCGCAGAACGCGTTCAACCATATGAACGCGGCCAATCCAGTAAGTGGCATCAACGCGTCCGGCTTCGGGACGATCATTGCCCAGTTCGGGAATCCGCGGCAGGCGATGGTGGCGGCTAAGTTGTATTTCTAAGTTGAGGGCGTATGAAAGACAGATGGCAGCTTAGAGGGAGGAAACAGGGATGAACCAGTGTTTAGTTACGAGAATATCCCGGCGGCGCGCGCTGGCGGGCATTGCAGGCGCAGTGATCGGCGCTCACGCGGCGCGCGGCGCGCAAAAGGGCGCCGCCTTTGGCCTGATCGGCGACCGATATCACAATTCCGACTACATAAGGGCGGGGCTCAATCGTACGATCCAAAAGGATCTCGACGTAAATATCGATTTCTGTGATGAGACCAGGAGTCTTACAGCGGAAACACTGAAGGGCTACAAGTTGCTGATCATTCTTCGTGACGGGATGATCTGGCCGGATGGGTATCCGAATGAGGCTACGAACGCCGGATGGGTCGCCGGCGGCAAAGTGGAACTGGTCTCGGAGCCTCCGGTACCGGCTACCGAAGCGAAAGCGCAGTTTTGGATGAAACCGGAACAGGGCAAGGCAGTGAAGGAGTTCGTAAACAACGGTGGGTCTGCGTTATTTATGCATAACGTAACGCACGTGGGGCTGACGAATCCAGACTTTCGCGAGGTCCTGGGGGCGGCTTATGCGGGACATCCAGCCATCCGAACTTACAAAGTGAATGTAACCAATCCGGATCATCCGATTACCAAGGGTGTCGGCAACTTTGTCGTAACTGACGAACAGCACTACATGGATTACGACAAAGACTCGAAATACGTGTTTCTCGAAACAGTCAACGCGAATGGGCTGGACTACAATGGACGTGGACCGAAGTCGCTCGGAGGATGGGCGTTCGACTATGGAAAAGGACGCGTCTGCTACCTGGCTCCTGGTCATTTACTCTCTGTGTTGTGGAATCCGGAGTATGTCAAGTTACAACACAACGCCGTGAAGTGGTTATTGCGGCAGAAGGCATAACTAGCGGCGAACTCGACCCGGCCACTGCACGGCCACTCTTGACCGTACAATCGCCGTGCATGCGTCCCCCGATACGTCCTTAGTTTCTTGTTGCTTTTCGTCGTCGCACGATTGTTTCCGCAAAGGGGGCTGGGTTCAATTCGGTTATTACAAGGCCGCCAATGCGGTGTGCAGTCCGCGCATCTCAGGCAACTGCGTGGTTCTCTGACCCGCCTCAGCAGCCTTTTGTAATGACGATCAACGGTCGCCTGGCGGATCTGACAACTGCGGGCGATCTGATTCCGTTGCAGACCAAGGCCGAACTGCAAGCGTAAAACTTTTTTCACTTTCCGCATGGATACCTTTTCTGGGGCACGAAGTTTCCTCCACTTTTCAGTGAACGGACTTCGCCCCGTTGATGTCCCGCGCCGCCTCTCTTTGATTAGGCTCATTCAGAAATCGATTCCGAGGATGTGAATAGCCATTCCGGGCGATGCGATTTTATGTGCCACATCACGCCGGAATTCTTATTCACATCGCCCGGAATCTTAGGGGGCCCAAAGCCAACGCCGCTGTCGATCGATCGCGCTTACCTGGTGAGCGCGCTTGCCTTTGCGCTTCGCTGCTCTCAGGAAAAACTTTCAAAAGGGGACATCTGAGGCCTATCTGAGAAGCTTGCTGGAACCACCCTTCCGCCCTTGCCCTGCACCGTGATTGATTCGGCCACGGTCGCCCGCGGACACTGGCTACTGCTCCTGCCACTAAATCTGCCGGATCAGGCGAAATATGGAAATAGATCGCCAGCCTGGACCGGATCTAAGATTGGGCTTGATGCCACGCTGGAGGCTCTCCGCGAATCCATCAGGAGCC
>DATAUH010000428.1:0-4981 GCA_036268375.1 Bryobacteraceae bacterium | reverse complement strand
ACTCATCGTGCGGCGTGCCATCCGCGCCGAAACCGACCGTTCCCGCGGGAGCCCCGCGCGTGAAACCGCCGAGTTTGAATCCCTTAAGCGCTTTCATGAAAACGCCAGGCCCGCTCGCCATATTGGCGGACGCTTGCGTTATACCGGGGACCGAGCCACCGAAACCGCCTTTCAGCCCGGCGGCACCGATGCCAGCGAATAGGCTGGGAATTCGCATATTTGGCACGCCAGCCCGTTGAATGTGGGAAACTTTGTGCGGACCACATTTGAAAAACGGTAGCAGTAGCGAGTAACGGCTAACAGCGTCCATTCTTCACAAGAAACTGAGGCTATTGGTCTTGAGCAATGGAGAGAGTTCCCAGAGCAATTGATTTTAGCGATTTTTAATCAGCAGGTTGTAGGTTCGATTCCTACCGCGCTCACCATCTAACAAAGCACTTCCACTTTCAGATAGACGCCTTTCGGGCGTCGAACCAAAGGCTGCGTCGCAACACCGGTCGGAGTACTGCGCGAAAGTGCTTCTGGCTACTTGGATCCGAGAACCGGGAGATACGAACACCGGCGCCGCGGCGCGTGACCGCCTCCTCCCCGAAGTTTTCAATCAAGGACCCGTATCGCTGCACACCGCAATTTTGTCTTTCAATTGGCCTCTCCACCCGTCCCTAATCCCCCAACCGTAAATATCCAGACGTACCCTTCTCCCACCCATGAGAATGCGCGCAACGGCGTTTCGCCTGCCATCTAAATCGCCGACGCTCAGAATCGGAGATTCAATGACAGACACCGCTATTGGCAACCCTCCGAACCAAGCCGATGGGCAAACAATAACCGCCCATCATGCCTGCCCAACTGCTGGTTCGCTCACCGATTTCTCAAATCTGGCTCGCATTCTTGGCGGCGTCAGCCTGGGAATGGGCGCTCTCAAATTGATTGCGCCGCAAACTATCGCCGGTTTCGCAGGTGCGCGAAGAAGTGACAAGATGGTCCGCCTGCACGGCCTGCGCGATCTTGCCCTTGGCCTGGGAATTTTTACTGGCTCGAGCCCGCAGCCGTGGCTCTGGCTGCGCCTTGCCGGCGATGTAGTGGATGCGTTCGCACTCGTCACCGGTTCGCGCAAAAAGAAAGAAGGCGTTCACTTCGGTCCGCTCGCCTTACTCGTGGGCGTCGGCGCACTCGACGCGCTATGCGCCCGCAACGCCGCGCCGTTGGAAGCGCGAAACGCCCGCAAAGGACGCGCCGAAGCCAACGTTCTGATCGCGCGCTCCCCCGAGGAGTGCTACCGCTTCTGGCGCGATTTGCACAACATCCCGCGCTTCGTGTCCGATCGTCTCCAGGTTCACCAAATCAGTCCCAAGCAGGCTCACTGGACTCTGCAACTTCCCGGTGACCTGGCAAACCTCGAGTGGAACGTCGAAAGTTTGGAAGAGGTCCCCTCGCAGCGCATCTCATGGCGCCACCTCCCTGGCAGCCCGATTGATGCGGAGGGCACGGTCACTTTCGAAGCCGCTCCCGGCGGGCGCGGAACCTATATCCACGTGCAGATCGATTTCGGTTTCCCTGCCCAATCGGTCGCGGAACCGTTGAGCCGCTTGTTGGGAAAACATCCGGAGCAGTTGCTCTACAAATCGCTTCGCCGCATGAAGCAACTCATGGAAGTGGGAGAAGTCATGACCACAGAAGGTCAACCGGCGGGCCGGCGCAACAGCACCACTTGGCTGGATGCGATCGCGCGCTAAATACGGAGGAAACCATGAAAGCCAACTGCTGGTACGGAAAGCGGCAACTCCGCGTGGAAGACGTCCCGGAGCCGAAGATTCTGAATAAGAGCGACGCCATTTTGCGCGTGACCTCCACCGCGATCTGCGGCTCGGAACTGCATCTCTTCAACGGATTTGTGCCCGGCATGCAGCAAGGCGACGTTCTTGGGCACGAATTCATGGGCGAAGTGGTCGAGGTCGGCCCAGACGTCCGAAATTTAAAGGTAGGCGACCGCGTCGTTGTTCCCTTCGCCATCTCATGCGGGCAGTGCTTCTTCTGCAAGCAGTCGATGTTCTCGCTGTGCGAAAATTCGAACCCCAACGCATGGCTGGCGGAAAAATTATGGGGACATTCGCCGGCTGGATTGTTCGGTTACTCGCACCTGCTTGGCGGCTTCGCCGGTGGACAGGCGGAATATGTCCGCGTACCGTTCGCCGACGTTGGACCCATCAAAATCGAAAACGGTCTTTTGGATGAACAGGTTCTGTTTCTCTCCGACATCTTCCCGACGGGATACATGGCGGCCGAAGCCTGCGAGATCAAGCCCGGCGACACCATCGCCGTTTGGGGCTGCGGCCCGGTAGGTCAGTTCGCAATCAAGAGCGCATATCTATTGGGCGCGGAGCGCGTCATCGGCATCGATCGTTTCCCGGAAAGATTGCGCATGGCACGCGAAAAGGCTGGCGCCATCACCCTCAATTACGAAGACGTCGACGTTCTCGATTCGCTCCGCCAGATGACCGGAGGCCGAGGTCCGGATGCCTGTATCGACGCCGTCGGCATGGAGTCTCATGACCATGGCATCATCGGCGCGTACGATCGCATCAAGCAAGCGATGATGCTCGAATCTGACCGGCCAATCGCGCTGCGGCAGGCCATCATGGCGTGCCGCAATGGCGGCGTCCTTTCGATTCCCGGCGTCTACGGTGGCCTGGTTGACAAAATCCCGTTCGGTTCGCTGATGAATCGGTCGATCACGATCCGTACGGGACAGACTCATGTCCAGCGCTATTTGCGGCCGCTCCTTACGCGTATCGAAAAGGGAGAGATCGACCCCAGTTTTGTAATCACTCACGTTTGGAATCTGGATCGCGCGCCCGAGGCCTTCCAGATGTTCAATGACAAGCAGGACGAATGCATCAAAGTAGTCTTGAAACCGTAACGGATTCGGACAGACCTCTAGGAGAATGAAATGAACGCCTCATCTAACCGCCAATTTGCAGTAGTTACTGGCGCATCGAGTGGAATCGGCTATGAGTTAGCGCGCCAGTTCGGCAAGAACGGCTTTGACTTACTCGTCGTTTCTGGAAAAGAGCACATAAAGGACGCGGAGCGCGCGATCGAAGAGACCGGCGCCTCGGTCCAAAGCCTGCAGGCCGACCTCGCCACCTACGACGGTGTCGAAAAACTCTACAAAGCCATTCAGGAGACCGGTAGGCGCTTGGACGCCATTGCGATCAACGCGGGCGTTGGCATCAGCGGCGATTTCGCGCGGCAGACCGATCTCGAAGACGAGCTCAATCTCATCAATCTGAATGTCGTTTCGCCCGTCCACCTCGCCAAGCGAGTCTTAAAAGACATGCTCGCTGCGGGTGGCGGGCGCATCCTCTTCACTTCGTCTATCGCAGGCACGATGCCAGGGCCTTTCGAGGCGGTGTACAACGCATCGAAAGCGTTTCTCACTTCGTTCGCGCAAGCCGTACGTAATGAATTGAAGGACACCAACGTCAGCGTCACGGTTCTCATGCCAGGGCCAACCGAAACCGAGTTCTTCCGCCGCGCAGGCCTTGAAGATACGAAGCTCGGCGCGGGCGAAAAAGACGATCCGGCCGAAGTCGCTCGCCAGGGTTTCGAAGCGCTGATGGCCGGCAAGGACCACATTGTCGCCGGCTCATTCAAGAACAAGCTGCAGGCGATGGCGGGACATCTTTTGCCCGATACCACAATGGCGGAAATGCATCGCGGCGAGTCCGAACCAGGATCGGCGGCTAACGACTAATCGAACAAGTTACAACCAGTCTCGCTGGCGGCGCTTTCGGCTTGACTTTCTCCCGGAGCCAACCGCCAGCGGAGATGAATTGTGCGATTGACGATGAAATGCCTTGATAGATGTAGATTTGACCACGTTACTTCCGAATGTACATGCGCCGGTCAGTTCTCATGCTCGTAAAATAAGGAGCGCAACAGCCGTCAGTGATCCCGTTATGTTTCGAATCCGGTCTCTTCTCCTTCTTGTTTCATTTACTGCAACAGCCCAGATACAAAACTCTCCTGACGACGGCCAATGGGTAATGCCGGCGAAGAACTACGCCAGCACCCGCTACAGTACGCTTGATCAGATCAACACCAACACCGTCAAGAACCTGAAACTGGACTGGACGTTTTCAACCGGCGGCACTCACGGGCACGAGGCTGCTCCACTAATCGTCAACAACACGATGTATGTTGTGACGCCGTTTCCGAACGTGCTCTACGCGTTAGATTTGACCAAGCCGGGTGCTCCTCTTAAGTGGGAATATCAGCCCGCTCCTTCACCCTCATCACAGGGCGTCGCATGCTGCGACACCGTCAACCGCGGCGCTGCGTACGACAAAGGCAAGATCTTCTACAACACCCTGGACGATCAAACCGTCGCCGTCGACGCAGTCAGCGGTAAAGAAGTGTGGAAGACGAAACTCGCGGACATCAATTCTGGCGAATCGATGACGATGGCGCCGATAGTCGCGAAAGACATCGTCATCGTCGGCGATAGCGGCGGAGAGTTCGGCGTTCGTGGATGGCTGGCCGGATTGAATGCGTCGGATGGGAAGATCGCTTGGCGAGCTTATACCACCGGCCCGGATAAAGATGTCCTGATCGGCCCGAATTTCAAGCCTTTTTACGCGGCTGATCGCGCCAAGGATCTGGGCCTAAAGACGTGGCAGGGTGATGGCTGGAAGATCGGCGGCGGAGCCGCATGGGGATGGATCTCCTACGATCCGGAACTCGATCTGGTTTATTACGGCACATCCAATCCCAGCCCCTGGAACTCAGACCTTCGCCCCGGCGATAACAAATGGACATGCGCCCTGTTCGCGCGCCGTCCGGAAACGGGCGAGGCCATCTGGGCCTACCAGATCGAGCCGCATGATGAACACGACTACGATGCTGTCAACGAAAATATCTTGCTCGACCTGACTATACACGGGCAGGCGCGAAAAGTGCTGGCGCATGCGGATCGCGA
>DATAUH010000427.1:0-4242 GCA_036268375.1 Bryobacteraceae bacterium | reverse complement strand
GCCATGCTGCCTGTCCCGTTGCACTAACTTGTCTGATCTGAGAACTGTCGAAATTGTTGCGGCGCCGCGAAGGCTGGTCTTCTGGGCTTGAAACGCTTGACCGACCCAGTAGTCGGGTTTCAGCAGCCATCCGCGATAGTTGAGGCAGGTGCTCGTGGTTGCCAGCGATCGCACTCTCTCTTAATCCTTCGCAGCACCACCTTCGGCCAGCGGAGTTCCGCCTGGGCTTTAACGCGGAGTTCATCTTTGAGCAATACGCACGCCCGATCTATCGGACTCGGTTGAATTTCGAAAGCAGCCTCGCCGATGTCGAAAGGCGTTCTCGACCTGCATTGCCAATTCAGTTCCTTCATATTCATTCACTCCCCACGATTCGAAGTGCGCGGGCCTATAAGCGGCGGCGGACGTCGGGGGATTCCATGGGGGCGATGTTAGGTTGAGTGCTGATTACCGGGGTGACCAGGAATTTTTGGGTTTGGAGAGTGAAGGCGAAGTATTGGTCGATCGCGTGGTGGGCTTGCAGCCAGGGTTGCATTGCTTCAGCGGTGGCGGGGACTTCGTTGAGGATGCGGTCGAAGACGGAGTGATGATAGGCGATGGAGTGAACAGAGGTTGCCGGCCCGGCTTCGGCAAGGCGGAGGGCTCCTTGCAGGAGTGGGGTTTCACGATGCCAACGGCAGGCGCCCAGGTAGAAGAGTTGCCACTCGCGTTGCCGAATGTCGGCTAATGCGGTTTGCAGGCCGGGAATTGCATCCGTGGTGAAACGGACGTCGTCTTCGAAAATCAGAACATTTTCAAATTGGTGAAGCTTGGCTTCGGCGATGATGGCGCGGTGAGAGAGCGCGCGGCCAATGTTGGGGTTGGGGCTGTTCTCCGGGGCGCGGATGCCTTCAAAGCGGCGGACCAGGTGGGCGATGCCGAGTTGGGTGAAGCGGGCGGTGACGTCGCGCCAGCGGACGGTGGCGTCGCGGAGATTAATGCAGTAGATGGCGTCGAAAAAGAGAAACGGGTTGCGGAGTTCGGCGCAGACGGAGGCGATGATGGCGTCGGCCGTCTGGTGGCCGATGTGTTCGCGAAAATGCGCTAGCGCGGGGGAAGGGTCGTTGCCGAGTTCGTTGGCGATCAGCATGTAGTTGCGGATGCGGTCTTCCCAACTGTTGGGGTACGGTACGCCGAGGGGTCGGCCGAAGCGGTGGACCCAGCGCAGGAAGGGCAGGCAGAGCGTGCGGGCGCCGGCACGGCGGAACTTTTCCTGCAGGTAGCCTTCTTCGCCGCCGAAGCCGCGAAGTCGCGGATTGAGGCCGGGCCATGAGGACTTGCGGCAGGCGAAGGCGCCGAGGCCTTGTTGGGCGATTTCAAAGGGCGGCGCGTCGGGAGATTCGGCGCGCGGGTCGTTGGCCCAGACGCCGTACATGCCGTCGGACCACTTGCCGTCCATGTGAGTCGAGAGCGACGTGAGGTCGTCGTAGAGGAGCGGACCTTGGAGGAGATCGGGCGTTTCCGGATGAGTCTGGAAGTAGTCGATGAGCTTGCGCAGGGAGCCGGGGACGAAGAGGACATGACAATCGACGCAAAGGACGAAATCGGCGGAGGCTTCGCGAAAGATGACGTCGCGAGTGGCGGTGCCGTTCAGGCGCGTGTAGGGAATGTAGCGGTAGTTGGGGCAACAGTTGCCGAGGGTTTGAAGGTCGCGGGTGCAGCGGCCATCGGGATGGTTGTCGACGACGAGGAATTCGACTTCATCGGCGATATCGGGGTGGAACAGCCGGATGGACTGGATGGTGAAGTAGACGCCGTCGTAGTCGTCGTAGGTTGCCATGCCGATGGTGAGGGATTTCATGGCGTGCTGGGTTCTGGCGCGAGATCCGAGGGCGCTTGCCGGCCGAGCTTGCGGTATTCGTCCGTGAGCCCGATATAGATATCACGATACTCGATGGAACGGTTGGCGGATTGGGCGAGGACGGAGGCGGTGAGGACGGCATTGCGGATGTGGCCGCCGGCGAGATCGGCCGCGGCGGCGAGCTGGTTGAGCGCTTTCGGCGTAAGGGAGTGGTTGGCGCCGAGGTGAGAGAGCCAGAGAAGGCGGCGCTCTTCGGGGCCGGGCAGAGGGAATTCGACGATCATGTCGAGGCGGCGGCAGAAGGCCGGGTCGAAGCGGGCGCGGCTGTTGCTGGTGAGGAGGGCGATGCCGTCGAATGTCTCGATGCGCTGCAAAAGATAGTTCGTTTGAGCGTTGGCGAAGCGGTCGTTGGACTCTTTGACGTCGGTGCGCTTGCCGAATAGAGAGTCGGCTTCGTCGAAGAGGAGGATGATGCCGGAGTCTTCGGCGCGGGCGAGGAGTTGCGCGAGATTCTTTTCAGTTTCACCAATGTATTTGCTGGTGACGGAGGCGAGGTCGGCGCGGTAGAGGGGCAGGCCGAGTTGTGTTGCGAGCCAGTTGGCGGCGAGAGTTTTGCCGGTGCCGGACGGGCCGGTGAACAGAACGCGAACACCGGGGCGATATCGCGCGAGCGCAGAGGCGCCGAGGCCATCGATGAGGCTTTCGCGCCGCCGGCAGCGCAGAAGAAGCCGCGAGAGCTCTTCACGGAGGTGGGGCGGAGTGACGAGGGCTTCGTCGGGGATGAGATCCGGAAGTGGCTGCGCGAGCGACTCGAGGCCGGAGCCTTGCCCGACCCAGGAAGCGGCGGCGATATCGGCAAAGGTGGGCGCGGAGCGGTTGTCGAGCAGACAGCGCTGGCGCGCGAGGCGTCCGAGTTGGGCGATGCGGCCGCTCGAATGGCGATAGTCGGCGGCGAGCCGTTTGGAGAGTGCTTGATTGCCGATGGCGGCCCGCCAGAGGTCTAGGCGCTCCTTGCGTGAGGGCGGTGAGAGCTTCCAGGAGGCGGGACTTTCTCCGCGAATTTCGATGCTGCCGTCGCTGCCGCAAAGCGCGAGGACAGGTCCGGCGTAATGAGGCAGTGCAGGGATGGAGCGGCGCTCACCGGGGCCGGGATCGAGGCAAAAAACAGGCAAATAAGAACGCAGAAGAAGCAGCGGAGCGAGGCCCGCGAGTTGGGGCGGAGCTTTGTGCGCAGAAGGCGGATCGAGTTCGATGAAAAGGGCGCGGCGGCGGAGCGCCGAGGCGATTTCGCCGGCGACGGCGCGAGTTTCGGCGGGAGCGCCACGGATGATGAGGACGTTTTCGGCGCTCCCAGCCAGGCCTCGGGCTTGGCGCTGGGCTTCGGCGCGGATGGACGGCGGAAGCGCGACGGGGGAAACGGAATCGCCGCCGAGAGAAGCGCCGGGCCAGACGGCGTCGCGGCCGTTGAGAGCAAGGCAGAGCGGCACGGGGACGGCGACGGGGCGTTCGGCGAGGGGGGCGTGTTCGTTTTGCAGTTGCAGGAGGCCGGATTCGACGGCTGTGCCGGTGAGGATACGTTCGATGACGCGGCCTTCGGAATCGTGATCGGCGAAGGCTGCGGAGAGAAGGCCGAGAGTGGGGCGGGCGGCGCCGATGGGGGCTTGGAGATGCGCGACGGCGCGGCCGCACATGAGATCGGTTTCGACGAGGGCGGCGAGGGCGACGGTCATCGCCTCGACAGGATGGAGATGGAGCTGAGTGGCGAGGGATTGAAGGGGCGTGTCGGGGTCAGTGGCGGGATCGGAGGACGACATTGCACGGGAGCGTGCGCGAAGGAAATCGGCTTCGGGCGTTATGGAGTTTTCCGGCAAGAGCGCGGCGAGGGCGGTGAGGGCGGCAGTGCAGAGGCTGCCGATGGGAGCGGGAGCCGCAGGTCTAGGCATCGAACTCTCCGTGGAAACGGTAGTGGAAGCGGACGACGAGGCCGAACCAGGGGAGCCAACCGGGGTCGAGGTCGAGGCCGACGCGGCGGATTCGGATGTCGGCGGCGTCGAGAGCGAGGGTGATGTCGAGATCGGTGCGACTGAGCGAGAAGAGTCCCGGCCGGAAGATGATTTCGCGAGCGGGGATGAAAGCGAGACGCCAACACCAGCGGCGGATAGCGAGTGACCAGGCGCGGACAAGCGCGCGTTCGGAATCGATGCGGCGCAGCGGCAGGTTGGGCGGCAGCCACGCGAGGTCACAGATGAGCGCGGTTTGCGAAGACGGAGTGATGGTGATGGATGCGAGCCAGAGACGAATGGGGTCACCTGGATCGAGCTGTACGTGGTCCGCGAGATGGTGAAGGACGTGTGCAATGAAGTGGGGGCTGGTTTCGGAGAGGCCGGCCGCGAGAGCTTCAG
>DATAUH010000426.1:0-3047 GCA_036268375.1 Bryobacteraceae bacterium | reverse complement strand
TGGTGCGCCCGGAGAGACTCGAACTCCCGACCTGCTGGTTCGAAGCCAGACGCTCTATCCGACTGAGCTACGGGCGCACACCTTGCGACAGCACCAATTCTAGCAGTCTTACTTCTCGTGGATCACGGGGTTCACCAGTTCGCCGATCCCCTCCACGCGGACGCGCACTTCATCGCCCTCGCGCAAGAAGCGTGGCGGCTTGCGCGCAAAACCCACGCCCGCCGGCGTGCCGGTCGCAATTAAATCGCCGGGCTCCAGCGTGAATACGCTCGAGAGAAACGCGATGATTTTCGGCAAATTGAAAATCAAATTGCTCGTGTTTGAACTTTGCAGTGTTTCGCCGCCAATTGAAAGTGAAATTGCCAGGTTGTGCGGATCTTCAATTTCATCCGCCGTTACAATCGCCGGTCCCATTGGGCAGAACGTGTCGAATGTCTTGCCCATCATCCACTGGCTGGTCGCCATCTGGATATCGCGCGCGCTCACATCGTTTACGATGGTGTATCCGAAAACGTGCTTGCGCCAATCGGATTCGGGAATGTGACGGCCGCCTTTGCCGATCACGACCGCGAATTCGGCTTCATAATCCGGCTGCTGAGAGATCCGCGGCAGGATAATCGGCTGGCCAGGTCCGATTATTGCCGTGGGATATTTCGAGAAAACAGTGGGCGTTTCGGGGACCTGTAAATTTGATTCTTTTGCGTGGTCCAGATAATTCAGGCCGATGCAAATAATCTTCGGAGGCCGCAGAATCGGCGCCAGAAGTCGCGTCGTGCCCGCGTCAAACCGCTCACCGCTCGGCGGTCTGACGGTCCAGCGATTGGCGCGATCGAGTGCGTCGGCGCCTCCCGCTATGATCGACAGCATGTCGCTGAAACCTGCGCCCTTGAGTCCAATGATCTCATCGCCGATAATCGCGCCTGGTTCGCCGTACCCTCGCCGTTCAATATTAACGAATCGCAATCGTTTGTTCTCCCGATTTTCGATTCTATCGAACTCTGCGGCTGGTGTCTGTTATGATAAGAAAACGGCGCTTTTGAACGGAACTTTGCAGCATCCGCGGCACGCCTGTTCGAACCGCTGAATCCCCAACCAGGAAAGTTGAATCGCGAATGAGTCTGTTGTGGATGGCCATCATCACTCTGGTATTGCTCCAGACGTCAGTGTTTTTCACCACCATCTATTTGCATCGTTGCAAGACCCACCGCGGCGTGGAATTGCATCCGGCCGTGGGCTTCATCATGCATTTGGAATTGGCGTTGTTTACCGGAATTGTGCCGCGCCAATGGGCCGCCGTACACCGCAAGCATCACCACTTTTCAGATAAAGAGGGCGATCCGCACAGCCCTTATATTTACGGTCTTTGGACCGTGCTTTTCGGTAATTATTTCTTCTATCGCAAAGAAGCCCACAATAAGGCGGTCGTCACCAAATATACGCCCGATTGGAAAGACGACCCTCTCGACAAGTTGACCTTTCTGGAATATGGGGCGCTCGGCGGACTGGCCATCTTCATGTTGGTGTTCGGCTTATGGTGGGGCATAGCCGCCTGGTTCACGCACGTGGTGCTTTACATCTTTTTGAACTCTTCTATCAACAGCGTCTGCCACATGATCGGCTATCGCAATTTTGAAAACAAAGCGACCAACCTGCAGTGGATCGCGCTCCTCACTGCTGGCGAGGGCCTGCACAATAACCATCACGAGTTCCCGACTTCGGCGCGCTTTGCGCATCGCGGACGCGAAATCGATCTGGCGTGGCCGATTATCCGTCTGCTGGAGCGTTGTGGTTTGGCGAAGGTGTCGCAGTTGCCGCTCGCAAAGGCAGCGGCTTAGTACAATTCATCAGCAGGCAGGCCCTGGGGTCTGCCTGCTGCAGTAGGTCCTTCCTGCTTTTCCCTGCTTCCGTCCTACCGATGGCCGAGATACATCAACCAGGCCAAGCCAAACAGCGCAACCAGAAAACAGCCGAAGGTATAGATTCCGTACTCGATGCGCTCGCGGTCGGTCCGCTTCGTGACGACGCCCAGCGCGACCGAAACCAGCAGCGAAAATAAGACGGTCGCTTCGAAGTGCGAAAGATTCATCTTCGGCATTAGTCTTTCCTCCGCGCCGCGATCTCGTAAGCGTCCGTAATCGCCAGCAGATTCAGCAGCCCGGCCGTCACCAGAAACTTCGTGCCGTAGTCATGCACCGCGCCAGGCATGTCCACCTGGTTGTACCCCGTACACACCGTCAATATGTAGAAGATGCCGGAGCAAACGTCTCCGATGAAGCCACCGGTATTAATCAGCGTCGTCAGCAGGTCGCCGCTTTGCGGCGTAAACATGTTGCCGCGCATCAGCAGGCCGCAGAAAAACATCACGCCTATCGTCACAAACAGAATGATGCCCCGCCCCGTCCGCTTCAACAGCAGGTGTCCGCTGCCCGGGATCAGCCAGCCAAGCGCCACCGCGGGCAACCACGCGGACACAGGCGGCATCGGTTGGCTCAGTTCCTTCTCTTTTGCCATGTTTTCCTTTGAGTTTAGCAGTTTCGCGCCGCACGCCGCCGCGGTGTGGGGATCCACAGCGCCATCGCGATCACGTTCAATCGACCGGTTCACCTAATAATGCCGTACTGCCGCGCTGAACAGCCTCTGGAACGTCGGAATCTACAACGCACCCACCGCTGTGGCAATCGTCGCCGTTCGCAAGACCAGCGGAAATCCGCCACCATCGACTGATGGCCTCCCAGCAGCCGCGATTCGATCCGCTTCGCCTGAAACGGTCCCTGAAAGGGGTTCGCGGTTCGCCATACCAGCGCCAGAGTGTGAAGAGCAAGAAGGAAATCTCAATCCGACGTGTGCGTATACCCGCGATGCGCACTGCATAAGCGAGCGTTCCGACCACGCGAGACGGGACTGGCGCCTGAAAAAACGAACTTGGGATGGAATTCGAAGGATTGCGGGGCAGGCGGGCGGGTTTGAGGGACGGCGGGATTACGGGGCAGGCGGGCGGGTTTGAGGGGACGGCGGGGTCACGGGGCAGGCGGGCGGGTTTGCGGGAG
>DATAUH010000425.1:0-3292 GCA_036268375.1 Bryobacteraceae bacterium | reverse complement strand
TGGATGTTTCGACGGCGGTTCTGACGAATCCGGATCGGTTGATGCTGGAATTGCATCGCGCGGCGGGATCGACGGACACGACGGCTACTTCGAGCGCGGTTGCGATGCCGCCGACGATTGCGGCCGGTTCCACGGGAACTGCTGCGGGCGGGTCTAGCGCGTTGAGCAAGACGGCGGCTTCGAACGGGTCGACGTACGGGACTCCGGCGCTGGGCGCGAGTACGGGCGCTGCGTTGAATACGCCGCCGGCCAGTTTGCCATCGGTGCCGCTCGCGCCTCCAGTGCGCATGGCGATGGACAAAGCTCCGACGGCTGAACCTTCGGCGACTGATTCTTCGAAGACGGAAGCGGCGAAGGCGGAATCGGCTGCAACTGCAACGGCGCCGACGACGATTCTGGTGTCGACTGCGAAGGTGACTTCGGCGGCTGTCACTACGAAAACAGTGACGCCGGCGTCGGCTGTGCCGGGCGCGGCGGGAGGCGTTCCCAAGGCTGCGCGGCATACGGCCGCGGGCGAGACGTCGCTGGTGCGCGCGCTCGGATTGAAGCTGCAGCGGATTGTGATTGACCCGGGGCACGGCGGGCACGACGAGGGGACGCAGGGGCCGCACGGGCTACTGGAAAAAGAGCTGGTGCTGGATGTGAGCCAGCGGCTGGGGAAGATGATCGAAGAGAAGCTGGGCGCGGAGGTGGTGTATACGCGCTCAGACGACACCTTCGTACCGCTCGAGGGACGAACGGCGATTGCGAATGACAAGAAGGCCGACCTGTTCCTTTCGATTCACGCGAACTCTTCGCCGGTGGCGCGGATTACAGGGGTGGAGACGTACTTCCTGAACTTCACGGACATGAAGGACGCGCTGGAAGTGGCGACGCGCGAGAACGCGGGTGCGGAGAAATCGATATTCGAGCTGCGTGACCTGATCCAGAAGATTTCGCTGCATGACAAAGCTTCGGAATCGCGGGATTTTGCGGAGCGGTTGCAGAATTCGCTGTTTGCTTTTTCATCGAAGACGTTCACGACGGAGAAGAATCGCGGGGTGAAACAGGCTCCGTTTGTGGTGCTGATCGGCGCGAATATGCCGTCGGTGCTGGCGGAGATCGGGTTTGTGAGTAATACGCGGGAAGAGGCGCTGCTGAAGAGGCCGGAGTACCGGCAGAGGCTTGCGGAAGCGCTGTTTCGCGGAGTTTCAAAATACGCCGACAGCTTGAGCCACTTTCAAGTGGCCGCGAATTAACCTGTGAGCGCGAGCAGCGGGGCGATTCGGACGCTGGTTTTCCGGCACATTCCATTCGAAGGCTTGGGGTTGATTGAACCGGCGCTTGAGGCGCGCGGCGTGGGCGTGGATTACTGCGACCTGTACCGCGACGGGGCATCGATGCCGGACGTGGATGCGTACGCGGGTCTGATCTTCATGGGCGGCCCGATGTCGGTGAGCGATGAACTGCCGTTTGTGTTGAAGGAGATGCGGCAGATTGAGCGGGCGGCAGCGCGGGGCGTGCCGCTGCTGGGTGTTTGCCTGGGCTCGCAGATGATTGCGCGGGCGCTGGGCGGGCGGGTGTACCGGAATCGCGAAAAAGAGATCGGGTGGTTCGATATCCGGCTGACAGAGGCGGGCGCAGAAGACCCGGTGTTGGGAAAGTTGGGGCCGGCAGAGACGGTTTTTCACTGGCACGGCGACACTTTTGACCTGCCTGCGGGGGCGGAGTTGCTGGCGTCGTCCGAGCGGACGCCGCATCAGGCGTTTCGGGCGGCCCGCGCTGTTTACGGGCTGCAGTTTCACCTGGAAGTGACGCCGGAGATGATCAGCGACTGGAGCGGGCAGGACGCGAACTGCGGGGATGTGCGCGAGTTGGGGGAATTGCCCGACCCGTGGCGCAACCAGGCGCGTTGCCGCAAGGCTGCGGAGGCGGTGTTTGGCGGGTGGTGTGACCTGCTGGGCTGTGGTGAGTAACTGACGCGAATTGACGAAGGGCATTCAAGTTTTCGGGCGCTTCGGCCGATAAAGATAGCGTGGTTCGCATCAGGAGACGCAGTGCCCGAGGAAACTAAGCAGTCTGCTTCAGCTTCCATCGATCTGACGACCGCCGTCAGACGGCTTCCACGCTGCCCGCAGTGTGGCTGGAGAGACGTGCGCCTGTCCTACACAAGGAATACGCTGGATCTGATATTGGGCATGTTCTCCGTGCGCCGGTTCAAATGCCGCAGTTGCGGCTGGTATTTTCGCCGATGGCATCGGGCGGAACTGAATACCGACAACTAGTAATATTCCTGTATCCCCCCGAGGTGATGTAGTGGTACAAAACCCCTTTGCGGGGATTGCGCGGCAGTCAATTCAGGCTGACAATGAGTCAGGCGCGACCCCGGATTTTTCTGTAGTGGGAATAAGTTTCACCGGTCCGCCGCGCGAACTTTTGACCATGGCTCCTTGCTCAAAAACCGAGTTGATTGTGGTAGTTGAGGATCCGTCCGTCAGCCGGCTGGTGAAGGCGATCTTGCGGCGTCAGGGTAAGGACGTCGTAGTAATGGAGAAGAAGGCAGCGCTGAAGCTGATCGAGAACGTCGACGAGCGCGTGGTGCTGCTGATAACAAATCAGCCCGAGAC
Source organism: Bryobacteraceae bacterium (assembly GCA_036268375.1). Lineage (GTDB taxonomy): Bacteria > Acidobacteriota > Terriglobia > Bryobacterales > Bryobacteraceae > PALSA-243. The sequence continues at coordinate 686 of DATAUH010000425.1, read as the reverse complement.
GTTCGCGGGACTGCTTGGGGTTCCGCCAATGCTGTATCTCACATCCTCGCCGGATTGGGAACTGGCGTCACGATTGCCGCGGACGCGGGTTTTGCAGAAGCCGTTTCATACACAGGAACTGGTGGATGCGGTGCGGAATGTAACTATCGCCCAGGTCGCCGCGCAGTAGCGAAGTTTCGATCTGAACCCGGCAAGGCGTCAACGCGTGCGGGTTCTTTTTTTCGCTCGCAAAGCCGCAAAGAAGAAAACGACGGGGTTTTGAGTTCAGGTTGGTCAGGACGGTGGCGAGATCGGCACGGCGGGAAAGGCAATGCGGCTTACTCCAGAGAGGCTGCCTCGGCCCCTGCGCCGACACGCTTGATAAGGGGCATCTTGGGCCGGGTGCATTTGGGCGCTCGCAAAGCCGCAAGCTCGCCAAGAACTAAAAAGCGATAGTTAAAGGTTAGGCTGGTCACGGCGTCTGGTGACATCGACAGGGCGCAAAAGGGGCGTGGATCACTCCAGAGAGGCTGCCTCGGCGCTTGCGCGGACACGCTTAGGGGCATCTCGGGCTGAGTGCATTTGGGCGCTCGCAAAGCCGCAAAGGGCGCAAAGAAGAAAAGCTACAGGGTTATCGGGGCACGCCTGGTCACGGCGGCCAGCTACATGGGCAGGGTGTAGAAAATCGGCGTGGATCAACCCAGAAA
>DATAUH010000424.1:0-13122 GCA_036268375.1 Bryobacteraceae bacterium | reverse complement strand
CGTCAGAAACGCGCCAAACACGAGGTCATCAGCCGTCATGCTCGTTCCGTCCGCGCTCTTTTCGCCGCGCGCCTGCGCCTGATCGCCAACCGCAATTTCCTGAATCGCGCTTGGAACCGCCGCTGTGAATTTCACTGAGCCCTCCGCGTAACGCCGAACCTTCGTCTTGGTAGATACGGCGACGGTCAACGTCTTCCCTACCTGCGCACTCCGTAATGCCAGCGTGATTTCGGAGCCATTCACTGCAGTCACTTCGCCCGCTACGCCGCGTTTCTGCCAATCCGCGCGCTCGGCTTCGTTGCGGCGCGCGATGTCGCCGAGTGAGACCACTACGATACGCCGCGCCTCCGTCAAACCGTCCACGAACGACGCCAGCACGCGGTCGCCGATCGCGATATCGGCCAATCGGGAAGGCGTGGCGTGCTCGAGCGTGGTCTCGCCCGGCGGCACGCGCACTACCTCCGTGTCCGGGCCGATGGGAAACAACTGCGTGTTGCGGCCATCAACCTTGACCGCCAGTTGCATCCGCTCGACTCGGAACTCGGTCACAGTTCCGAGAATCGAACTCGGCTGCGCGGCGGGCGAGGCGGCGCAGATCGCCGCCGCCATCGCCCACATCCACGTCTTCATTTGCGCTCCGCCTTCCAATCACCGCCCATTTCTGTTGAGCCGCTCATCTTCGCGCCATCGATTTCACCGGTCAACTTGAACGTCATCTGCGCGTCTGCGATTTCGAGCGCCAGTTGTACCTTCTTGCCATCCAGCGAGCCCTTCACCGGCAGCGTGCCGAACATCTCGGCTTCGAATGTGCCGCTGACGCCACTGCCGTCCTCCTTCAAACGCAGCGGGCCCTGCACCAACCCGTGCGGCGTATCCACAGAGAGCGCCCACTCGCCTGCCAGTTGCGCTGTTGCCGGTTTCGTAGCTTCTTTATCCTGAGCAGCCAGACAGAGCGCTAATGTCACTGCGGCCAAGGCCGCCATCAACTTTTTCATAGTGCCTCCTACGATGTGAAATTACGCGGTTTTGCGGCGGGTCTCAATGCAAATCGGATGGACGCGGAAGAGTCTGGCTGAACGCGGAAAGAAATGCGGCGGGCGCAGAAACAAAAAGCGCGCGCCAATTACTGACGCGCGCTGGAGGGAGGGAATTGCCGCTCTATTCGGCTGCCGCGGTTTCGCCGTGGCGTTGGTTAGAGGTGTTTAAATGTTCGCGCAACGCTTCGGAGTAAACCTGTATGCCGCGGCGCGAGTAACGCAAATAACCTTTTTGGCGCAAGTGGTTCATCTGGAAAGTCACGATCTCGCGCGACGTCCCCACGTATTCCGAAATTGCCTGATGGGTCAGCGGCGGAATCCGCAGTGAACCGTCTTCGGCTTGCGCGCCCAAATGGTCCGCAAAACGCAATAGCGCGCGGATGATGCGCTCGGGCGTCTTATCGAGGGCAAAGCTCTGCAGGCGCTCCTCGTAGTCCAGGCCGCGCTTCACCAGCATCTGCATCAGCGCGATGCCCAGCCGCGGCTGCCGCTCCACCTGCTCTTCAATTTCGGCCCGCGTCCACGACATCAGCGTGACGCTGTCCAGCGCCACGGCGCGCTCGGGGACGTGCGGCGCACCTAACAATGAGCTTTCGCCAAAGAAATCGTCGGTATTAAAAATGTCCACCACCGTCTGGCAGCCATTATCCACGGGAATCGTAACTTTCACGCGACCCTGCACCACCAGGTGAAGAGCCTTCGATGGGTTGTTTTCGTCGAAGATGACGTCTCCGCGATTGAAATCCGTGACGCCTTTTCGCGGAAGATACATCAACGCGTCTTCCACTTCCCGGCTTAGACTGGGCTTGAAACCTTGGGACATTTCAGTAACTCCTGGAACCAACCTACAACGTGCCGCCTACGGCCAAACCAACTGGTGCGGCATTTACGTACTACCTCTACTACTACAGTATGACAAAAACCTGCAGGGCGAGGTTCGTACAGGTGTAACAAATGTATGTGTACTCACGCTCTCCGAAATAAACCCACGCGCTTCCAAGGCGATATTGCGTGAAGCGCCAGCGAAAGCGCAAACTCAGCTCTATGTCCGGATTTCCGGGCAAGGAGAAGAGTCCAATATGAAGAATATCGTTGTAGCGTTGTTTGTTACTGCCGCGGGCCTCACCTCGGCTTCCCTGGCCCTTACCTCAAAAAGTACCACGCGGGCGACTCGCCCCGCGGTATCCGCTTCCGATTTCGGCCTGGATCCTGTTCCCTCTCTCAAACCCGCCACTGCACCGATCCAACTGGCCGGAACTCCGCCACCGCCCGGCTGCCCTCCGTTCTGCCCCCCGCCGCAGTGTCCCCCGGATTGCGAGCCCGCTCTGCACCGCGCCCCGGTTAAAACTCACAAACCGATCATCAAGAAAACTACAGGAATGGCGAAACGTTTGCACGCTGCAGTATCGGCGGGTGTATAATTCGCCCGTGGCTTTCCTGATCGTTGCATTATGGATAGCCGGCGCCGGAGCGAAGGCAGTGGCTGCTCTGTGCATCTGGCGGCGCGGGCTGATAGACCGCTTCCCCGGTCTGTTTGCTCTTCTTGTGGTGCTTTCCGTTCAGTCCGGAATTGCGCTCGCCCTATCCGGTAACATGCACCGATATGGAGCGGCCTACGCGTTAATCGCGTGGGCCTCCATCCTGTTTGAAGGCTTCGCCATTACCAGCGTCTTCTGGGCCCTTACCGAACACTATCCGAAGTTCCGCACTCCCGGTACAATTCTGCTCGGCGGTCTCGCGATCATCGGCGCTCTCGTCTGCTGGGTGGTGGGGTACGTTGCGCCTCCCACGGGCTGGAACGGGGTGTGGCACTCCGCAATCTGGGGCCAGCGCGCGGCCAGCGCCGTAATGATCTTTGTGCTTTCCGGCGCGCGCTTCCTGCTACCCAAAGTGCGCACGATTCCCATCAGCCTCATGACGCGGCGCGCAGCCGATATCCTGACGCTGCATGTTGGACTGACGCTGGCAGCTTCACTGATCAGCATTTGGGGCGCAGGCCCCGCCTTGCGCTACAACGCCATCGTCTCATTGATCACTGTGATCAACGGCTTGGCCTTGGGTGTTCTGTGCGCCGTTTTTCTAACGCGCGAATCGGACGTGTGCCCGGAAGTTAAACCTTTGAGCATCGACAAGACCGCGAGTCGCGCAACGGTTTCGATATCGGAAGCTCTCTGCGAGTATGCCCGCATGCTGGATCGCCAGCAGCATTAATCACTCCCCGTTTGCGGGCGTGGGAGGGGCGATGCGGTCGCCGATTAATTCGCACAGATCCTGGCAGGGTTTTCCGAAATTTACCGGCACGTGCGCCACGAAGAGCATTCCGCGAATCGCCAGCATCGCCATGCAGGCTCTTGCGCGCCAGTGGAGCGCGCGTACGTGAGCGTACGAATTCCACCGTCCAGACACGGCGATCTCCTGTGCCGTTGCGTCGACGCAGGTGGAGACGCCTTCGCGAATCGCTCGCAGATATTGCAACAACAGATAGAAGCGGTGCCGGCGGAAATGGCCCGTCATCAATAGCGGAATCGAAGCCAGCGTCTCCGATGCTTCACACTTTGGAGGCGCAGCAATCCGGGGCATTGTGGTGGTCAGCGAATCGATGTCGTTGAGCAACGCCGCAGCCTCGTTGCACTTTAGCGCGCGCGTGCCAAATACTGCAAACTCATCTTCTATGAGTTGTGCAAGCCGAAGCGAGAGATTGAACCGGCCAGGCATGCAGAGGTTCTCCGAGTCAAAAACGGTTCGATCATACTACTAAGCTGCGCCGCCGTTCAATAGGAAATTCCAGCCATACGTGACTACCCGCCCTTTTTCGCGGCAAGCTCCGCGGCCGTTTGAATGTCGGCCTGCGCAGCCGCCTTATCGCCCAGGGCGCGATACGTGTTTGCCCTTTGCCGATGGGCCTGTATATTTTCCGGTTGTAAACTAATCACCTCCGTCCAATCGGCCAGCGCCTTGTGAAAATCCTTCAGTGCCATGTACAACCGCGCGCGCGAACTGAGCGCTGCGGGAGCATCCGGCTTGAGCGCCAGCGACTGGTTGAGATCCGCCAGCGCCAGATCGTCCTTCTGCAGTTTCATGTAGCAGGCGCCGCGCGCCGCGTAAAAGCCCGGAACCGCCGGGTTGATGCGAATTGCGTGATCGTAGTCGCGAATCGCGGCCTCGAACTGTTCCAGGGCCTGGTATGCGTTGCCGCGGCTGGTATACGCCTGCGCATTCTGGGGCCGCAGGTCCGCCACTTTGCTGAATGCCTGAATCGCGCCCGCGTAATCCTGGCTTTTCATCAACTCGCGCCCGTGCGCCATGGCATCTTCGGCTGAAACCGGCGGTAGTACGACCGGCTGCGGCTGCTCCGCGCGCTGCGCGGCGGTTACTTTCTTGGGGGGAATCTCGAGCGCGTAGTCCCTCGACGGAGTTGCAGGCTCCACCACCAATTTCGCGAATATCTTGTGACCGGCAGGCGCCCCGCGATCCGGCGGCGAAACTGATTTTTCCGAGTTCTGCGGCGCCGGAGGCTGCGCGGGCGGTATTTGCGGGTCGCGCGGAACCGGGCCTGCGGGGCGCACGGCCTCTGCTGAGATTTCGGGTCCGTGCGAGTTCGATGAGCTCCAAGGCCGCCACAGCATCAAGCCTGCCGCGACAGCGACTACCGCGCAGCCGAAAACTAGCGCCGGGAATTTCGAATTCGCTTTTGGCGCGGGTGCAATTGGCGAGATCGCCACCGTGGGAGCTTCGCGATCGACTGCCCCCAACGCGCCCGTCACTGCTTCGGCGAACTCCATGCAAGTTGCGTAGCGGTCTTGAGGCTCTTTCGAAAGCGCCTTCGCGATGATCGCATCCATGGTGGGCGGCAGCCACGAGTTGCGCGAGCAGACCGGCGCCGGCAGCTCATTCACAATCTTGTACGCCAGCGTCGCCATCGAGTGTTCACCGAACAGCGTCTGCCCGGTCAGCATGCGGTAGGTCACCACCGCCAGCGCGAACTGATCGGCGCGCCCATCCACTGCTTCGCCCTTGATCTGCTCCGGCGCCATGTACTCGATGGTGCCCATCACGGATCCAGCCACGGTTGTAGTGACGCCTTCCGAGACACGCGCGATACCGAAATCGGTTATCTTCGGAATCCGCGACGCGTCCAGCATGACGTTCGCGGGCTTGATATCCCGGTGCACTACGCCGCGCGAATGCGTATAGTCGAGCGCCGCGGCCATCGCTTTTACGATTTGCGCGGCGAAGCGCGGATCCGCCACCGGGTTGCGCGAGAGATAAGCGCCAAGGTTTTCTCCGGGCACATACTCCATGATCACGGCCAATGTTGCGCCGGCGTCCACGATATCGAACACGCTTACGACGTTCGGATGCGAAAGCGATGCCGCGGCGCGCGCATCACGCAGCAAACGGCCGCGAAGGAACTGCCGGCGCGCCTCGTCCTCTAAACCAAAGTCGATGGTTTTGAGTGCTACTTGCCGGCCGAGCACGGGGTCTTCGGCGAGATAGACGACTCCCATCGCACCTCTGCCCAGCGGACTCAGAATTTTATAGCGGCCAACGCTCTCCAACATGTGGTCGAACTGCCCAGCCCCCGCTCGAGCGCACCCCTCTTCGAATCTAGCGCGAAAACTTTGTTGTAATCCGGCGCTGTAACATTAAACTCCATTAGCGCGCATCGGGCGAAAGCGTGATCGCGCATCCAATCGATTTCGTGGTCGCATGGAGCACGGGTTTGCCTGCCAGCACGGCGTCCAGAGAGTCACGCAGATCAAATACCGTTGCCGCGGTACGCTGTTTGCCGAAGTCTGCGACGCGGTTATCGATGCGCCCCAGGTACAGGAGCTTTCCTTGGGGATCGAAGATCGCGACTTGTGGAGTGGTAGTCGCGCCGGCGCGCCGCACCAAAGTCTGGGGCCGGTCGAACAGCAGCGGATAGCGGTAATTGTACTCGCGCGCGTACTTCACGACATCGGCTTCGGGAATGGTCAAGTCGGTCTGCACAGCGTAAAAGGCTACGCCGCGCGGCGCGTAGGCATCGTGCAGCCGGTTCATCGCCGGCACGTAGCTGTTGCCGATGGGGCAATCGGTGGTGGTGAAGTACACGACGACCGCTTTCGCCGCTGCCCATTCGTCCGCTGTATGCATGGCGCCGGCGGTGTCTTTCAATTGAAATGTGAAGCCGCCAGCCGCGTCCGCGGGGAGCGATGCAAACAGGAGCGCGGCCGCGATTAAAAATCTCATCTTCTTCTAAAATAGCGCTTGACCCTAACGTAAGGTCAGGCCCGAGGATGAGAGAGAAGTTGAAACAGGGAACGGCCATGCATCAGGCGAGTGAGTTTGCGGACTTGGCGGGAGTAACCGTGCGCACGTTGCACCACTACGACCGCCTGGGCCTTTTGAAACCGAAGCGCAACGGATCCGGCTACCGTCTCTATCGCGACAGCGATCTGGAGCGGCTGGAGCAGATTGTGGCGCTGAAGTTTCTGGGGCTGCCGCTGAAGGATATTCGGGAGCTTTTGGATTCCGCCAGGCCCGAACTTCCCGATGCGTTGCGTATGCAACGCACCGCGCTCGAAGAGAAGCGCCGCCTGCTGGACCGCGCCATTGCCGCTATTCGCGAAGCCGAATCGGTGGTGGCGAAAGGGCAGCCGGCGGACGCGGCCGTTCTCAAGAAAATCATCGAGGTGATCGAAATGCAGCAGAACAACGATTGGACCAAGTACGCGAATGAAGCCGCGCGCGAGAAGATCGACGCGCGGCAAGGCGAATGGTCGCCTGAGCTACAAGAGCGAGTCAGCAAGCAGTGGATCGAGCTGATTGCAGATGTGCAGGCGGCGATGGATGCGGGCGAAAGCCCGACCGGCGAAAAAGCTCTCGCGTTGGCGAAGCGGTGGAAGGGCCTTGTGGAGCAGTTCACGAAGGGCGATCCCGATTTGACGCAGGCAGCGAGCAATGCGTGGAAAGATCGGCAAAACTGGTCCGAGGAGGCCAAGCAGCAATCGCAAGGATTCAAAATTACGCCTGAGATGTGGCAGTTCATTCATGCGGGGATGAGCTGTGCCTAAGGGCTACGCCCTTAATCCGTTCCGGATGGAGCCGAGGGAGTCAGGAATCGAGGGAGCCAGAATGGCCGCAGCGTGCGCGCCGAGTGGCTGACTGACTTCGTCCAGCGTTGCAGAGGAGTATGTGAGGTAAGCGCGGCCGGGATGCCGGCCCCGGCCGCGCTTCTTGTTCTTTGCTAATTCGCCAGACACTCGGCTATCTCTTTTTCCGCAATCGCCCCTTCGCGAATCAGGCGCCAATAGGGTTCCGTGATATCCACCGTGGTGGAGCCCAAACCGCCGCAGAGGCCTCCGTCCAGCACTAAATCCACCCGGCCATCCATGGTTCCGAAAACTTCAATGCCGCTCTTACACGTGGGCGTGCCCGACTGATTGGCGCTGGTGGACACCAGCGGCTGGTTCAACATGCTTACCAGCTGATTCGCCACCACGGAGCGCGATTGACGCAGCGCCAGACGGCCGGTATTACCGGTGACGCGCAGCGGAATCTTTGCGGATGCCGGGACGATGATGGTTAATGGTCCGGGCCAGAAGCGACGCGCCAGAAGCGCGAAGCGATTGTTCAATTCGCCGGCGTACTCTTCGGCCATGAGGGCGTCGCGCACCAGCAGCGGCAGGGAGCGGTGCAATTCGCGGCCCTTAGCTTCGAACACGCGGGCCACGCCGTTGAGGTTGAACGGATCGACCACGAGCGTGTAGAGCGCCTCGGTGGGAATTGCGACCACCTGTCCGCGCAGAATGGCCGCGGCTGCTCGCTCCAGGACATCCGGCCGCGGTTCTTCGGGGTTGATCTCCACCAGGTCGGTCGCCATGAGGTTTCGATCTTACCGCGATCCAATCGCGTCGGCCACATCGAGCGCCATCTGATAACGCCCGAAAGGTGCGCTTAATTGCACACCTTGCACCAGGGCGCGCACGCGCGCCGTCATGTCGCGCGCAATCGCCACGCCCTCTTCGCGAGCGGTTTCGGCGCTGTCGGCGCGGCGCATACGTTCCATATACTCTTCGGGAACCGGGACGCGCAGTTCGTTCACCATGAACTCCGCGTTACGGAAACTGGTGAGCGGCCAAATGCCGCAAATGACCGGAATCTTCGCGTGCTCAATTCGCTTGAGGAATTTTTCGAGAAGGTCCGTGTCGAAGACGGGCTGCGTGACGACGTACTCGGCGCCCGCTTCCACCTTCCAATCGAAGCGGCGAATCTCTTCATCGAGATTCATCGCGCCGGGATTGGCGCCCACGCCGATCAGCAGGGCGGTTTGCGAACCCATCGGATTGCCGCCGATGTCCAAGCCGTGATTCAGGTTGTTGGCGATGTTGACCAGGCCGATGGCGTCGACGTCGAAGACAGCCGTGGCATCGGGATATGCTCCCATGCGCGGCGGATCCCCGGTGATGCAGATCAGGTTGCGGACGCCGGCGGTGTGCGCGCCGAGCAGTTCCGATTGGATGCCTAGAATGTTGCGGTCGCGGCAGCAGAAATGGTTCACCGCTTCGATACCGGCGTGCTGCTGGATCAACTGGCAGGTGACCTGGGCGCTCATGCGGGCGCTGGCGCGAGGGCCATCGGGCACGTTGATGCAATCGATGCCGTGACGCGCACAGAGCTTGGCGCCTTCAATTTCGCGCGAAGCGTCTACGCCGCGCGGTGGCAGAATTTCCACGAACGCCACGAATTTTCCGGCGGCCAGTTTGGCGCCGAGTGCGGATTTATTGGCTACCGCAACCGCATCGAGAGCGTGACCTTTGGCGCGCGGCTCTTCCACGGTCACGTTCAGCTTCTTTTGCGCCGGCTGCAGGGAGCGCGTCTCCTGGCGAATCAACTTGATGTGTTCGGGCGTGGTGCCGCAGCATCCGCCGACGATCTTCACGCCGGCCCACAGCATGCGGCGGGCATATTGCGCCATGTATTCGGGCGAGCAGAGATAAATATTTCGGCCTTCGACGCGCTGCGGCACGCCGGCATTGGGCATCACGCTCATTGGCTTCGAGGAGTACTGCATCATCATCTCCACCGTTTCGAGCGCGGCCTTCGGACCTACGGAGCAGTTGAGCCCGATGACGTCCACCTTCATGGCGTCCAATTCGCGTGTGAAGGCTTCAGGCGCGGTGCCGCCGGGTAAGTGGCCAAAATCGTCGATCGTCACCTGCGCGACGATCGCCATATCCGGACCGGCCGATTCGCGCGCTGCTTGCACGGCCTGGCGCAGTTCATCCAGATTGGCGAAGGTTTCGAGGATCAACAGGTCGACGCCGGCTTCGACAAGGGCGTCGGTTTGCTCGCGAAATGCGGCGCGGGCTTCGGCAAACGAGGTAGGACCGAGAGGCTCGATGCGCACGCCGAGAGGGCCGACGGCGCCGGCGACCCAGGCCTGCTCCTTAGCGGCTTCGCGCGCCAGTTTCACCGCGGCACGGTTGATGTCGACGGTCTTTTCGGCAAGGCCGAAGGCGCCCAGGCGCGTACGGGTAGCGCCGAAGGTGTTGGTCTCCAGAATCTCCGCGCCGGCTTTGACATACTCCTGATGAATCTGGCGCACCATGTCGGCGGCGGAGAGATTCAACTCGTCAAAGCAGCGGTTGATGAACACCCCGCGCGAATAGAGCATGGTTCCCATCGCCCCATCGGCCACAATCACACGGCGGGACAATTCATCGCGGAACTCCGCTGCTCGAGTAACGGTAAGGGTATCCATTGGAAAGCGGTCTGCGTACAACCTTTCTATTCTGGGGTTGTATTGATTTTACCGCGCCCGTCAAGTGATCCGGCAGGCGGCTTCAGTCGGGTTACTCTCTAGAGATGCCCATTCAGATTGGAGATATCGTCGGCGACTATCAGGTCACGGGCGTACTGGGGCGCGGCGGCATGGGCAAAGTGTTCCGTGTGCGAAGCATGTTAACCGATCGCGAAGAGGCCATGAAGGTGGTGCTGGGCGGCCTGGAAGAGGACCCGGCGTTTGTCGACCGCTTCTTACGCGAAATCAAGGTACACGCCAGCCTGCAGCATCCTAATATCGCGGCGCTTTACTCGGCGCACCGCATTGGCGACCGGCTGGTGATGATCCTGGAATTAGTCGAAGGAGTAAGTCTGGAAGACCGGCTGCGGCCTGAAGGCATGGCCGCTGATGAAGCGATAGGTTACGCCCGGCAGGTGCTCGCCGCGCTTGCATTCGCGCACGACCACGGCGTGATCCACCGCGATATCAAGCCCGCTAATATCTTGATCGGAGCGGGCGGAGTGGTGAAGTTGACGGACTTCGGCATTGCGAGATCGAAGGCCAGCACCCGACTTACCGGCGCGGGATTGGCGGTGGGCACGCTCGCGTATATGTCGCCCGAGCAGATCATCGGGGGTGAGGTGGACGCGCGCTCGGATATCTATTCGCTGGGGCTTGCGTTATACGAGATGGTGACCGGGCGACGCCCGGTGCATGGCGATACGGAGCACGCGTTGATGCACGCGCAACTGAACGTGACGCCGCCCGAACCTTTGCTGGTGAACCCGCGCACGCCGCCGCATGTTTCCGCGGCGATCATGCGGGCGTTGGCGAAGAACCCCGCGCAGCGTTTTCAGACCGCGCGCGAGTTTCAAATGGCGCTCCAGAGTGCGGGCGCTGCCACCACGCCGCTTTCAAGTGCGGCGACACTTACGATGGCTGCGTCGCCGGAGCTGATCGCGCTGGAATCGCGCCTTTCGCGAGTCATCGGTCCGATTGCGAAACGCATGGTAGCGGATGCGGCGCGGCGGTACTCGACGGTGGTTGAGATACAGCAGGCGCTGGCGGAGCAACTGGATAACCCGAAGGATCGCGAAGCGTTCCTGAAGACCAGTTCGTCTTCAGCGGCGACTGTTTCGCGGCCGTCCACGCAGGCCCCGGTTTTTGAGACGTCGCAACTGGACCGGCTGGCTCAGGCGCTGGCGCCGTTCCTCGGGCCGATCGCGAAGGTGGTGGTCGCCCGGGCTGCGAAATCGGCGCGGAGCCTGGAGGAGTTACGCAGCACGCTGGCATCGGAGATCGATGCTCCGGCGGACCGGGCGCGTTTTATGGAACAGACGCGATAGGCGGGCGGCTGCGTCGTTCAACATTCGATTACGTTCACAGCCAGGCCGGCGAGCGAGGTCTCTTTGTAGCGCGACTGCATGTCGAGGCCTGTTTGATACATGGTTCGGATTACCTGGTCGAGCGAGACTTTGTGTTCGCCGGGATCCTGCAGTGACATGCGGGCCGCGTTCACGGCTTTGACGGCGCCGAATGCGTTGCGCTCGATGCAGGGAATCTGCACGAGGCCGCCGATGGGGTCGCAAGTCATTCCGAGGTTGTGTTCCATGCCGATTTCGGCGGCATGTTCGACCGCCGCGTTGGCGCCATCGAGCGCGGCGGCGAGTCCGCCGGCCGCCATGGAGCAGGCAACGCCTACTTCGCCCTGGCAGCCGACCTCAGCTCCAGAGATGGATGCGTTTTCCTTGTACAGCGTTCCGATGGCGGCGGCGCTGAGGAAGTAGCGTTCGAGTCCGGCTTCATCGCCGCCGAGGAAGGTGAGGAAATACTGCGCGACGGCGGGAATGACTCCGGCCGCGCCATTGGTGGGAGCGGTGACGACGCGGCCGCCGGCGGCGTTCTCTTCGTTGACGGCGATGGCGTAGACGTTGAGCCAATCCATGCCGCCGAGCGGATCCGGCACGGTGCGGGCGCGAAGTTTGCGAGCCAGGCCGGGCGCGCGCCGGCGCACTTTGAGGCCGCCGGGCAGGATGCCTTCGGTTTCGAGACCGCGTTCGATGCAGGCGCTCATGACGCCCCAGATTTTGCGAATTCCGGCGCGAATTTCATCGGCGCCGCGCCAGGTGAGCTCATTGGCGAAGACGATTTCGTGAATCTTTAAAGCCCGCTGGTCGCCGATTTCGAGGAGCTCGGCCGCGGAGGTGTAGGAGTAGGGCACGGCCGCGCGTTCGCGTTCGGATTCGGCCTGGCCTTCCTCGCGTATGAAGCCGCCGCCGATGGAGTAAAAGACGCGCTGATCGAGCACGGCGCCGTCGGAAGCGCAGGCTGTGAAGCGCATGCCATTGGGGTGAGCGGCGAGGGTCTCCTTCATACGGAATTGCAGGTCATCGGGCAACGTGAAGGGGATGGCGCGCTGACCGAAGAGGCGCAGTTCGCCTTTTTCTGCGACTTCGGCGACGCGCGACTCGATGGAGGCAGGATCGACGGAGTCCGGGCGTTCACCCATGAGGCCGAGGAGGATGCCGCGGTCGGTTCCGTGACCTTTGCCGGTGAGGGCGAGCGAGCCGTATAACTCGACGCGAAGACGCGCGGTGGACGCCAAGATGCCGCGGTGAATAAGAAGTTCGACGAAGCGGTAGGCGGCGCGCATTGGTCCGACGGTGTGCGAACTGGAAGGGCCGATGCCGATTTTGAAGAGATCGAAGAGGCTGGTATGCACTCGGTTTCAGTGTAGCGCCGGGTGTGAAGAGGGCGGCGGCGGAGAAAAATTGAACCGGCAGCAGGATTGGGAAAGCGCGCGGCCGGAGGCCTTTCTAGGAGGTCGCAAAGAGGCAAAGACGCAAAGAAAAGCGAAAGAGATTCGGGTTAAATGCGGACTGCGGACAGAGTCCTGGTTAGCGATTCGTTCAGCGCGCGAGTTTGGTTGGCTTTTCATGTGAGTCAGGCGGCGGAATTCTCCTTCCGGGGTGAATTTGAGGAGTGCGCGGGGCGGGTTTGCTGGGCGGCTGCCGGAGCTGCGGCGGATTCTGAAAAAACGAACTCGTTGGGCGCGGGTGTGGGGCCGCCGGCGTGGGCCGCGATCTCGGATGCGGGTTGTTTCTTCGCGTCGACTGCTTCTGTTTCCGCTTTGGCGGCTGCGGCTTTGCGGTCCGACTGGAGTTTTTCGAGTTGCGCGGTGTTGCGCTCGATGGCGCGTTGGAGGCGGCTTTCGTAAAGCGAGAGGAGTTCCAGGAACTGGATGTGTTGGAGGAACGTCGCGCCTTCGGCTAGCGCGGTGTCGACTTCGGGCAGGCCGGTGGAGATTTCGTCGATGTG
>DATAUH010000423.1:0-22747 GCA_036268375.1 Bryobacteraceae bacterium | reverse complement strand
GCTCGAGGCAGGTAACGGTACTGTCAAGGCCGCAAGCAAACCTTGAGGCTAAGCCGCGGCGCGTCCAACGGCTATCATAGACCGAGGGGTTGAGCATGAAGGGGATCGTCGCAGGGCTACTCTTATCGTGCCTGATTTTAGCCGCCGGTTGTTCGCGCCGGAATAGCACCGCCAAGCAAGTCGCCGCATTGGATGACGCGTATCGCAGCGGCGTGCTCAATCAAGCGGAATATCACTCGCGCCGCGCCGCGCTGGTGAGCCACGCGCAGGCTCTGGAGGCGCTCGATCGAGTCCGCGACGCCGGCTTGGTAACGAACGAGGAGTACGCGGCGAAACGAGCGGCGCTCTTGTCCTCGGAAATGCCTTCAGCGGCGCCGCCATCCGAACCCGCGACTTTACCTGCGGTCACACCGCCGCAACCTGCGGTCGCCGCGAATTCAGCGCCGGCGTATTCCAGCGCGGCGTCGACATCCACTCCCACGCAGCCATCGCCCACTCCCACGCAGCCATCGTCAACCGCCCCTTCTGTGCCCGCCCCGCCGCCGGTTTCCCCAGCGGGTCCGGCGATTCAGGCGGCGACCCCGCCGGTTAAGCCATCGCCCCCTCCACAAGCGAACGCCGATCAGGGGCACGTGCTGCGCATGAAAATCGCGAGGACGGTGGATGCGCAAGGTTTTGAAAAGCCGATCACGTCCGCGACAATGCTGGTCCCTGTGGAGTGGAATTCGCAAGGCGCCACCACTTGGAACATCAAGGATAAGTGCAACACCATTCAAACGACCCTTCACGCCTCCGGGCCGGATGGCCGCTCCGTCGAAATCTTCCCCGCGTTTACCTGGGTGTGGGCGGATAATCCACAACCGCTCCAAGCTACGGCAGCGCAGACTGCGCGTATGGGTTCGCGCCCCTGCGACATCATGCAACCCATGGGCGGCGCCGATTTTCTGCGACGCAATTTAGGCAAGCTGCGTCCCAATGCGCAACTGGTGAAGGTCGAGCCTGCGCCAAAGCTGCTCGAAGCGCTGCAGAAGCAAGCGCGGCAGACAGAGCAGATGGCCGCGCAATATAGAATGCAGCAGCGCGTTCAGCCGGATGTTGTGCGCGGGCTGCTGCGCTATAACCTGAATGGTCAGCCGGTGGAAGAGTGGCTGGTGGTCGCGACTATCAGCACGGGAACGCTGGGACCCACCTACGATACGCGTACGATGCAGATGCGCCAGGCATGGTCATATCAATGCTCCGCGCATGTCGTCGCGGAACGCGCGCCGCAAGGGCATCTGGAGGGCTCCGAAAAGTTTTTCGAGACGATTCTCTCGACATTCCGAGTGGATCCAGGCTGGCAGGCGCGCGTGACGCGGAACGCGCAGCAGATGCAGCAGATCGAACTCAAGGGGATCCGCGACCGTTCGGCCATCGTCTCCAAAAATGCGGAGGACATCCGCAAAATCCAGCAAGAGGGCTACGAAAATCAGCAAAGGACCCAGGAAAAGAGCGCCTTCGCGTTCGATCAAGTGATTCGCGGCGTGGAGACGTATCGCAATCCGGACACGGGCGAGACGATGGAACTGAGCAACAACTATGGGCACGCCTGGGTGAATGGCCAAGGTGAATATCTGCTGAGCGATTCTCCCAATTTCGACCCCAATACCGTGTTCAAAGAAAACTGGAAACAGTTGGAGCACGTGAAGAACTAGCCTGCGTTTTTCAGCGCGCGGCGCGTACTTTAACCGCACTTCGAGCGCGGTGAACGTGCGTATCGAAGTATACGCGGCTTTCTCAAGCGCCGCGGTAGAAGTTGTGCGAGAAATGCAGGCTACGCAAACCGCCGGTACTTCCAAGCCTCTATCGTTCTGCCAATTGATCCCGCTGTAACTGCGCTGTCATTCGGTTCTAACAGACCGCATCCTATACTCGCGTTTCACTGTCAAGCTCAATCGCCCAAGCGCGCAGGCGCTGTGCCCGGCGTCTCGCGGCAAAACACACTCCAACGCTGCGTTTGAGCGATTCAGAACAGTGGAAAGGGAGCCGGGTTTGGCAATTGGAGCCGGTGTTCTCCCCATAGCAGACACCTAACCGGAACGAAACCGAATTGTAACAATCGCGTGAGAGGGTAGAAGAGAGGAACAGAATATGAAGACGACAATCAGACTGGGTCTGATGGCGCTGGCCGCGATGAGCGTGGCCGGCATAGCAGCCGCGCAATCCATCAATGCTGCCGGGGCCAGTTTCCCCGAGTTTATCTACAAGAAGTGGTTCAGCGATTACAAGAACGCGCACGCCGGCGTGGAGATCAATTATCAGGCGAATGGTTCCGGTGCAGGCATCAAGCAACTGGTTGCCGGCACCGTCGATTTCGGCGCTTCGGACCGTCCCGTCACCGAGGCCGAGATGAATGAAATGAAAGTGAAGCCGATTTACTTCCCCACGGTGCTGGGCGGTATTGTCCCTGCCTACAACTTGCCAAAGGTAACCACTCAGTTGAAGTTCACCGGCGACGTGCTTGCGAATATCTTCCTGGGAAAGATCACGAAGTGGAACGATAAGGCGCTCACGGCGCTGAATCCCGGGGTCGCGTTGCCGAATGAAGACATCGCTGTGGTGCACCGCTCCGATGGCAGCGGCACCACATTCGTGTTCACCGAGTATCTGGCCAAGGTGAGCGATGCGTGGAAGAATGGCCCGGGCGTAAATCAGAGCCCCAAGTGGCCGACCGGTTCCGGCCAACCTCAAAACGACGGCGTTGCGGGATACGTGAAGCAGACGCCGTACTCGATCGGATACCTCGAACTGACCTTCATCCTGACCAACAAGGGTATGCAGTACGGTCAAGTGAAAAATGCGGCGGGAAGCTTCATCAACGCGACGGTACAGTCGGTGACTGCGGCCGCGGACGGCGTCAAATCCTTCCCGGTTTCGATCACCAACGCTTCGGGCGCGCAGGCCTATCCGATCTCTACGATGACTTATCTGCTGATTCCGAGCAAGTTCGCCGATGCCAGGAAGCGTGACGCCATCAAAGGCTTTCTGAGCTGGATGCTGAAGGATGGCCAGGGCGTGGCGCCAAGTCTTAACTATGCCCCGCTTCCGAAAGAAGTAACCTCGGTTGAACTGAAGCAACTCGCCCAGGTTCAATAAATGTCTGCTCCGGCTATCACAGCAGGCGGAACCGGGCGGACTAAAGGATTTTTATCGAGCCTGCGTGGAGGCGATGCTATTGCGCACGGCGTCGCCTTTCTCTTCGCTTCCACAGTTCTTGTCGTTACCCTGGTGCTGGTTTGGGAATTGTGGACCCACAGTGAACTGTCTCGCCATAAGTTTGGTTTCAATTTTCTCTTCACTCAGGATTGGGACCCGGGGAACGGACAGTTCGGCGCGCTTCCTTTTGTATACGGCACAATTCTGACTTCCGTGGTCGCGCTCGCGATTTCGGTGCCGTTGGGTGTGGGAGCTGCGATCTTCCTGGCCGAACTGGCGCCGCGGCGCGTTTCGGATTGGCTGACCTTTCTTGTGGAACTGCTGGCGGCCGTGCCCAGTGTGATCTACGGCCTGATCGCCGTGTTTACCTTGATTCCGCTGATGCGCGACTACATAGAGCCGCTGATCAAGCACACGTTGGGCGAACTGCCGGCAATCGGAAGATTTTTCAGCGGACCCGCGACGGGCGGCGGATACCTCACGGCCGGCGTGATTCTCGCGATCATGACGTTCCCGTTCATCATTTCGATTTCTCGCGAAGCTCTGTTGGAGGTTCCGCGCGATCAGCGGGAAGCTGCGCTCGCGCTTGGCGCCACCAAATGGGAGTCCACAATTCAGGTGGTGGTGCCGTATGCGCGATTGGGAATTTTCGGTTCCATCTTTCTGGCGTTAGCCCGCGCCCTGGGCGAAACCATGGCGGTGACGATGGTGATCGGCAACGATACAACGCTGCATCCATCGCTACTGGCTTCCGGCTATACGATTGCCTCGGTGATCGCCAATGAATTCGCCGAAGCTAGCGACAATCTGCATCTGAGCTCGCTGATCGAAGTCGGCCTGGTGCTGTTTGTCATCACCATCATCATTAATGCGCTGGCGCGTGTGCTCGTGATCGCAACCTCAGGAAAGGGGACGGCGCGCACGTCATGAACCGGCTGGCGTATCGTAAGGCGGTCAACAAAGTGATGCTCACGCTCACGGGCGTGTGCACCGTGCTGACTGTCTCTATCCTTTTCATCATCTTTGGCTATCTGGTAGTTAACGGCGCCGCGTCGATCGATTGGAACTTCCTCACCAAGTTGCCGAAGCCGACGGGAGAACTCGGCGGCGGCATGGCGAACGCAATCGTCGGCAGCGCGATGATGGTGGGTTTGGCGGCGATCATCGGATTGCCCATCGGATTTCTGGGCGGAATTTATCTGGCGGAATTCAGCGGCAAGACTTTCGGTTTTCTGCTGCGCTACATGGCCGATCTTTTGAACGGCGTGCCGTCGATCGTCATCGGAATTTTCGCTTGGACCGTAATCGTCGTGCCGATGCACACGTTCTCCGCGACTGCGGGCGGCTTCGCCTTGAGCCTGATGTTGATCCCCATCACGATGCGCAGCACGGAACAGTTTCTGCTGAATGTTCCCCGGACGTTGCGCGAGGGCGCATTGGCGCTCGGCGCTCCCAAGTGGAAGGTGATCGCGACTGTAGCCGTGCCGGCGGCCATGCGCGGCATTCTTACCGGAATGATTTTGGGCATCGCGCGTATTGCGGGAGAGAGCGCGCCGCTGCTGTTTACCGCGCTGAATAACGAGTTTTGGCCCAGCGGTATCAATCAGCCCACGGCGGCATTGCCGGTAATGATCTACAAGCACGCGATGGCTCCGTTTGACGACTATCATCGTCAGGCGTGGGCCGCGGGACTGGTGCTACTGACGATGGTTTTAGTGACGAACGTGACGGCGCGCTGGATCGCGTCGCGCGGGATTGCTGTGCAGAAGGGTTAGAGTCAAAACAGATGGATAGTTTTCCAGATTTCGCCGCGTCGGCGCATGAACCGGTCATGCGGCCTGTGGAAATGCCACACACGTCACCGCCGCCGAAGGCCGCAGCACCCGAGACTAAGATCGCGGTCAAAAACCTGAACTTTTTCTACAGCTCGTTTCAAGCGCTGCACGATATCAACATCAATATTCCTGGCAAACAGATTACGGCGTTGATTGGCCCATCCGGCTGCGGAAAATCCACCTTTCTGCGCACGCTCAATCGCATCAATGAAATGATTCGCGGAGCGCGTGCGGAGGGTTCGGTGACGCTCGATGGGCAAAATGTACTGGACGTGGATGTCACGAATCTTCGCCGCCGGGTCGGGATGGTATTCCAACGCCCCAACCCGTTTCCGAAGTCGATCTTCGACAACGTGGCGTATGGGATCCGCATCAACGGGATGAAGGGCAACGGCTCCCTGCACGACAAAGTGGAGCACAGCTTGAAGGTGGCGGCGTTGTGGGAGGAAGTGAAAGACAAGCTGCATCAATCGGCATACTCGCTTTCGGGCGGCCAACAACAGCGCCTGTGCATTGCGCGCGCGCTGGCGGTCGATCCGGAAGTGCTGCTGCTCGACGAGCCCTGCTCCGCGCTCGATCCAATCGCGACAGCGAAGATCGAGGATTTGATGTTCAGCCTGAAGAACGTCACGACGCAGGTGATCGTCACGCACAATATGCAGCAGGCGGCGCGCGTGGCCGAATTTACCGGCTTCTTTCTGATGGGGAAACTGGTGGAGTTCGACCGCACGCCGATCATTTTTAAGCGTCCGGCCAAGAAGGAAACGGAAGACTACATCACGGGTAGATTCGGGTAGAGCGAAAAGGACTGGAACCGATGCTGCATTTTCGCGAAGAACTGGAAGAATTGCAAAGCAAGCTGCTGGAGATGGGCGGCCTGGTGGAGGCCGCCATTCACAACAGCGTTTACGCTCTGGTGGAGCGCGACGAAGAGCGCGCGAAAGAGGTGATGTGGAACGAGGCGCAGGTAAACCAGCGCGAGATGGAGATCGACGAACTCGCGACGCGCTTGCTGGCGCTGTTTCAACCCATGGCGCGCGATCTACGCTTCATCACGGCCGTAATTAAGATGAACTCCGACCTGGAGCGCATGGGCGATCTGGCGGTGAACATCACGGAGCGCGCGCTTTCGTTGATGAAAGAGCCCGCGCTGCGTCCTCTGGTGGACATTCCGCGGATCGCCGAGCTTTCGGAAAGTATGGTGCACCGCGCGCTCGACGCCTTTGCGCGCAGTGACGCGGATATGGCTCGGGATGTATTGCTGGCGGACGATGAAGTCGACAATTTGCGCGATTCGGTCTATCAGGAACTGATCGCGTTCATGCAGGAAGAGCACACGACGATCAACCGCGCCATCGACCTGCTGTTTATCGTGCAGCACCTGGAGCGCATCGCGGATCATGCGACCAATATCGCCGAAGATGTGCTGTTCTTAGTTAAAGGTGTTGACGTCCGCCACCACGCCGAAGCGCGTGAATTCTCCTGACCTGGCCGTTTGGGACGGCGAACATAGCTACCCGTCCGTCAAGCGCATTTTAAGCAGGTTGCCGCCGTTATCGGGGCAGCCGGTCCGGCTGGCCCGTGCGCGCAATCTACGCGACCGGCACGGGCCGGTGCACGGCGGCGCCCTTCTGCGCGAGCGGCGCATCCTGTTTGATTGCACGCGTGCGGAATTCCCCCGAATTTTCGTCCATGAGCTGTTTCATTTTGTGTGGCTGCGTGCGGGAAATCCCGCGCGGCGCGCGTTTGAGGAGTCGATCGCGCGGGAAATCGAGCGCGGAGCGGCTGGGGAACTGGGGTGGGCGGCGGAGAGTCGAAAAAACGAACTCACGGAACTCGACCGCACACGGCGTACCCGCCGGTGGCGGGAATACTGCTGCGAGAGCTTCTGCGACACGGCCGCGTGGCTCTATTCGGGCCTGCGCGCGCATCCGGAGTTTACACTCGCAATATCATGGCGCGAACGGCGGCGCACATGGTTTGAGACCGTCCTGTGCCGGCGCTATTTGTCGATATAATTAAAGAGAGGAAAGCCGTGTCCATCACCCGCTATAGCATCATCCTGGGGGCAGCGCTATTTGTGGGCGCCTTTTTCCAAGGCTGCTCATCATCTCCCTCGCTGGTGCGGGCGGCGTCTGTCAAACCGAACAAAGATCGCCACGAAGCGCCCGATTTTGCGCTGAAGGATGCCGACGGTAAGACCGTGCACCTGACCGATTATCGCGGCAAGGTGGTGATGCTGGATTTCTGGGCGACGTGGTGTCCGCCCTGCAAGGTCGAGATCCCGTGGCTGATCGACATCGAGCGCAAGAATAAGGACCGCGGCTTCGCAGTGCTGGGCGTTTCGATGGACGACGAAGGCTGGGAAGTGGTCAAGCCGTTCATGAAAGAGGTCGGCATGAACTACCGCGTGGTGATCGGAAACGATGCTACGGCGGAGATTTACGGCAACGTGGAGTCGCTGCCGGAGACATTTTTGATCGACCGCGAAGGCAAAATTGCCGCGATCCACATCGGGCTCGCGAGCCGGAAGGATTTTGAGGATGAAGTTGCGCAGCTTTTGGGCCCGCCGGAAAAAACAGACGTGCCTGCTCACGTTGGCTTGTATCTCGCTCCCGTTCGTCCAGGCGCAAAGTAGCGGACATTTACAGGCCGGCGCCCCACAGAAGGTGGTCGGTAAGCGCGGCGACAAAGTTCAATCCACGATTCCGGTCACGGTCGATGCCGGATTTCACGTGAATAGCGACAAACCCAAAGAGGAATTTCTGATTCCGCTCAGCCTGACGTGGACCGCCACGGGAGCGCTTCAGGCGGGAGCCGTCGTCTATCCGAAAGCGACGACGGAGACGGTCGGCACGGATAAACTGTCGGTGTTCACGGGGAAGTTCAATGTGATTGCGAACTTCACGGTTGCGCCGAATGCGACCGCGGGACCAGGCTCGGTCGCCGGTAAATTGAAATATCAGGCGTGCAATAACAATACCTGTTTTCCGCCGAAAACAATCGAAATTGCCGTTCCTTATCAAGTTCAATAGATAGCCGGTTCATACGCCGGCGCCGCCGATTCTGTGTGTTAACCTTGTACTTCCACGTGTGCCGGCTCGTGTCAGCGAAGCCCTCGTTTTACGCACCTACCCCTTGAAAGAGGCGGACCTTGTCGTCAGCTTTTTAACTCGGGATCAGGGAAAACTGCGTGGCGTGGCCAAGCGGGCGCGGCGTCCGAAGAGCGCTTTCGGCTCGGGGCTGGAACGCTTATCGCACGTGCGAATGGCGTATTTCCAGCGCGAAACGCGCGAGCTGGTCAACCTCGATTCCTGTGAATTGATCCGCTCCCAGTTCGGGTTGATTTCCGATTACTGGGCCGCTGTAACGCTGGACTATCTGGCGGAAGTTTCGGAACAGCTGCTGCCTTCCGCCGAGCCGGGCGAGCGATTTTTCCGGCTGCTGCTGGCCGTGCTCGATTCGCTGCATGCGGGCGATGCGGGGTCCGGTCCGTGGCGAGCAGTGACATATTTTTCTCTGTGGGCTGTGCGCCTGTCCGGATGGCTGCCTGAATTGAACGTCTGTCTGAGTTGCGGAACGTTGCTCGATGATCCCGATACGCGGGAGCGGGCGTTCTTTTCGCGCTCACGCACCGGGCTGGTCTGCGGGCATTGCCGCGGCGCGCTGTCGATGGGCGGCGCCTGGGAACTTACCCCGAGCTCACGCGCGCTGGCAGCGGAGATGTTGCGTACGCCTATCGCTCAACTTTCCGTAACCGAGTGGACTGCCGCCACGGCTTCCGACCTGCGCCGGTTTCTAATCCAACAGATCGAATCGCACGCCGAACGCCGCCTGGCGACCGCCAAACTTTTCGCGGAGGCCGAGATCTCCATCCCCGATTCCGGAACGGCGACGCTTCCCCCCGCGAACGCGGCGCGCAACCTATGACATTCCAAGAGATCATCTTCAAGCTGAAACAGTATTGGGCCGAGCGCGGCTGCATCATTCAAGAGCCGTATGACACCGAAGTGGGCGCGGGTACGATGTGTCCGGAAACGTTTCTGCGCGTGCTGGGACCGCAGCCGTATCGCGTGGCTTACGTGCAGCCGAGCCGCCGCCCGGCCGACGGCCGCTATGGCGATAATCCGAACCGCCTGTATAAGCACTCGCAATTGCAGGTGATTTTGAAGCCGGCTCCGGCGGATGTGATCGATCTCTATTTGGGAAGCCTGGAGGCGATCGGCATCGATCTGCGCGCGCACGATTTTAAGCTCGAAGAGGACAACTGGGAGGCGCCGACGTTGGGCGCGTGGGGCATCGGGTGGCAGGCGATGCTGGATGGCCTCGAGATTTCGCAGTTCACGTACTTCCAACAGTGCGGCGGTATCGATCTGGAGTTGGTGCCGGCGGAATTGACCTACGGCCTGGAGCGCATCACGGCGTTTTTGCAGGTGAAGGACAGCGTCTATGACATCGACTGGACGCCCGATTTCACTTACGGCGATGTGCGGCACGCCGACGAGTTGCAGTATTCGGTTTTCAACTTTGAAATGGCCGACATACCGACGCTCTGGAAGCTGTTTGAGCTCTACGAAGGCGAGGCTTCGCGACTGCTGAAGCTGTATGACGTGAAGGCAGCCGACAAAAAACGGTTCCCGCTGTTGCCAACCTACGATCAGGTGCTGAAGTGCTCGAATCTGTTCAATACGCTGGATGCGCGGGGCGCGATTAGCGTGACGGAACGCGTGGGCGTGATCCAGCGCGTGCGGAAGCTGGCCGTGGGCGTCGCGCAAGCGTGGGTGGATCAACAATCGGAGCCTGTCGCCGAGGCTGCGCCGGCGGAGGTGGCGAAGTGAGCGTGCCATTTCTGCTCGAAATCGGAACCGAAGAGGTTCCGGATTGGATGATACCGACGGCTCTCGAAAATCTTCTGATGCTTTTCGAGAAGCTGGATCTTCCACATGAAACCGCGCGCCTGGATGCAACGCCGCGCCGCTTGGTGCTACGCGTCGAAGGCTTACCGGCGCGACTGGCGGACTCCGAAGAACGCATTTTAGGGCCCGCGAAATCGGCGCCTCCACAGGCCGTGGCAGGTTTTGCGCGTAAGCAGGGCTTGAAGCCCGAGGACCTCAACCTGGAATCGACGCCGAAAGGCGACTACTACGTTTTCACCAGGAAAGTGGAAGGCCGCCGCACGATCGACATCCTGTCGGAGGCCCTGCCGGGCATTGTGCTCGGCATCTACTTTCCGAAAACGATGTATTGGACGGCGAAGAACGGTCCTCGCTTCATACGACCCATACGCTGGCTGGTGGCGCTGCTGGGAGATGATACGGTTCCGTTCGAAATCGCGGGCGTGCATTCGAATAACATGACGTCCGGACACCGCCGACTGGGCGCGCGCCAAGTGGTCGTCACGGTCCACGATTACGAGCAGCGGCTGCGGGATCATCACGTGATTCTTTCGGCCGAGGAGCGTCGCGAACGCATCCGCGCGCAGTTCGCGTCCACGCGCGTGAAGCCGGACGCGGCGCTGCTCGAAACGCTGGTCTACTTGACCGAGTACCCCACGCCGATCGTGGGCGAATTCGAGCGCCAGTACCTGGAACTACCGGAAGAGGTGCTGGTGATGGTGATGCGGCATCACCAGAAATATTTTTCGGTGGACGACGCGAATGGCAAACTTGCGAACCAGTTCCTCGCGGTGATGAACATTCCGTCGGACCCGGAAGGCTACGTACGCAGCGGCAATGAACGCGTTCTGCGTGCGCGCTTCAACGATGCCCGCTTCTTCTGGGAGACGGATCAGAAGAAGAAACTAATTGATCGCCGCGAGGATCTGGCGAACGTTACCTTCCAGGCGAAGCTCGGCTCGTATCTCGAAAAGACGAATCGCACGGAGCAACTTGCGGCCGAATTGGGCGGCGATGGATTTGCGCTGCGCGCGGCGCAGATGCTGAAGTGCGATCTGACGACGGAGCTGGTCAAGGAGTTCACGGAACTGCAAGGCGTCGTCGGCGGTCTCTATGCGCGCGCGCAGGGCGAGCCCGAGCCGGTGTGGCAGGCGATCTACGATCAGTACAAGCCCGTCAGCATGGAGGATTCGATTCCACGCAACCGCACGGGGCAAATCGTGGCGCTGGCGGATAAGTTGGATACGCTGCGCGGCTGCTTCGGCGTTGGGATGATTCCGACCGGCTCACGCGATCCGTTCGCGCTGCGCCGCGCGGCCCAGGGCGTGGTCAAAATACTCGTCGAAGGGAAGCTCGAGATCTCGCTGCTCGACCTGTTGCGCGGCGACGAGCCCCTGATCAATTTTTTTGAAGAGCGCGTGAAATATTACTTCAAGGACCACAGCGGCTTCGCGTATGACGAAGTGAACGCCGCCATGGCCGCCGGTTGGAGCAATCTGCCGGACCTGCAAGCGCGCCTCATCCGCATCCAAAATCTGCGCTCGACGCCTGATTTTGAGCCTCTCGCGGCCAGCTTCAAACGTATCCGCAACATACTCGACCAGGCGAAGTTCAGCGGCGGCGGCAACGTCGATCCGGCGCTGCTCGAACCCGGTCCAGAGACCGATCTGTACGATGAATATCGCCGCATACAGGGCCAACCGGTCGAGACCACCATCTCGAAACTGCGCCCCAAGGTCGATCTCTTTTTCGATAAGGTGCTGGTGAATGCGCCCGACCCGCGCGTCCGCCAGAACCGGCTGACATTACTTGAAACGCTATTGCGGGAGTTCTCCTCGATAGCGGATTTTTCCGAAATCGTTACCAATTCCTAGGAGCCTATTAATGAAGAAACAAGTGTACTCGTTCGGTGGCGGCAAGGCCGACGGCGACGGATCGATGAAAGAGGTCCTTGGCGGCAAAGGCGCCGGCCTGGCGGAAATGTCGCGCGCGGGTGTTCCCGTTCCCCCTGGATTCACCATCTCCACCGACGTTTGCAATATCTATTTTCAGAACAGCAAGTCCGTTCCGGAAGATATTGAAGAGCAGGTTACCCACGCCCTGGATCATCTGGAGCAGCAGATCGGCAAAAAGTTGGGCGATCCCGCTGATCCGCTGCTTTTGAGCGTGCGTTCGGGCGCGCGCTTTTCTATGCCGGGCATGATGAATACGATTCTCAACCTCGGCCTGAATGACGAAACCACGGAGGGCTTGGCGACGAAGGCGAACAATCCGCGTTTCGCCTACGACTGCTACCGCCGGTTCATACAGATGTTCGGCGAAGTGGCGCTCGAAATCGATATGGAGAAGTTCGACGAAGCGTTCGATGCGCGCAAGCACAAGATTAAGGCGAAGCTCGATACCGACCTGAGCGCGGCCGATTTGCAGGCCATTATTGCCGAGTACAAGAAGATCGTCAAGAAGGAGACCAAGGCCGATTTTCCGCAGGACGCGCGCGAACAGTTGAAGCTGGCGCGTAACGCGGTGTTCAATTCGTGGTGGAATCCGAAGGCCTCTTACTATCGCAAGATGGAGAAGATTCCGGACGAGATCGGAACCGCCGCGAACGTGCAGGCGATGGTGTTCGGCAATATGGGCGATACGTGCTGCACGGGTGTTGGCTTTACGCGCGATCCTGGCAGCGGCGAAAAGGTGTTTTACGGCGAGTTCCTGGTGAATGCGCAGGGCGAAGACGTGGTGGCGGGCATCCGCACGCCGCAGCCGATCGCTGAGCTGAAGGCCTGGAACGAAGACGTCTACAATCAATTGGTCGAAATCACCACCAGTCTCGAAAATCATTACAAGGACATGCAGGATTTCGAGTTTACGGTGGAAGAGAACAAGCTGTACATGCTGCAGACGCGCAACGGCAAGCGTACCGGGCCTGCCGCGGTTCGGGTTGCGGTGGAGATGTTGGGTGAGAAGCTGATCGATGAGAAGACCGCGATTTTGCGCGTAGCTCCCGAACAGCTCGACCAACTGCTGCACCCGGTGTTCGATGAAAAGTCGCTGAATACTCTGACCAAGCTGACGACGGGCATCGATGCGTCTCCGGGCGCCGCGGTGGGACGCGTGGCGTTCTCCGCGGATGAAGCGGTGGAAATGTCGGCGAGTGGTCCGGTGATTCTACTTCGCAAAGAGACCACGCCCGACGACATTCACGGCATGGACAAAGCGAAAGGCATTCTGACGGCGATCGGCGGAAAGTCCAGCCACGCCGCGGTAGTTGCGCGCGGGATGGGACGTCCCTGCGTGGTGGGCGCCGGCTCCATTTCGATTTCGGAGCGCGACAAAACGGCCACGGTTACGGTGGGTAACAAGACCATCACCGTCAAGGCCGGCGAATGGCTTTCGATGAACGGCACCACGGGTGACGTTTATCTTGGCCAAGCGACCACGAAGGAGCCGGATCCGCACACTGGCGCATTCGGCACGTTCATGGAACTGTCCGACAAATTCCGCGGCAATTTCGGCGTGCGCGCTAATGCGGATATTCCGCGCGACGCGACGGTAGCGCGCAAGTTTGGCGCCGAGGGTATTGGACTTTGCCGCACGGAGCATATGTTCTTCGCCGAAGAGCGCATCCCGCACATGCAGGCGATGATTCTGGCGCGCGATGAAAAGTCTCGGCGCAAGGCGTTGTTGAAGCTGCTGCCGATGCAGCGCAAGGATTTCGCCGGACTGTTCACCGCGATGAATGGCTTCCCGGTTGTGATCCGTACGCTTGATCCGCCGCTGCACGAGTTCCTGCCAAAGCGCGAGGAGTTGATGGTGGACGTGGCTGTGTTGCCCTTCGCCGACATCAAGAAGAAGAAGGAACTGGTGGCGAAGTATTCCCGCTTCGGCGCCGAAGTAAAGACTCTCAAGACCGTGATTCCGGACCTTCTGCACCGCGTGGAAGAATTGCACGAGTTCAACCCCATGCTCGGACACCGCGGTTGCCGGCTGGGCGTGACGTATCCCGAGATCACGGAGATGCAGGCGCGCGCCATTTTCGAAGCCGCCGTTCAGGTCGCCAAGAAGGGCGTGAAGGTGATTCCCGAGGTGATGATTCCGCTGATCGGCGGCGTCAAGGAACTGGAGAATCAGAAAGCGATCGTGGATCGCGTGGCGAAGGAAGTGCTCGAAGGGGCAGGCATGCCCGACTTGAAGTACATGGTCGGTACCATGATCGAAATTCCGCGCGCCGCGCTGACCGCCGATAGCGTCGCCAAAGAGGCCGAATTCTTCAGCTTCGGTACCAACGACCTGACGCAGACCACGATGGGACTGTCGCGCGACGATTATACGAAGTTCCAGAAGGACTACGAGAACAAGAAGATCTTCGCCAACGATCCGTTCGCTGTGATCGATCAGGAAGGCGTCGGACAACTGGTGAAGATGGCCGTAGAAAAAGGCCGCCAAGCGCGCCACGATCTGGAAGTAGGGATCTGCGGCGAGCACGGGGGCGAGCCTTCGAGCGTCGCGTTCTGCTATCGCGTAGGCATGGACTACGTGAGCTGCAGTCCGTACCGTGTGCCGATCGCACGTTTGGCTGCGGCGCAGGCTGCTATCGCGGGCGATAAGTCTGAGGCGATGCGCACGGCTTAAGAACTAACGGCCGCGGATGAACGCGGATGAACGCCGATGGGAAAAGCAAGAGTTTCTATCGGCGCTTATCCGCGTTTATCGGCGGCCGGAAATAATCTTCGTTATTAGGCCTGATAGACTGTCTTCCCGCCTACCACGGTGCGCACGATCGCGATATCTTTGATCTTGTCTTTGGCGATTGCGTAGGGATCCTCCGAGAGCACCACGAAGTCCGCCAGTTTGCCCGCTGAGATTGACCCTTTGATCGCTTCTTCATGTGAGTTGTAGGCGCCGTTGAGCGTGTTGACGCGCAGCGCTTCATCAAGCATGATGCGCTGATTTGCGCCCCATGTTTTACCGTCCCAGCCGGTTCGCGTCACCATGCCTTGAATGGCCATGCGCGGATCGAACGGGCCGGGGCTGAAGTCACTGCCGGCTGCGACGTGCACCCCCGCGTCCAGCAAACTGCGAAAGGCCATCGAGCGCTTCATCATCTCCTCTCCGTAGAAGGTGAACTTGTCGGAGTTGTAATAGGCGTAGGTGGTGAAGAGCGCCGGCACGGCTCCAGCGGACTTGATGCGGCGCACGAGATCGTCGTTGATCAGCGTGCAGTGCGTGATCTTCGGCCGCGCGTCCGGGCGCGGGAACAGCCGTTGCGCGCGCTCCACGGCGGTGAGCATCATATCGATCGCGACATCGCCATTGGCGTGGCAATTCACCTGAATGCCGGCGCGGTGGACGCGCTCGATCCATGCGTTCAGGTCGTCTGGCGTGTCGGTGAGGTTGCCTTTATAGGGCGGTTCGACGCCTGGATACGGAGTGCTCAAGGCCATGGTGCGCTCCGAAAACGATCCATCAATGGTGTGCTCGGATGTTGCGCCCAAACGAATCCATTCATCGCCGAAGCCGCTTTGAATGCCGGCGGCGATCATCGAATCGAGGACGCGGCCGCTCGCTTCATAGCTGACGCGGTGCAGCAGCTCGCCGCGCGCGCGGACGTCCTGTAGCGCTTCTAGATTGCCGCCTTCGTGGTGGACGCTGGTGACGCCGTAGCGCACGAACTGCTTCGAGATATGGGCCAGGCCGTCGCGGTCGCGCTGTTTGCGCTGCTCTTCGGTGTAGGTGGGACGCTTGCCTGCACGCGCCAGTGCGCCAGTTGCGCGATCGGTGACACGCCCATTGAGCGCGCCGGATGTGTCGCGATCGAAGGTGCCTCCGGGCGGGTTCGGAGTG
Organism: Bryobacteraceae bacterium; assembly: GCA_036268375.1. Taxonomy (GTDB): domain Bacteria; phylum Acidobacteriota; class Terriglobia; order Bryobacterales; family Bryobacteraceae; genus PALSA-243. The sequence continues at coordinate 6,981 of DATAUH010000423.1, read as the reverse complement.
TTCTTTGTGACGCCTGCCAGTTCGAATGCCTTGCTGTTGTAGAACGAGGTGTGGCCGCCGCGATGGTGCACGGCGACTGGATGGTCCGTCGAGACCTGATCCAGATCGTGAACGTTGATGAGGCGGTTGTCTTTGACTTTGGTGTCGTCGAAGAAGTAGCCCTCCACCCACATGCCGGGCGGTGTGTCGCGCGCTTTGGCGCGCAGTTTGTCGATGATGCTGGCGATGGTGACGAACTCGACCACATACGGATTCCCCACCAGCACCTCGTAGAGCAGGGTGTTGCCGGGGGCATGGTTGTGGCAATCAATGAAGCCGGGGACGATGGTCATGCCGCGCGCATCCAAGGTTTGCGTCCCCTTGCCGGCCAGCCGCTTGATGTCCGCGGCCGCGCCAATGGCAGTGAAGCGCGCGTTTTTGACGGCGAAGGCTTCGGCTTTGGGCACCCGGTCGTCTACGGTATAGACCCGAGCGTTAGTCACCAGCAGATCGGGGTCGTTGTTGCCGTCAGCCGCCGCTTGGATGGCCTGTGGACGCGTAAGGGCGGCAGCAAGGCCGCCGAGGGCGCCCGCAAATCTACGCCGGTTCATGTGATTTGGCATCGTGACGAATCATTCTACTCCTGTAGCGACAACGCATCTACACGTACAATCGATGCCTCGAGTAGTTCGCGATATTACCTGCATAATAACAGTGCAACTCGTGACGACGCAGTGACAAATCAAGAGATTTCGCTCATAAGCCGGGACGTTTCCACAGATTTATCCACAGTTGCGTGGAAAATTGTGTTGCAACAAGGGTCCGGGGTAATCCCCATTAACGAGAACCTAGTGTTCGCAGGGCGTTGGCGTGCTAGACTGAAGTTTGGCGAAGTAGATCCGCATTCCTTCACTCCTTAACCGGCCGTCGGCTCGCTGATTCCTTCCTCATTACAACGAATGAAAACTTTCACAGAACTATCTTTGTCTGCTCGCTTGCAGAGCAACTTGGCCCACAACAATTTCACCGAACCCACCACAATTCAAGCGCTTTCGATCGAGCCCGCGCTAGCCGGGAAAGACCTGATCGCCACTGCGCAAACCGGCACCGGGAAGACCCTGGCGTTCACCCTGCCGATGATCGAGCAGCTGGTGCGGGAGCGCGCTGCTTCCTCAGCCAAACGCCGCGGCCCACGGGCCATCGTGCTTAGCCCCACTCGCGAACTCGCGCTACAGATTCACCAAGCATTTCTGAAACTCGCCGACGGCACCGGCGTCCGCGCAGCCGCGGTTGTGGGCGGCCTGGGCGAAAGTCCGCAACTCAAAGCCATTCGCCAGGGCGCCGAAGTCGTTATCGCCACGCCCGGCCGCCTCTATGATTTTTTAACCCGCAAACTGGTGGATCTGACATCCGTGCGCCTGCTGGTGCTGGATGAAGCCGACCGTATGCTGGACATGGGCTTTCTGCCGACGATCACGCGCATGATAGACGCGATGCCCGCTGAGCGCCAGACGCTACTGTTTTCGGCGACGATCGAATCTTCTGTAAAGCATCTGGTGGGAAAGTATGTTCGCGACGCGGTGCGCATCGAAACCGGTTCCACAACCGCGCCGGCCGAGAACATCGAACTGCATTCTTACGAGGTTGCGCACGACGGCAAGTTTGGGCTGCTGCAGCATCTGCTGAATGAACAATCGGGCCCCGTGCTGGTTTTCGCGCGCACCAAACACGGCGCCGACAAACTGGCGAAGCGGCTGTCGCAAGAGGGCGTGAAGACTTCCGCCATACACGGCGACCGCAGCCAGAATCAACGCAACCAATCGCTGCGCGGCTTCCAGGACGGATATTACCGGGTGCTGGTGGCGACGGACGTTGCTGCGCGAGGCATCCACGTGGATGGAATCGCGCACGTCATCAACTACGACCTGCCGCAGGCGCCGGAAGATTTCATCCACCGCGCCGGACGCACGGCTCGGGCGGGCGCAAGCGGAGTCGCCTCCCAATTCTATACGCCGGGCGAACGGTCGGAAATGAAGCGCATTGAGCGCACGCTTTCGATCCGCTTTACGCGCAAGCCGGTCCCCGGGGGTTCGCCTGTGATCGTGATGCCGGTGCCCGCGCCGAACGCGCAGACTGCCGAAAAACAGCCGCAGCGCGAATTCCAACGCAATCGCCGTCCGCGTCGTTCCTTTACCAATAATCGCCGCCGGACTGTAAACGGCCGCTAGTCGGCGCGAAGCGCCTGAATGACATCTACGCGCGCGGCCCGGATCGCCGGCCAGGCAGACGCAATCACCGCGGCTGCCAACAGCACCGCGGCCGCGCCTGCAACCACTGCAACTCCGGGCATATGCTGGTTGCCGAAGTAGGAGACGGCCAAGCCTTGCAACGCGAATCCGCCGGCCATCCCTGCGCCGATTCCCAAGGCCGTCATCACCGTGCCCTCTGCGATCACTCGTCCCAATAATTGGCGCGGCTGCGCGCCAATCGCCATGCGGATGCCGAACTCACGGGTACGGGCGCTTACCGAAAACGCCAGCACGCCGGCGACGCCCACCACAGCGATCGTAAGCGCCACCAGCGCGAATCCGCCGAACACCATCGTGTTCAGCCGATCTGGCGTGAGCACTTCGGCGCGCACATCTTCGAGCGTGGCTGCGCGCTCCACAGGCTGATCAACGGATAGACTTCGAATCGCGCGGGTAATCGGCGTAATCAGCGCGTAGGGATCGGTCCGCACGTGCACGAACATGCGGCCGCCGAAAAGCGGACCCTGTCCAAACGGCATGTAGACGGTCTGGGTGGGCGCGGGGATCAAGTGGTTGTCATCGATATCGGCGGCAATTCCGATGATGCGCATTGGCGTAGGCTTCATGCCGATGAATTGAATCACGGGGTCGGTCCACGTCAGATTCCGGTCGAGAGCCTGCCCGTTGGGAAACATGCGCTGGGCCACGCTTTGGCTGATGATGGTGACCGGTTCGGCGCCCTTACGATCCATTTCATTGAAATCGCGGCCGGCAATCAGCGGTACTCCGAGGGCTGCAAAGAAGCCTGGCGAAATGATGCGGAATTGGCCGCGTGGATCGTCCTCAGCGGTGGCCTTTTGAAAACCTTGTACGGTGAACTGCATCCCTAGACCGAGCGTTCCGCCTTCGCGCCACGGCGTCAACACGCCGAGGGCTACGCCGTCCACACCAGGCATTTGATGGACGCGCCGCATCGCCTCTTTATAGAAATCCACGACCTGCTGATCGCTACGGCCGTAGCTAATCACCGGCACATTGATCGCGAGCACGCGCTGCGTGTCGATTCCAGTGTGGACGGCCTGCAGCGCAAGTAGCGTCTTTAGCAGCATCGCGGCGCCCGCAAGCAGGACAAACGACGCGGCGATCTGCGTGATCGCAAAGGCGCGTAGCCGTCGCGTGGCTCCGCCGGTAACTCGCGTGCTGCCGGCCGCCATGCTGATGACGTTGGAGCGATCGCCCGAGGGCAGTCGCGGAACAAATGCGAGCAGCGCCGCGGCGACGATCGCGAGCCCGGCGCCGACCCATAGCATGCTGGAATCGACCGTAAGATCGAGCGCGCGCACGGAAAAGCGCGAGGCATAGCGGGCCAGTAAAGCAACCATGGGCCGCGCGCTGAGCACGCCTAAAACCGCGCCTGCGCCGCACAAGAGCAGACTTTCCGCTAGCAATACGCGACGCAAAGCGCCGGTGCTGGCGCCGAGGGCTGCGCGCACGACCAGTTCACTTTCGCGGCGAATGGTGCGCGCCAAAATCAGGTTGGCAACGTTGGAGCACGCAATAACGAAGATCAGCCCCGAGGCCGCCAGAAGGACCCACAACACGGTACGCGCGTTGGAGGTAATCTGATCGCGGAGCATCGTGGCATCAATGCGAAAACCGGCCTTGACGGGGTACGCCTCCGGGTGTTCTTTCATCATCGCGGTGTGGGCTGCGCGGAGATCCGCGCGCGCCTGCTCTAAAGTTGCGCCGGGCGCGAGGCGGCCGAACAGTTCGGTCATACGGTGCACGCGTCCCGTCACCATGGTGGCGGAAAGATGATGCGGGCTGGTCACGATGTTGGCGATGATCTCGGTCTCGGCAGGGTAGGGAATCGACGGTTCCAAAACTCCGACGATGGTTGCTGTGCGGGCGCCGAACGATCCGAGACGGACTACTTTTCCCAGTACGTTCGGGTCGCTGTGAAGCGAGCCGGTCCAGAAGCGGTAGGTCAACACAACGGCGCCAGCGGCTGCTGGTCCATCGTCTGACGCATTCAACAGGCGGCCGAGCACCGGGCGCAGGCCCATCACCTCGAAATAATTGCCGCCGACAACACCCGCTTGCACTTCACGAGGTTCGCCAAGGCCGTTGAGGGTGAAGCCGATCGTCGAAAAATCGCCGATCTCGCTGAGCGATTTGACTTGCTGGCGTAAATCCTGCATTTCCGGAACGGAGAATACTGTGCTATCCGCGCCAAGCCCAGGCGCGCTCTGCCGGATGTAGATCAGACGGTCTTCACCGCGGTTCACCAGCGGGCGCAGCAGAACCCCGCGCACCAGGGTGAAAATTGCGGCGTTGGCGCCGATGCCCAGGGCCAGCGTAAGCACAACTGTGATGGTAAAACCCTTGGCGCTCGCCAGTGACCGCCAGGCATAACGCAGATCACGTGCGAAAACGCCCACAACGTCGCCAAAACTCAACCGTTCTCCGCTATCTCCGGACATGCTTATTATTCCTTTCGCCGATTTCGTAATGTAATCGTTTGACGCGGACCGCTTTCGACAGGCGCCGGAAGAATTTTTCGGCCGGCGGCCGTATTAACCAAACACCTCCGCGGCCGTAAGGGCGTATATCAGGGCGCATTGGCCTATGTTGCGCAGCGGTACGAACTCGTTTGGCCCGTGGGAGACCGTCAAGAGTCCTGGGCCATAGGCAAACGCGGGGATTCCGCGCGCGGCATAGAATCGAGTTTCGAGCAGCCCTGGACACATTTCAAACGGGGCCTGCGTGCCGGTAACGCGCGCGATATTTCGCGCCAGGATCGCGCCCAGCGGCTGGTCCGGCGCGGTCGCAGCGGCCGGTTCCTCCTGGAGAGTCTCGATTTCGAAGCCCTCGAGCGCCTGGCGCAACCGCCGACTCTCTTCCGACAGATTTTCCTCCGGATTGATCCGGCGGTCAATGGTAAATGAGAAGAGATCGGGCGTGACATTGAAGTTTGTCCCGCCTTCGGCGCGTCCGCCGATCATCAGAATCGACTTGCGCGCCGCGGCCGGAGCGATTTGTTGCGCCGTTACACGTGTTTCCATCTTTGATTTCAGCTCCATCAGCCGGGAGAGCGCGGGAATTGCTCTTTCGAAAGCGTTGACGCCTTCAAATTGACGTCCGACGTGCGCAGTTTTGCCGAGCATGGTTGCGCGCAGCGTGATGGCTCCTCGGTTGGCGTTCCAAATCACGCCTCCGGTGGGCTCAGGCGTCAACATTCCGAGCGCATTTCTACCCAAGAGGCCGCGCGCTTCCAAATAGCGGGATCCGCGTGGTCCCGCGGTCTCTTCATCCGGGACCAGGACGATGCCGATGCGTCCCTTGGTCAGCAGTCCTTCGTCGCGCGCAACGGCGGCGGCGTAAATCATCGCCGCGAGGCCGCTCTTCATGTCGGATGAGCCGCGTCCGAAGAGATTCGCGCCCTCTACGCGGGGGTGAAATTGGTCGCGGCTTTGCGCGGGAACAACGTCATAGTGGCCGCTGAAGTAGAGGACGCTTTCGCCGGTTCCGGCCGATGCCAAAACGCATTCGCCTTCGCGGCGAATATCATCGAAGCCCAGACGCTCGAGTTCCGCCAGCAGTACGCCGCGGCATTCTTCGTAGCGATTGCCCGGCGGGTTTTCTGAATCGATCGCGATCAAACGCTGGGTCAGGTGGAGCATCGCCGCTTGATCGAGCCGCGCCTGCAAACGCGTAGAAAGCCCGGTGTCCTGCATTGCCTGAGTCTGCCACGGTTTGCCACCTGGTGGGCGGACGGCCTGCGATGGGTCAACCGGGTGAGTTGGGCATGATCATCACATCTTGACACTCATAATGAGTGTCCGTATTATTCTTGTGTGGACGACAACAATACCGACGTAATTCAGGGGACGCTCGATATGCTGATCCTGAAGACGCTCAGCCCGGAGCCGATGCACGGTTTCGGGATCGCGCGGCGCATTGAAGATACCTCGCGTGGAGTTTTCAAAGTTAATCCAGGATCGCTACTGACAGCATTGCAGCGCCTGGAACGCGCCGGCTGGCTGGATGCGGCGTGGCGGCAGACGGAGAATTCGCGCCGGGCGAAGTTTTACAATCTCACGAAATCTGGGCGCAAACAGCTCGAGCGCGAAACGGCGGATTGGTCGCGCCGCGCCGGCGCTATCGCAAGGCTCCTGAAAGCGGAGGGGTAGCTATGATCTGGCGACGGTTCAGACGCGGGATTCGCGCCCTCTTTCATCCCGGGGCTGCAGACCGGGATGTTTCTGATGAAGTCGTCAGCTACCTGGAACAGTCCGCCGCGGAAATCTCCGCGCAAGGCGTCTCCCGCGACGAAGCGCGCCGGGCTCTTCGCTTGAAACATCTGGACGCGGTAAACATGCGTGAGCAGGTGCGCTCCTCGGGATGGGAGAGCGCTCTAGCCCGTCCTGCCGCCGATCTGCGCTACGCGGCGCGCCGCCTGCGCCATCAACCGGGTTTCACGTTGGTCGCGATCGCAACGCTTGCCTTGGGAATTGGCGCGTCTTCGGCAATTTTCAGCATCATCGAAAGCGTTCTGTTGAAGCCGTTGCCTTACCCGCACTCCGAGCAACTGGTGGCGCTGCTTCACACGGCGCCCGGCCTCAATATTAAAGAGCTGGTCATGTCCGGGTCGCTTTATTTCACTTACAGCGAGGAGAGCCGCGTCTTTCAGGATGTAGCCATCTGGCAGAACGGATCGGTAACCGTCACGGGGCTGGATGATCCGGAGCAG
>DATAUH010000422.1:0-6228 GCA_036268375.1 Bryobacteraceae bacterium | reverse complement strand
GGGCCTCCTTCTATGTGGAAGCCGTCGCCCGGTAAGCCGGCGAGAACGGCCGCCGGAAGTTGCCGAGCATCTGACATGCTGACCTGCTTGAAGGAAACGGCTTCGAAATCTGGCGTCGCTGTTTGAGGACTGCCCCAAGCCAGCGCTGCGATCAGCACGCCGTTCAGGCCCGCGGCTTTCAGCATCATCGACTTCGCCTCCGAAGAGCGCTACCGCTCTTTCATCTGGGTCAATTTATCGTCGAGAAATGCAAGCACTTCGCCTGCCGCGATCTGACCGATCAAGGGCAGGATTAGAACACCCGCCGGAGTGAACTGTGCGCCCGGCGTATGCGACACGATGTCCATTAGCCGTGCCGGATCCACGCGCGTCTCCTTGTGGAACTTGATGCTGAGCAGCACCGCGCGCCGATCGATGGCCTCGATACCGATCTGCTCAGCCAGCGTCTTCAGCGCCGAATACTGCAGCAGGTTGCGAACCGCTTCCGGAACCTTGCCATAGCGATCTTCCAACTGCTTTTCGGCCTTGTCGCGATCTTCGGGCGTGGCCGCATTTGCGATCTGACGGTAGGCTCGCAGCCGCTGATTTTCGTCGCTGATGTAGTCGGCAGGGATGCGTATGTCGAGTCCCAAGTTAAGCGAGGAGTGAATCTCGGGGATGATCTCTTCGCCCTTTAACTCGCGCACCGTTTCGTCGAGCAAGCGCACATACGTGTCGAACCCGACCGAGTTGATGTGGCCGTGCTGCTCTCCGCCTAACAGGTTCCCCGCCCCGCGCAGTTCCAGGTCGAGAGCGGCGATCTTGAAACCGGCGCCCAAGTCGCTGAACTCCTTCAGCGCGGCCAGCCGTTTCCGCGCAATTTCGGTCAATTCGGTGTCTGGAGGAACCAGCAGGTAGGCGTAGGCGCGCCGATTCGAGCGCCCGACGCGACCGCGAAGCTGGTAAAGCTCGGAAAGACCGTACTTCTCGGCATTTTCTACAAGCATCGTGTTTGCGAGCGGAATGTCGAGTCCATTTTCTATAATTGTCGTGCACACGAGGATGTCATGCTCGTGCCGCATGAACTGGAGCATGGTTTTCTCCAGCTCCGACTCGCCCATCTGGCCGTGGCCGACGCAGATTTTGGCGTTGGGGGCCAGTTGTTGGATCTCGGCGGCGCGATGCCAGATCGAATCCACACGATTGTGCAGGAAGTAGACTTGGCCGCCGCGTGCAAGCTCCAATTCAATCGCTGAACGGATCAATTCCAGGTTGTACGGCGCGACTACAGTGTGGATGGCAAGGCGATCCTTGGGCGGCGTCTCGATCACGGACATGTCGCGCAGCCCTAATAACGACATATGTAAAGTACGCGGAATCGGAGTGGCGCTCATAGTCACCACATCTACTGCCTTTTTGAGCTGCTTCAGGCGCTCTTTGTGCTTCACGCCGAAGCGCTGCTCTTCGTCGACAATCACCAACCCAAGATCCTTGAATTCTATATCTTGGGACAAGAGACGATGGGTTCCGATGGCTATATCAATCTTGCCTTCGGCCATTTCTACTACAGAAGCCTTCAGCTCTTTAGAATTACGGAACCGGCTGAACATTTCGATCTTGACCGGGAAAGATTGAAAGCGCTTTTTGAACGTCTCGAAATGCTGGAATGCTAATACTGTAGTAGGAGCGAGCACCACGACCTGTTTTCCGTCGCCCAGAGCTTTGAATGCGGCGCGCATGACGACCTCGGTTTTTCCGTAGCCGACGTCGCCACACAGCAGCCGATCCATGGGCTGCTCGCTTTCCATGTCGCGCTTGATGTCTTTGATAGCGCTGAGCTGGTCCTTTGTCTCAGTGAATTCGAACGCGTCTTCGAACTCGCGCTGCCAATTCGAGTCGGATGAAAAAACGAACCCATCGGTGAGCTTGCGGCCGGCATAGAGCTTGAGAAGCTCATCCGCCATGTCACGCATCTTGGCCTTAACACGGGTCTTAGTCTTTGTCCAGGTCGCTCCGCCCATGCGGTCGAGCGCGGGTTTGGATTCGCCCGCGCCACGGAATCGCGTGACCAGGTCCATGCGCGTCAGCGGAACATAGAGCTTCGATCCGCCGGCGTATTCGAGCAGCATGTAGTCGCCGTTGTTTTCACCCTGCGAGATCTCGCGCAGGCCAAGGTACTGCGCCACGCCGTGGTCTGCGTGTACGACGAAGTCGCCGGGCTTCAGATCGATCAGGTCGGGCGAGAAGGCGCTGCTCAGCGCTGACTTGGGGGTCGGCGCGCGGCCCACCATCGCAGAAGATTCGAACAGGTCCTCCGACCCAAATACTACAATTTTAGAATCCGGAAACCCGGTACCTCTTCGGACCGCACCCTTGATCAGGTAAATACTTGCCATGGAACCGGCCATATAGGCGCGTTCCGCGAGATAGGCCGGCGTCGAATCGACCTGTTCCAGGCCCAATTGGTAGGCGATGCCATATTCGTTAAGAATGTCGGCGACTCGTTCTACTTCACCTGTAGAAGCAGCAAAGAACGCGACGCGATTGCCCCCTTCGACCAAGGTTCGCGCCTCGGCAATCGCGAACTGCATGTTGCCGTGGAAGGCCAGCGACGGGCGGGTCGGAATTCGCGTTCCGGATTCGGCGGGAGAGTCGGGAAAGGTGGGCGTCTCGCCGTCAACGCCGACCTCGGCGCTCGGTGGCGTCCAGCCGATGTCCAGTTCCCGCACGGAGAGCTGTGGAGAGTGCGCCGCCGTCTTCTCAAGCTCTTCCCAACGAAAGAAGATCTGGTCGGGATCGTAGGCGGGGCTGCGTTCGATCTGCTCCAAGCGCGTCCAAAGGCGTACGGCGGCGGCACGGATCTGCTCTGGCTCGTCGAAAATCACGACAGGTTTTTCGACCAGGTTGAAAATGGATGCGGAGCGCGGGCGCGCCATGGGAGAGATCACCTGCCAACCCGGGAAAGGCTCACCGGGAGGGGGCAGATCGCGCCCAGGTATACCGGATTCGCGCACCAAGTCGTTGAGTTGGACGAGGAGCGCGCCGGAACGCGGATATTCAGTGAGCGGAAGGAGAGTACACTCTTCGACTTTGAGCACGGAACGCTGCGATTCGACGTCGAAACGTTTTATCGATTCGACGAGGTCACCGAAGAAGTCGATGCGCACCGGCTTCTGCGATTCGGGGGAAAAGACATCCAGGATGCCGCCACGCAGGGAGAACTCGCCCAGCATTTCGACCGGCTCGCGGCGTTCATAGCCGACGCTTTCGAGGTGCGCGATCACTTCGTCCAAAGGAACTTCGTCGCCGATCTTTAGCCCGAGCGCCAGTTGGCGGTAAAAGTCGGCGGGATGAATGCGCATGAGCGCCGCGGCGACCGGCAGAACGGTGATCGGCGCGCGCTGCGTTGAAAGACGCCAGAGGCCGATGGCACGCTCCTCGAGGATTTCGGCATGCGGAGACAGGTGCTGCAGCGGAAGCACATCGAGCGCCGGCAAGAGTTGCGGCCCTCCGGACTGTTCGGGCGCAACCAATCGAAAAAAAGCTTCGATGTTTTCGGAAAGCGTTTCGGCTTCCTTGTTGCCATCGACGATCACGACCAGCGGGCGACCCGTGGCTTGCCAAAGCAGCACGGAATACGCGGCCTTGGCCGTCGCGGTTAAGCCGGAAAGTTCACTATTGCCGCCAGAGAGAAGCCGCCGCTGCGCGGCCTGAAATGCGGGATGGCGGGCCAGATCAAGGAAGAGGTCGCGAACGGCTGGATGGATCAAGAGCGCATTTCCCGGGTGAGGATCAAATCGACTAAATTTGTCGTGGAGTAGCCGGGCTCCATCGGGACAGTGAGAACTTGTCCGCCCGCCGCCTCGACTTCTTCGCGTCCGGCAATAAAATGCGACCAGTCCGCGCCTTTGACCAGGATATCGGGAAGCACGGCAGCGATGAGATCGCGAGGGGTTTCCTCTTCGAAGAAGACCACGGCGTCCACTGCAGCCAAAGAGCCAGCGAGACGGGCGCGCGCTGGTTCCAGGGTGATGGGACGCGAAGCGCCCTTGGAGCGGTGGACTTCCGCGTCCGCATTCAGCGCGAGGATGAGCACATCGCCCAACGAACGGGCCGCTTCCAGCAGACGGATGTGTCCCGGGTGCACCAGATCGTAGCAGCCGTTGGTGAAGACTACTTTTTGACCGGCTTGGCGCCACGCATCGCGCTGCGCGATCAGTTCATGGCGGGAATAAAGACGCGACACGAGTTTAGTGTAGCGTCACAAAGACAGCACAGGCGCGCTTCGTGGAAAGCGCGCCTGGCTTTGCGTGTGTTGCGGGGTTACAACTGGATGGGCCGCGTCAAGCGGAAGGTAAGCGGCGTTTCAGCGCTGAGGCGCAACTGCTTATGCGATCTCGCCGCTCCGGCAGTACCCGCACCAGCCCCGGCCCCTGCTCCGATTAGCGCGCCTGTACCACCGCCGGCGATCGCGCCAATTGCCGCGCCGACGCCTGCGATACCGCCGATCCACTTCAGGTCGTGTCCCTTGCGATTATGACTCTCGAAGGTAATGCTGGACGTCGTCACTGGGTATTGGCGACCCTGCGCATCCAGCCGGTCCAACCGCACGGCGATGACAGCGCGTCCCTTTAACCGGCCGGAGGGTTTCGATTGCGTCAGATGGCCGATGAAACGCGTCCCGACCGGAAGAATGGTTCGGCCGTGTACGACGACCGGCGCGGCCAGCGATGCATAAAAACGCTCGCCCGAGCGGTCGCGCTTGGTGCCGAGCGACTGATCCAAGCGGACCCGCAGCCGAGTTCCCGCAGGGATCGTCGCATCGTAAGCGGGCGTGGTCCCTGGGCCGGGCGCGGGCGCCGAAGCCGTTTCAGGCGGCAGGGTTGCTGCATCCGTTGCGGCAGCAGGCGCGGGCGCCGCGGTTGATTGTAGCGGCGGATTCTGACCATAAGCGTCCGCCGGTGGAGTCGTCACCGGCTGAGTGGCAGGCTGAGTAAGGGCCTGCTGCGGCGCGGCACTCGCAGGCTGCTGCGAAGAACTGCTGGCGTAACCGATCTGCTGCGGCACGGTAGCCGATGCCGGCGTTTGCGCGACAGGAGCCGTCGACGACAGCGTCGTCTGCCGGGAGCAACCTGCGAGCATAAGCGCCGCCGTCGCGAAATAAAAGAACTTACACATGAACCCACGTGCCTCCACTGGGTATTACTTGCAGAAGAGGGTCCAAGTGGGTCGCGAATTTGTGAGGCGCTTCACGCAACGCCATAACATGCGCCGATTGCAAACTCGTTGAATTAACCCAACTCTAAATGTCCGGAAAGGCCGCGTCGCTGCGAAACGTGTTCGGGTGGCGACTTTTAACACTCGGGATACCAGCGAAGAGGCCGCGAGATGTGGTGGCGCGGGCGCATGGCTTCGAGGGAAGTGAGAACGGTAGATAAACCAAACTTAAGGAACCGCCGATTTGGTAATCGGAGCTTGCTTTGATCTCAATCTTTAAGAAATCAGATGAAAGAGATGCAGGCGACCTCGCATACAGCCTTCACAGGCTGCGCAAGAGCTCGAAACCTTCTCTCAAAAATGGTCGCCGCGCTATCCGACGATCGCGCCCTTGTGGTCGAGAAACTGGGAGCGAGTCGTTCCGTTTTTCGCGTTCCCGGCGGAGATTCGAAGGATCATTTACACGACCAATGCGGTCGAGTCGTTGAACATGAGCCTGCGCAAAATCATCAAATCGCGGGACGCGTTTCCAAGCGAAGATGCTGCCTTGAAGCTCCTCTACCTGGCCTCGGTAACCTCATCAAACTATGGGAAGTCGTGCAACACTGGAAAGCCGCTTTGAGCCGCTTCACTCTGCTGTGGGAGGATAGAATCTCAGCCGCCACACAGCGCTAATTTTTAACCGGGATGACGTTTACACAAAATCCCGTACACTCTTTCACCGCACGATTCTGCTCCTTCTCGAGGCTTCGGCGCTGCATGCGGTCGAGTATGATCGCGAAGTGCGATTCTGGCGCTTATTCTTGTTAAAATCCGCTTAAATGTATGGCGGCCGACTCACTGTTACTCATCTCTCTTGCTGGCGCCCCTCGCTTTAAGCTACACGGCAGCTAAGTCGATACCTATGGATTGTCCAAAGTGCGGTCTCACTAACGCTCCCAGCGCGGCCAGATGCGACTGCGGATATGACTTCAGCACGGGTCAAGTCACGGAGCCTATCATCTGGGATGACACATTGGCGCCCACACAGCT
>DATAUH010000421.1:0-13330 GCA_036268375.1 Bryobacteraceae bacterium | reverse complement strand
GTCTCGCCTCCGATCTTATCTGGCGGCTGGTGGGCGAGCATCGCCGCGCAGGCCTGGTTTCATGGCTGCACGTCGGCTGCGAAAATCTCAATGCGATTCGTCTCTACACCCAATTAGGTTTCGTCGTCTCCCGCACCATCGAATGGCGCCGCATCGCTCGCGCGTACTAGTGCGCCCGTTAGATTGTCCTATGCTGAAGAGGAATGAGTTTGGCCGCCGCGAATTTCTTATGTCTTCGGCGGCCGTCTTTGCCGCTCGTAACGCCGCGGCCGGGGAGGAGATGCGCTCCATGTATGGCTCGATCGGGAATCTCACAGCCGCTGCCGGCAAGCGCGACGAATTGATCGCTATCCTCATCAGCGCTGTCGCCGCCATGCCCGGTTGCATCAGCTACATCGTCGCCAGGGATGCCAAGGACGAAAACACGATCTGGGTCACTGAACTTTGGGACGACAAGCAGAGCCATGACGACTCACTGAAACTGCCCGTTGTCATGCAGGCCATCGCGGCGGCCCGTCCCCTGATTGCAGCTTTCGGAACACCGGTCATCACCACGCCAGCCGGCGGGTTCGGCTTGCCCGCGACCCCAAAACCCGGCTAATCTGCACGGCGAGTTCGGCCATGAACCTCTGGAATCTCAAACCCGGCGCGGCCATTCGAATCGTCCAAACGTTCCGCGACCGTGCGGGCAAGGAGTTTGCGGCTGGGACCATCCTACATTTCACGCACCGCGACTACGTTCCCTACGAGAGCCAGCACACAGTGTGCTTCGAAGAGACCACCATGTACCTTTGCGATACCGACGCCAGCGCCGATATCGTCGAAAATCGTGACGAGCAGTTTTTCACCTCCGATACCAGCGCGAGTTAGTCCGCTACCCGTACAGTTACTGGCCGATTGATCTTGGGCCGGTACACGAGGCCGTCAGTGACTATTGGGAAGGTGCTATTCATGTCGCCGAAGATGATTCGGTGATCATCAGCGGAATAATGACGGCGAAAGCGTCTCGATAATACAAAGATGATACAAACATGACCGCCGGGCTATCTTATCGCCGCGTCGGGTAGGAAAACTGTCGATCTAAGCTCATGTGTTAGTCCGCTGGATCTGTCGTGGTGTTCACGATTGCGCGCCGCCGAGCCCAGATCAGTGCTCCAACAAGGGTGGGACGCATCTCGGAGGGAAGTCCGCGGAGCACGCTTCAAGAAGTCAGGAACATACAACATACTCCCCCATCTCATCAACCTTGCGACCTGTCACGCTGTTTCTCGTGGTGTCGTGTGTTTCTACTGTGACGCGGAGTGGAGATATAGAATGGACGCGTGGTCGGGACCAAAGTTGCGCACTACACCATCGTCCGAAAACTGGCGAAGGTGGAATGGGCGTGGTCAGGTGCTGGCGCCAACAAAAGTGAACGGGATTCTGAGCTTCACATTGGATCACGATGGCATCTATGCTGACGGTCGGGACGGTGCGGACGGGTTTCCGATCGTTTTCCATTCATTCAGTAATCAGGCGCCTCAGGTATTGACGGTTCTCAAACGCCCAGCCCTACTTAAATCCCGCTATTTCCCGCGACCCGCGGATATTTGCTTCTATACGATGACGGACGATCCGGTTTACGGAATATGACGGTGAACGACTTTCGCTAAAAGTATGTTGCGGTTCGGCGGCCAGCGCAGCGAGGGCCCTTTGGCCTAGTCCGCTACCCCGTACGGTTATTGGGCCATTTACTAGTCCCTTGGGTCACACATGTTTCGCGCCACCTGTTAGACTGTGCTGAACTTCGTATGAAATTCGCACAACTTGCTGTTCTTACTGCTCTGATCGCGCCGTCGGCCGGGGCGGTGGTGGTCACTTTCGGGACCAGTACCTCGAATCTGGTGTTGTCTGGTACTGGACTCAACGCCTCCGGCGCTGGAACCTCCCGCGTCACACTGGGTACCTGCAACTACGACGGAACGAACACCACGTGCGTCTTGTCCGGCCCCTACACAGGCCTCGGTAGTGGCGGCACATGGGCATTCACGCTTATCTATCCCGGCAATGGTCAAAGCCCGCTGAGCGCGATTACCAATCCGCCTACAAGTAATCTTTTCACGCTGAGCCTGACGGCCGGCAGCTTTGCCTTTACGCTTACGCCAACCGGCGGAAGTCCGGTGACATTCTACGACACCCCTGGCAGCGTCACTTACAGCAACCCTACTTGCACCGTCGTTAGCCAGTGCGGCGTGGCGGCCGTGGGACAGGCCCAGGGCTCCAGCATCACCGGACTGGTGACCGGCTCTGCCGATGTTACTCCGAAAGTCAACAGCGTGATCACCGCCGGAAACTACGGCGGCTTCAGCGCCATCGCGCCCGCCACCTGGATCGAAATCTACGGTACGAACCTGGCAACCGTCCAGCCGCAGACCTGGGCCAGCGCCGACTTTAACGGATCGCTAGCGCCAACTGCGCTCGGCGGAACGTCTGTCACGGTGAACGGTCAGCCTGCTTACGTCGATTATGTGAGTCCGCATCAGGTCAACGTGCAAGTACCGTCCGGCGTCGCCTCGGGCAAGCAGACGGTGGTCGTGACAACCTTCGGCGGCCCGAGCGCCGGAACAAGCGTCACGGTGAACGCAACTGAGCCTGGGATGCTCGCCCCGCCCGCATTCGATGTCTCGGCCGGCCAATATGTCGTGGCTACGCAGCCGAACGGCGCCACGTTCATCCTGCCCCCGGGCCTGACGAATGCGGTGCCTACCGCGCGCGCTGTGCCGGGCAACGTGATTGTGATGTACGGCATCGGCTTCGGCCCAGTGTCGCCCAACATTAATGCGGGCGCGATCGTGGGCGCATCCAACGCGCTCAACGGCGTCACCTTCACTATCGGCGGCAAACAGGCAACGGTGCAATTTGCTGGTTTAGTGAGTGGCTTCCTGGGGCTCTATCAGTTCAACGTCGTTGTTCCGCAAATTTCGGCGAATGACGCGACGCCAGTGGTAGTGTCTCTCAACGGACAGCAGGTTCCGCAGTCGTTGATCCTTTCGGTCGGCAACTAGCGGCGCATACCTCTTCTCAGGTTGGGCAGGCTTCGCTTGTCCAACCTGCCCTTCAGCTTCACGTGATCGCCAGGGATCTGCCTGCCTCAAAAACTGCTTTAGTTCCGAACCCACTGCCGCGTCCCCGTCGAGATTCTCAGGATGGTCGGATGGTCTCTCTTTGGAAAATCGCTGAGGTATAGTAAACGACATGATTGCGCGCCCGCGACTTACCGCCTTCACGCTAGGCTGGGCCCTGGTTTTCTGCACTTCGGTTCGGGCCGCCATGCCCGTGGCAGACCAAAACGCGCTCGTGAAGAAATATTGCGCCGTATGTCATTCGGACGCCGCGAGAAACGGAGGCCTGTCGCTCGAACACTATGACGCGGCAATGCCCGATCCCGGTTTAGCCGCCATGATGCTGAGCAAGCTGAACAACGGCGCGATGGGAGCCGCCGGTAATGGTGTGCCGGACAAAGCAGCGCAACAGGCTTGGCTTGAGTCGACAAGAGAGCAGGCCGCCCACGCCACAGAGTGGTTTGTCAGCAAGCAGGGCGACATTTTGTCGGCGGGAATGGTGCGCGAAGTGGCGCCTCGAAGGGCGAACTCGTCCGATCCCCCGGTCTACCGAGTGCTAATGGTGTGCCAAGCTTCGACCGGGCTCGGCGAGATGCAGTTGACTTGGTCGCCCCAACCGCAGACAGGGCGCACGATGACCGCCTCAGTGGATCGCAACGCGCCGGTGGCATACAGAATCGAGGGCCAGGAATCGATGGGAAACGGCGGGACACTACAGGCTGGCCCCGCATCGGTTTTTCTCAATAGCGGAAAGAGTGGAAAGCTCGCTTTCCCGAAACAGTCCCTAATCATTCGTGACCTCTTTCCGGGCGAGACGGTGGAGTTCCCCTTCGAGGGCCTCGACAAAAAAGCCTCCTCCGAACTGAGCAAGTGCTTTTAGATATCCGGTACGGTTCTATTCTGTTTGAAGTTTGCCGACTAAACCGCGACGACGGGTAGCTCAGAAGCGAACGTGGCCGTTCTCAACCCTTAACGTTCGATGCACTCGTTTCCCTTCACCATATTCCATGCCGCCGGAATATCCGGAGCGGAAGTCACGCACCCCAGCTTCATTCCCCAGCCGGTAATTACGTTGCTCCGCACGACGTTTCCGCGCGCCGGGGCCGGCCGCTCCGCTCCGCGACCCAAATAAATTCCCGACGCCAGAAGCTGTGGATCCGCCGCCGCGTACATGCAGGCGTAGTGCGCCACATTCTGGTTGCAATGCGCCAGGTTTAAATCGAGCAGCAGATTCCGCTCGATGATGTTCCGTTCGCCAATCACGAAAATGGCGCCAAACAGCATGCGCTCCACGCGGTTTCCCACGATCCGGATATTGCGCGTCTTCATGTCGGGGTTGGTGTCGTTCATGACGATGGCATAGTTCGCGAGCGGATATGCTTTCGGGTCGCCGCTGTTCACGCACTCGTTTCCGCGAATTTCGCTGTCGTGCAGCCCATCGAGATCCATGCACTTTCCATTGATCTCCGCGATCCGGTTGCCCACGTAAGCCGTCGCGTCCACATTTCCCGCTGTGTCGATGCCCACCGGAATCGCGCGCGCCTCCAAGTCGGTTGCGTCCACCGGAAATCCGACGTGGGTCATGATGTTGTCCTCTACGCGCATCGCAGTTGCATGGCCCGCCTGAATGGCATCGCGGCCCACGCGGTCGATATGATTGCGGGCAAAGACGCCATCGCGATTGCGCGCCGATCGATAGAGCGAATGCGTCCACAATGCGTTCCCCAGTATGTTGCGAAAGCTGCTCGCTTCCACAACGAAATGCGAGCTGCCCTCTTCGACCAGGATTCCTCCCGTCGCATTGTTGCGCCCCGCAGGATTGCGCGACCCGCTGTCGATTACCGTAATGCGGCTCGCCTGCAGATATGCCGTGCGGCTCGCCAGAATCGCAAAGCCGGCTACGTTGCGCAGCCGCACGTGGTCAATCTGTACATGACTCTTTCCATCCACCTGGATTCCATTGCGCGTGGTGAAGCGCGAGAACGGCTGATCGTATTCAGGCAACCCTTGCCGCACTTCCAAAGCCGCGCGGTTGCCATCGATTTCGAAATCGTGCAGCCGTACGTTGTCGCCCTGCACCACCACAGCCGCGGCGCCTTGAAAGCCGTTCGCCATGTGCAGCGTTGTACCGCCGGGCGCGCCCCGTAATTCCATACCCGGCGCCACATCCATGGGACGGTCCAACTCCACGATGCCCGCGGGCAGCACCGTCACGCGATACCGCATTTGTGGTCCACACCCCGCCGTCAGCAGGCACAGCGCAGCAGCCAATGCGCGCACTACGCGACCTCAATCACCACCGGCGCAAACGCCCGCCGTCCCAGGCGCACGCGCACATGGTGTGGGCCCCGCGCGGCTTCCGCCGGCACTGGGAAATTGAACTCGTAGCGTTGAAACAGCGGGTCGACGCAGAACATGTCTACTTCCCGCACAGGCTCTCCATCAAACTCTGCCGCGAACTCCGCCGGCCTCTCGACTTCCACCAGCACCGCTTTCAACATCCGGCTGGCCACGACACTTCCGGCCAGCAGATTCACACCGTCGCCAATGGAAACGACGTGCGGCGTCGGTGGACCCGCCGGGATCAAGCGCATCCAGCCCTCGCACAAGGGCGCGCCATCTCGAAATATGGCGAGCGGCGCCAGTCCGGTTCGCACGTTCCCAGGCAACGCTGCATTCACCTGCGTTACGCCATCGTGCGCGGGTTCGCCGATGTAGCTGACGCGGCACGGCAGCCGCTCTACCGCCACGGCCAGTGAGTTCAAATCGCAATCCTCGGGCAGGTTTTCTACCCACAACGAGAGCGCCGCCATCGGTCCCGACACCGGCGCCGCAGCTTCGCCAGTGATCGCGTTGGTGATGTTGCGTATGCGCGCCCTTTCATGCGCCGGCGCTGCATGGGCGTCAGGTTTGCGGCACGTGATCCACATGTACTGAGTCCAAATCGGGTCGAGCGCCAGCAGCCGGAAACCGGTTTCGCGCGCAAATCGCGCCACTTCACCCGGCGTGACGCGTACTCCGCTCCACGTATCGTACTGCCGTGCATGCGGCGGTAGCCCGTTCAACTGGCAACGCAGTACGCCGCCCGGTTTTAACACGCGGTGAGCTTCGGTCAGATACCGGAAGACCACCTCGCGGCTTGGAATATGTTGAAACACGGCGTACGAGTACACGAAATCGAACGTGGCGTCTGGAAACATCTCCAAGCCTGCGCCCGATCCCTGGTGCGGATGCGCATTCGGCGTGTCGCGCAGCCGTTCCGTTGCCAGTCGAATCATTTCGTCCGAGACATCGACGCCGTGTATCTCGCCGAAATGGCGTGCCATGGGCCGCAACAGCCTGCCTGGTCCGCATCCGATCTCGAGCGCCGCTTCGCGCTGCCGCAGCCGGGGTAATTGCGACTCCAAATCGCGCAGTACATCCGCTCCCGAAGCAAAAAACTCCTCGTTGTCCTGCTCACGCCGACCGAAGGCGACGTAGTAATTCGCGTCTTCGCTTGCGCGCGCATTCCAATCGGCGCGCATTTGCGCGAGAGTCTCGGCATCCGGCATCAGGCGCTTATTTTAGCTGGCATTGGCGCGCCCGTTGGATCGCTTCGTTGCGTCGCGCGCGTTTCGCCGCCTATGCTGAAGAAAATGCCTCTCGCGTTCCACAATGTCTACTCTCCACCGCTGGCTGCCTTCGAAGCCACGGCTCCCGATGGCGCAATTATCGGCTTGATCGGTGAGGACGGGGCCGGCCAATCGCAGCTTCTGCAGCTTGCCGCCGGCCTTCTACAGCCGCAGTCCGGCTCCATTCAGCGGCCCGAGTCGGGCCGTCTTCTTGGCCCTCTGGATCCGCTCAACCTTGCGCCTACACCGGCTCTCCTGATCGATGGAACGCTGGCTTTACACGACGCGCTTGTCAAGGAGCGCACCGCCGTGGCGCTCGATCGCATGCGCCGCGCCGGTTCGCTGGTTATGCTGTCGTCCCACGACGAAGATTTGCTGCTCCGTCTCGCCGACGAACTGTGGTGGTTGCACGAAGGGCGGCTTGCCGGGCGCGGCGATCCGTCAGAAATACTGGCTGGTTACCGCCGCCACATAGCGCAGCGCGTACGCGCATGGGGCGCCTCCGTGCAGGCGCCGCTTTCTCCCAAAATGCGCCGCGGCGATGGGCGCGCGGAAATTTCATCCATTGTTACCGTTGGCGAAAACAGCCAGCCGACGTCCGTCTGGCGCAGCGGAGAGTTGGCCGTTATCAAGGTTGCGGTGAAATTCCACGCGGCGGTCGAAGCGCCCGTCGTCGGCATCATGATTCGCACTCGCGTGGGGCTGAATGTTTACGGGACCAACACGGAGCTTGAAGGTCTCGCTCTCGGACCGCGCGCGGGCGGCGATTCCATCGAGGTCTCGTTTGCATTCCGCGCGGAACTCTGTGCCGGCGATTACACGTTGACCGCGGCCTCGCACGATCCGGACGGCGTTTGGCACGATTGGCTCGAAGATGCGGTCGCGTTCTCGATCAGCGATGAACGCTATACGGCCGGCGTAGCGAACCTGCGCGCGACTGTTCGGTCTTCAGCGCTGCCTCAAGCCCAGCACGTGTAGACGGTCGCCGGCAGGAAATTCCGCAGTACGTTGTGTATCGACACTCGCCGGAAATGCTGGCGCAGGAAGCGCTCCTCACAAAATGCGTCGACGCCGAAGAAGTTCAAACACCTCGGCGCATGCCGCGCGTGTATATATTGAAACTGCGAGAACACGCCTGCGGGGCCAAGCTGATTTTTCATCTCCTGCAAAATCCGCTCGCGCACCGGCTTGGGCATGATGCTTAAGCCGAGTGACGATACGATCGCGTCCGCGTTCTTCACGCCGCGCGCCGCTAGTATCTTTCCCAGATCTTCCGCCGATCCCGCAATCGGAATCAGCCGCCGGTCGTCGAAGGCGCGTCGGAGATACGCAATGAAGCGCGGGTTGATGTCGAGCGCATAAAGTCGCGCATCGGGACGCATGCGCCGCAGCAGTTCATGCGTTACAGCGCCCGTGCCAACGCCGACTTCGACGAGCGAGGTTGCCTGCGAAAAATCGATCGAGCGCAGCAGGGCTCTCGCAAGGTACGGCGAGCTCGGCACAACCGAAGCCGTGGTCGAAAACGATCGCAGCGATTCATTGAAAAACAGTCCCCAGTCGAATGGGACGTGGCGCCGTGGCGCGACAGTTTGGCGGAGTGACAATGAGATCCTATTTCGCATCAGGTATTAGGAAACCGCGGCTAAGCCGGTTTCGAGTTCAGGAACTTCCAGCATTACTCGCGTGCCGTGTCCGGGTTGGCTTTCTACCCACATGCGGTATTCGCCTCCGAAAAGCACCTTCATTCTCTCGTTGACGTTGGTCACCCCGATCCCGCTGTCGAGCAATCTTTGCAGCTTCGATTCGGGAATGCCGATGCCATCGTCTTCCACTACCAGGTTCAAGCGCGATCCGGTGCGCGTCGCGGCAATGCGTATCGAGCCGCCCTCCACCTTGGTGCTCAAACCATGCTTAATTGAATTTTCCACCAGCGGCTGCAAGAGCATGCTGGGAACCAACATATCCAATGTGTCTTGGGCCACGTCTTTCTCGAAGCGAAGTTTATCGCCAAACCGCACCACTTCAATCGAAAGATAATCGTCGATGAAGCTTAATTCTTCGCGTAACGTGGTGAAGTTCTCGTGTTTGCGCAGCAGCCGCCGCAAAACCTTCGAGAGGCGCACCACCATAATGCGCGCCTGATTCGGGTCGGTGCGGATCAGCGACGAAACGGAATTTAGCGTATTGAAAAGGAAGTGCGGATTGATCTGGCTGGTGAGGGCCGCGAGGCGCGCTTCGCTCAACAGCCGCTCCTGTTCCTCCAGCTTGCGTTCGTTGCGCGTGTTGTTCCAGATCTTCAGCGGGATAGTGACGGCGAAGAGTGTTGCCGCGTAGACCGCCACCAGCACCATCGGTTGTATGTTGCTGACGTTCTGCAGAATGAAAAATACGTGCGTAGGAAAGGCCGCGTGCAGTTGTTGCCGGATGAATTCGCTGAATAAAATAGCGGCGCAGAACAACAGGTGAAATCCGGTGATGCGCGGATTGCGGCTCTTGAAGAAGCGGAAAATACCCAGATCGAACAGCGGCGTAAACCGCCAGATCTCTTCGGTCGCGGGCGCGATGTCACGCACCAGCGCCGCCAACACGCCCACGCCCGCCAATAACGGCATGGTTGCAATTCCGCCCATTGCCACCGCGGGCAGCGAAATCATCACGCCCGCTAGCAGGCCACTTACATAGCCGCCGAGAAATCCGGCAATCAAACTGCCTTCGAGACCCAAATCCGCGCCCTGATAAGCCGTCTTGCCAACGATGCGCATCGCGACGCTTGCGCCGAAGACCACTGACAGCCAAAGCGCCAGCTCAATCCGTTGCTGCAAACTTCGATTTTCTTCCAGCAGAATCGATTTAAAACGGCTCGATCGCGCCAATATGCTGGCGATCGAGGCGATCGCCGCCAGCTTCACCAGCAGCGACACGACATAGGATTCCGCGGGCATGCTTCCGGAAGCCATTATAATAAAGACGTTAGCGCCATCGATAGTTAAACATGTCAGATATTCTTATGAAGAAGGTGGCGGAAGCCGAGTTCCCCACCCAATTTGGTCTTTTCCGTATCCACGGTTTTGAGGGGGATGCGAGCGGTCGTAAAGAGGAAGCCGTAGCATTGGTGATGGGCGATGTCACTTCCGGCGGCGCGCCCCTGCTTCGCATTCACTCGCAATGCCTCACCGGCGATGTCTTTCACAGCTTGCGGTGCGACTGCCGCGCCCAACTTGAAATCGCCCTACATGCCATTGCGCAAGAGGGCAGGGGGCTGGTGATCTACGAACTTCAGGAAGGCCGTGGTATTGGACTGCTGAATAAGTTGCGCGCGTACGAGCTGCAGGACCATGGGGCCGACACCGTTGAGGCTAACCAGCAGCTCGGTTTCGATACCGATCTGCGCAGTTACGATCTGCCGGGGGCTATCCTGCGCCACTTCGGCATCTCCGCCGTGCGTCTGTTATCCAACAATCCCGACAAAGTGAGCGCCGTCGAACGGGCTGGCGTGCCTGTGCTCGAACGCGTGCCCTGCGTTGCCGAAGTAGTCGGCTCGCGGGAGGGTTATCTGCGGACGAAAAGAGAGAAACTCGGGCATCTTCTTTAAGGGCGCGCGCGTTCGTGCGTGAACGTTGTGCGGAACTTTTCTCGCGATCGTAACGACTCGGCGGCTGCAGCGGGCGATCGCTGCGGGTCAAGGGCCGTTTTAGCGCTCATCGGGCGCTTGCCTTTGCGCGGCCGATCTGTGGTAACTCGCGCTATCATGAAACGATGAGGGTCGCGATCGCAAGCCTGGGTATCTTCACGCTGCTCGCGATCAACGCATACTGTCCCTCGCAGGTCTGGGCTCTTTCTGCGACGCCGATGGGTAACGGCCCATGCTGCCCAGAGTCCGATCATCAGAAGCCGAAGAACCATCCATGCGACACTTCCGCCCAGACGTGTCCTTATGTCTTACTGCAAAAGTCCAAGGCTGTTCCAGTTGTTACGGCGCCCCCACGTTTAGCGCAAGCCCTCGGCGCCGTTGTTTTTGAGCATCATGAATTGCTGGTATCCCTGCCAGCGTTTTTGCCGAACGGGGCCGCTCTTTATCTGCGCAATCGCGTTCTCCTGATCTGATCCCGCCCGGACGACTCATCCGCGGGCACAACTTAAAAACAAAACTGATAAGGAGAACTTTGATGAAACGAATCGTTATTAATCTCTTGATGCTTGCCGCGCTTGCCGTGGCTATCACTCCCGCTTTCGCGGCAGGGAAGAACTGTTGCGCGGGCGGGGCCTGCTGCAATGGCGGCTCCTGCTGCGACGATTGCTGCAAGTAATACCGCTACACACGGCACGGCAGGCTTTCGGGCCTGTCGTGCCAACTCAAATTACATTGCTGCGTCCGAAGTTAGCGGGAATCTGAAATTCAGGCCTTGTGTACTGACGATAACCGGATTCGGTGCCGGCGCCGTTTTCCGGATATAATAGTTAAGTCCGGTCATTCAGCGAGTGCGCGAGCGGATATCCCCTTTCTTCGGAAGTAATCATTGCTATCCATAAATAACGTTTCTATGCGCTACGGCGCACGTCTGCTGTTTGAAGATGTCACCACTACGTTTCTGTCCGGGCGCCGGTACGCGATTACCGGGCCGAATGGGGCTGGGAAGTCGACGCTGATGCGGATTTTGAGCGGCGAGCTCGACCCGTCGAAGGGGTCGATTACGCGGCCGAAGAAGCTGGGCGTACTGCGCCAGGACCAGTTTGCTTTTGACTCCTATCGCGTGATCGACAGCGTCATCATGGGAAATGCGCCTCTCTGGACGGCGATGCAGGAGCGGGAGATTCTCTATGCCAAACCTTATGACGAACTGACGGATGAGGACGGGATGCGGCTGGGGGAATTGGAAGGCGTTGTAGGCGATGAGGGCGGCTACACGGCAGAAAGCGATGCCGCGGTGCTGCTCGATGGCCTCGACATCGGGGAAGAGTGGCATGAACGGCAAATGAGTGAACTGCAGGGCGGGCAGAAGGTGCGGGTGCTGCTGGCGCAGGCGCTGTTCGGGAATCCCGGCCTGCTGCTGCTGGACGAACCGACGAACCACCTCGACCTGGAGTCCGTGCACTGGCTGCAGAATTATCTGTTGCAGTACCAGGGCTGCCTGATTGTTATTTCGCACGATCGGCATTTCCTGAACGAAGTATGCACGCACGTGGCGGATATCGATTACGAGACGGTGATCACGTACACGGGCGGTTATGACGATATGGTGCTGGCGAAGACGCAGATCCGGTCGCGGGTCGAAGCGGAGAACGCCCAGCGCGAGAAGAAGATTGCGCAGTTAAGAGAGTTTATTGCGCGGTTTGCGGCGGGCACGCGGTCGTCGCAGGTGACGTCGCGAAAGAAGGAAGTGGAGCGGCTTCAGACTTCGGACCTGGCGAAATCGAATATACAGCGGCCGTTCATTCGGTTCAGCATCGACCGGCCGTCGGGACGTCATCCGCTGGAGGTGAAGGCGCTGTCGAAGTCATACGACGGGCCGGCGGTGATCAACCAGTTTACGGCCAGCGTGAGCCGGGGCGAAAAGGTTGCGCTTATCGGGCGCAACGGCGCGGGGAAGACGACGCTGTTGCGCTCTCTGGTGCGGAATGCGCCGGGGAAGGTTGATGTTTCGGAACAGGCGTTCCCCATTAATGGCGGAACCGTGACGTGGGGGCACGAAGTCTCGGTAGGCTACTTTTCGCAGGATCACCGGCAATCGATTCAGCCGGGCGTGACGTTGATTGAGTGGCTGCATGAGTTCGACCCGATGGCGTCACAGGCGGAACTTCGCGGAGTGCTGGGACAAATGTTGTTCAGCGGCGAGGATGCGGTGAAACGGACGGAGGCGCTGTCGGGCGGTGAAGCGGCGCGGCTGACTTTTTGCCGCCTGATGCTGGAGAAGCCCAACGTGCTGCTGCTGGATGAGCCGACCAATCACCTGGATCTGGAATCGATCAATGCGCTGAACATCGCGCTGCAACGTTACGACGGCACCGTGCTGCTGGTGACGCACGATCACGATGTGATTGATGAGGTAGCGTCGCGCATCTGGAATTTCTCGGGCGGCGCGATTGAAGACTTCAAGGGCCCGTACGAGGAGTTCCGCGCGGCGGCAGAGAAGGTCGCGTAGATCGGGTTGCGTACAGGGCGGCGTCTGCGGCCTACCCTTACGATGTTCCCTCGGCGCTGCGATGTCCACATTTTTCTGCGCACTGATCTTTGTCGTCACGCCGCGACGCAGGTCCACAACCCGGTTATACCGGGCGATCATCCCGATCCTGGCGTTGTACGTTTCGGCGGCGAGTTTTGGACCTCCAACACATCATCGGAATAGGCGCCGATATTCCCGCTCTCCTCTTCGAGTGACCTGCAGCATTGGAAACAGTAAGGCGCGGTTTTCACGCGGCCGCCTGTGTGGGCGGAGCGCAACGGTCCACTCTGCGTTGCGGTTGTCAGCGCCCACCGGCCGCAGGGCCCTTATTCCACTGTGGCACGATGGTGTGTCAGGGAGACGGCTCGATCGATCCTTTCTTCGTGCGCCACGCGGCGGGTCGGCCGTATCTCATCTGGAAAAACGATGCCAAGAGCTGCCATCGGCCGTCGAACGA
>DATAUH010000420.1:0-3537 GCA_036268375.1 Bryobacteraceae bacterium | reverse complement strand
CCACGCTCATCAGTGGGCCGCTCGCCCACCGCAAAGCATCGTGGAGACTTCTCACCCGGACCCGTGTGACAGCCTTAACTTACTGTCCGCCGAACCCGCCGCGCCCCGCCGCCGGCAGGACCGGCGCAACCGGCAGGTCGTTGAAGTTCAGGATCGCGTTCGCCAGCATGTTGAACTCGCCCAGGTTCTGCCAGCGATACGCCGGGTTCGTCGAAAAGAGCAGCACGTGGCCCTTGCCTTCCGGCGCATCCACGATCGCGGCGCGTCCGCGCAGTTCGTTGGCGCCGCGCATCAATCCGCTCATCACAGATTCATCGCCGCCTGGGAACGTCGCCAGCACCCAACCACGTCCCGTACCGCCCACGCTCATCAGCGGGCCACTCGCCCATCGCACCGGCATCGTGTGCTCCGTGTAGCCGTAGAAGACCGGGTGCGTCGGACGGCTGACCGTCATCTCCACGATCGGCCCCGGCGCGTAGAACGCCGCCGACGTGCGCGTCGCGTCCACCAGGTGCGTGATACCCGTTTCCGCCGGGAAGAAACTCGAGGCGCCCATCGTGATCAGCGTGCCGCCTTCGCTCACGAACTTCTCGAATTCGCCCACGCCCTGCAAACCCATTCCGCCGGATGTGTCCTCGGTTTCGCCGTACATGCCCAACGTCGGAAACTCCGCCGACTTCGCATACGCCAGCGGCTTCGAGTGCGGCTCGCTCTCAAACACTAGCGATTTGGCGCTGCCGCGCCCGGCCGTCGGAATCACGACCACGTCGTAACGGCCTTTCAAGTTGCCCTGCTTCACCTGATCTTTATAGATCAGATCGTACGGCACTTCAAAGTGATCGAGCGCATAGCGCACCCAGCCCGCATCCTGCGTGCTGCTCCATGTGCTGTAAAGCGCGATCCGTGGCAGATCCACCAGGTGCTTCGGGCCTTCGGGCGCGGTCGCGACCGCGATCGCCTCGAGACCCAGCTTTTCGATTTCGCTCTTCACGCGCGCGCTCGAAGCCACAATGAAGGAGCCTGCCGGGACAGTGGTGTTGCCGGACTTCGCCTCTTTTTCCAGCTCTTCGAATTTCAGATCTTTCAACCGGTAGCGCAGCGTCACCAGATAATTCGAGCCGTTGTGCAGCACCAACGTCACCGGGCCTGAGCCCTTCACTTCGCCCGTCACCACCATGTGGTCGCCGATCGGCTGTACCGGCGCATCCAGCACGCGCTTATCGGCGATCTCTTTCACCTCGGCGTGGCTCATCATACCCATCGTCCAGGCCGCGTCGTCATAGGTATTGAGGCTGGGGTCGGGGTAGTTCTGCTTCTCGAGCAGAATCTTTGCCAGGCGTCCGTAGGGCTGGTCGCGCTTCACAATCAACGAACCCGCCGGGAACGTGCCTTCGTTCAGCTTCACTTCCGCAGTCGCCTTGCCGACTTCAATCCCCTGCGTGCGCAGGACATCCACAATGAAGGCTACGCGCGTCATGTCGGGCTGCACCGGCAGCACGAATCCATACGGCGCATCGTTCTTACCCGATTGAATCGAGTGCAAGCTCTTTAAATAGAAGTTCTCGAGAATCGTCTGCGGGAATTTCGATGTCAGCTCCAGCGCCGCCAGCACCGCGGATTCCGCGTAGTTGATGCTGTTGCGCATCGACCATTCGACATTTGGATACGGCGGCACCGGCCGGTACCATTCGCGGCTCGTCATGCCTCCGCGACCACCACCCGCCGCAGCGCCCGCCGTCGCAGCAGTTCCGCCGCGTCCTCCACGTCCACCACGTCCCCCTCCCGCTGCAGCAACTCCTGCACCGCCGACGCCAGCTGCAGCAGTTCCCGCGGCGCCTCCCGCTGTAGCGGCTCCTGCACCGTCCCGTCCCGCTGCAGCAGTTCCTGCGCCGCCTCCTGACTCCGCGGCGGACGCGGTCGTTGCTGCCGTGGTTGCCGCTTCGCCGCCTGGCGCTTCACCTCCCCTGCCGCCGCGACCGCCGCCTCCACCGATATTGCGCCGCATCGTATTCGCGCCTGCATTGCCCATCACTTCATACATGCGGAACAGCCCGTTATGGTTCGACGACATGAAGCCGAGGTAACCCGGCGCCCACATATCCACGAAGGCATGCGTCCAAACGCCGGGCGCGCCCCACGCGATCATCTTGGTCAGTTCGTACTCGCTAAACCAGGGCATTTCGGCGAACAGGATCGGGTCGAGCGTCGGATTCTGCGGCGGCTGTCCACTGAAGGTGTACAGGAACGGCTCCGATTCGTGGATATCGTGCATGATCGGCGGATGCCAATCCAGGTAGAACTTCAGCCAATTGCGCATCGTCATCTGCGAATAGTTGATGTCGCGATTGTTGTCGTGATAGACGTACTTGCCCCAGTACGGAGGTCCGCCGTTGCTGTCGCCTTCACCTTCTTCCGAGGTCTTGTACTTGTAATACCAATCCGTGTAGCGGTCGCGGCCATCCGGCTCGCTCACTTCGAACGCCATTACGATGACGTTGTTGCGTATGCCGTTGATGACGGGCGAATCTTCGGTCGCGAGGCGATAAAAAAGCTCCATCATCATCTCGGGCGGGCTGGTCTCGGCCGAATGAAGGCCCACGGAAAAAATATAGATGGGTTTCGCCAGACCGATGATCCGCTTCGCATCCGCATCGCTTAAGCCGCGCGGGTCAGCTAGCTTCGCCAGGTACTGTTTATAAGTGTCCAAGTGGCGCATGGTCTCTTCGTCCGCCACCGCGGCCACCAGGCAATCGCGACCTTCATCCGTTTTTCCGGCGTCGAATACCTTCACGCGCGGCGTGGCCGCGGCCAGCGCCTTGTAATACTTGGCCAGATTGACCGAATTCGTCAGCTTTTTCGGCGCGCCGACGTAATAGCCCAACACGTCCTTGGGACTCGGCACGCCCGCCACTTTCGGCAAATGGTCGACCATGGGCGTCAAAAACTCCGGTCGCGTCGTCCATTGCTTTACCAGCTTGGCGTACTCGTCATCGTTCGTCTGGACGGCCTGCGGTTTGGTCTGCGCGAAGGCCACTCCAACGGCCAAAGCGGAAAATGCAGCGATACTGCGTAACCCCATAGTTTTCGAATGTATCATGGACTACTATCGAACGGTCTGTTGAACTGAACGAGCGGCTAGCGTGGTTGCAAGCGTCGTTTGGCTAGGACAAGGCGCTTGCGGAAAACCACTTCCAGATCCTTAGGCGAGATGCGGCCCAACCGGTGCCCAAATTTTGTTGTCGGGCCGCTTGGGACACGAAAGAAGCGCCTCAACCGCCGCAACTCGCGTCGCGTCGGCAAGTTCACGGCGCGCCGCCGAATTCCTGAACCCTCTCCCAGCGGAGCTCCTACACCCTCATTCACGGTCCACGCCGTCGCAACCTACGCCTGACCGGCCCGCCGCGCACTCGTCGACGCGTCGCCGTGAGCTTGTCGACTTGGCCGCGGATCGTTTCCCGCGGATCACCGGCGACGTGCGGTCCGCAGACGATGTCAGCGTCAGAATGCTCCCCTGCCGCAGCAGCCCGCGGCGCGCGT
>DATAUH010000419.1:0-7736 GCA_036268375.1 Bryobacteraceae bacterium | reverse complement strand
TACGAGCATTGGCGAGAGAGTACTACGCAGGACTTGCGCTTCCATCGGTAACGGCTTACGATAGCCTAACCTTGCCGTCTATTCCGGGCCCCTGGCGAGGGTCACACCCTGAGGAGAAAACGAATGCGTGCGGCATTGTTCCTGGTGTTCTCGGTGACCAGCTTCGCGATTGTGGGACCGGCGATGGCGGCTCCGGCAGTAAAGTGGGGAAACCTGCCGTTGAACTTCGAGCCGAATGTGGGTCAGGCTCGGGCGGAAGTTCGCTATCTGGCGAGGGGCAGTTCGTATACCCTGTATCTCGATTGCGATGAGACGGTGCTCGAGGGCAGCAACCGGCGGACGTTGCGGACGAAGTTAGCCGGCGCCAACAGGTGCGCGCATGTTACGGGGAAAGACCGGCAGGGATCGACAAGCAACTATTTCAGCGGCAGTGATCCGCGCCAGTGGCGCACGTCCGTTCCGAATTACGCGAAGGTGCGGTATGGCGGGGTCTATCCGGGAATCGATCTGGTTTATTACGGCAAGGACGGCAATCTGGAATACGACTGGTTGGTTTCGCCAGGCGCAGATCCATCGAAGATCCGAATGGTGTTCGAGCGCGCGGACGATTTAGGTATCGATGCGCGCGGCGATCTGGTTATACGGGCCGGCGAGAGCGAATACCGGCATAAGAGACCGGTGATCTATCAGGAGATCGGTGGAAGACGCGTCGAAGTGGCGGGCGCATGGATCCTGCGCGGTAAGGAAGGTAGTTTTCGAATCGGAACTTATGACCACAAAGCAGAGCTGGTTATTGATCCGCCTTTGATCTATTCGACTTATCACGGTGGAAACGGACTCGACTATGCTTACGCAATTGCGGTGGATTCTATCGGCAACACCTATGTGACTGGCGGCGCCGGGTCGGCCAATTTTCCCACGACGAATCCGGAGCAAGCGAGCCTCAAGGGAGCCGAAGACGTCTTTGTGACGAAGATCAACCCGAGCGGCTCGGCGAAGCTTTATTCGACTTACCTGGGCGGAGGCGGACCGGACGAGGGGCACGGGATTGCGGTGGACGTCCAGGGAAACGCTTACATCACCGGGAGTGCGGGATCGATCGATTTTCCAGTGACCGCAAATGCGATTCAGGCAAAGCAGGGCGGATCGGGCGATGCTTTTCTGGCGAAGTTGAATACTACGGGTTCGGCCATGATTTATTGCACGCTGCTGGGTGGAAGCGGGATCGATACGGGCTCGGCGGTAGCCGTAGATGCCGCGGGAAACGCGTACGTGGCCGGGAGCACCTTCTCGACCGATTTTCCCACCAAGAATCCGTTCCAAGCTGTGAAGGGCGCGCAGCAGGATGCGTTCGTGGCTAAGATCAATGCGACCGGCGCCGCATGGACTTATGTGACTTACCTGGGCGGCGATAACGTGGATCAAGGGAATGGAATTGCGGTGGATGCGGCGGGGAACGCGTATGTCGCGGGTTACACCGCCTCGACCAACTTCCCAACGGCCTCGCCACTCCGCGGCTCGAATGCGGGCGTGGTGGACGCGTTCGTAACTAAGTTGAATCCGGCCGGCTCGGCGCTGGTGTATTCGACTTATCTTGGCGGTTCGGCGATGGACTATGCAACTGCCATCGCAGTTGATTCTTCGGGCAACGCTTATGTGACGGGCATCGTGACTTCGGACGATTTTCCGCTGGCGAATCCGATCGACAGTACGCTGGGGAGTCATGCGGTGGACGATATCTTTGTGACTAAATTAAATCCGGCCGGCTCGGTGCTGGTGTATTCAACTTACCTGGGTGGGGGCAGCGCGGATGACGCTTACGCGCTGGCGCTGGATCGGAACGGGAATGTCTACATCACAGGACGTACCAATTCGAGTGATTTTCCGTTGACCAATGCGATTCAGTCCACGCGCGTGGCATTCGACATGTTTGTGACGGAGATCAATGCGGCGGGGTCGGCAACGGTGTTTTCGACCTTTATTGGCGGGAGCGGAAGTGAATCTGGGCGCGGCATTGCTGTCGATCAACTGGGCAACATACACGTGGCTGGGGAGGGATCGTCGACTGATTTTCCGGTAGTCAGACCACTGCAAGGCGCGAATGGCGGGGGCGCGGGTCCGCAGGATGCATTGGTGCTGTTGATGGGCGATACGCCGCCCCTGAGTGGTCCGGCGATCACTTCGGTCAGTGACAATCTGGTGGATGGCGGCCCGGTAGTGCCGGGCGGCTGGTTTTACGTGAAGGGCTCGAATCTCGCGGACACGCAGCGGATTTGGGGCAGCGGCGACTTTACCGATTCGAGCGCGCTGCCTACCGACCTGAACGGCGTTGAGGTGTGGGTGAATGGCGCGCCTGTGCCGGTTTATTTCATCAGCCCGGGGCAGGTGAATGCGCAGGCGCCTTCGAATGTGAGCGGGTCGATGACAGTGCAGGTATTCCGGCTCGGGTTGGGCAGTAACATTCTAACCGCGCCGGTGCAGCAGGTACAGCCAAGCCTGTACTTCTATCAGGTGAACTCGAAGAATTATGCAGCGGCGCTATTTCAGGATTACTCACTGATGGGCGACCCGGCAATTGTGCCGGGAACGCACAAGGCCAGGGTGGGCGATATCATTCAGCTCTACGCGGCGGGACTGGGACCGTCGATATCGGGGAGCGTGTTGACGGCGCCGGTGCCGATTACCGGTGTTAGTGTGAAGGTCGGGACGGCGGACGCTACGGTTATCGCGGCGGCATTAGTTGCGCCAGGCCAGTATCAGGTGAACTTAGTCGTGCCGCAGCTGGCCGATGGAGAATATACGATTACGGTGTCAGCGGCTGGGAAGACGTCGCCGGCTAATGTGTTGTTTGAGATTGGGCAGTGAGGCAAGAGGACCTTAGGCTAGCGTCCGATTTTTCGAACGGAACCTGGCGTGGTCTCAACCTTGAGGTGGTCGCGACGCGATTATATATGTTTGTCTCACCATCCTGGCAGACGCCGGCGAACAGACTCAGCAGTTACTTGATTTAATGGATCGCAGCGCCCAGACCTGCTTATTTGTGGTTTGTTAGTCCCAACCAAATCAACGTGCAGGCGCTGGACGATCCGAGGACCGAAATTGTTGATGTCGTCGTAACGAATTTCAACGGCAGTTCGACGGGAACGCCTATGCTTGCTCCCTAAGAGCCCTCACTCAGTGTGTTCGGTGGCAGATATCCGGCGTAGTTTCGAGCGCGCCCAGCGGAGATCAACCTTTCCCGGCCAGCATCGGCGGGATAGCCACGTCGTCTTTCGTTTTGGCAACTATTCAGTAAGGCCGGCCGAATATCGCCAATTGTCGAGGTACAGCGGGCGTCCGGCGCTATGATGCAGTCGGCGTCAGCGCCGCATCGATTGCGCCGAGCATTTTCCACGGCGTCATAGGGGTGAGGTAAACAGCGAAGCGGAACGGCGTTCGGGTGGGGATCTGAAAAGCGTGGAGCAAACGTACAGGCCGATGTACGAGCTGCCGACGATGCGGGAGCCGGCGCCGCTGCTTACGGAAACAATTCAAGAAACGCACCGGCGGGCGGCCCAGCAATACGTCGGCGGTCATCATTTCGGTACGATGTGCGCGATGACCGCGAGCGCATCTGCGCGAAGGCGTGTTTGGGAAAGCCTTCCACGCACGTATGCGGCGTGTTGCAAGGTGTCCGAGTATTCGCACATAGAGCCGTAGGTTGGCCGCGGCACCGCGCCCAAGGAATGGCTGATCATGGAGGTGGGTTTTGCAACGATGGAAATTCGCCACGCCAGTTTAGGCGCGAACCCATAAGCGCAGAGCGTGACCATATTCAGAACCGACAAGCGGTCCATGACCGGGTACACTCCCGCGCGCGACGCATGGCGGCGCTTTGGTGGCCGATCACAACGCTTGTCTGAATACATCACGGCTCTCAGACTTCAAAAATACTGCGCGCAGGGCGCGTGAGAGTTAGTTAGTCGCGCAAAGACGGCGTGCTGCACGGCGCTGCTTCAGTCGCTCGTTGGCCTTCTTTTGCTTCTCGGCGGAAACCAGTGCCTGACACGCATCACATCGCTTGCGGATGCGTGACTTCGTGATGAATTGAGCGCCGCAGCGGCGGCACTGCTTCGTCATCGTTTCCTCAAGTGGAAGAATTCCAGGCTTCTTAGGCAGCAGATGGCTGTAGTGAAAATCGCAATGATTCATTTCCTGCACCTTGGCTTTTTTACTAGACTGTCTCGCGGGCCGTTGAACTTTAGGCGAACAACTTGCGCGGCGGCCCGGCTAACGTGAAAAAAAATTGTGTCAGATGTAACAGTATACCGCAAAATGCTATGCCGCTGCCGAGGGGACGGGCTGATAGACCTCGTCAGCGGACAATACTTCCCACCGTAAGTGATTGATATAGAAAATCAAAATGGGTTCGGGATACTTCGCCTTAAACTCGTTGTAAACCCTTTCCTCCCACCCTTCGGTGAAGTAATTTTTAGGGTCCATATCTTTTGCAAAGAAACCGCTCTCGTGCGGAACTCCCAGGAAATCCAGCACCGCCGAAATCATGTCCAGATGCGACACCAGCACCGACTGCCCGAGGTCCTTGCCGAACTCCTCATCGCCTTCCATAATTCGGCTCCAGAATTTCGGGGCCGATTTCCGCAGCGCCTCTGTGTTCACTTTGTTCAGGTGCGCGCGCACTTTGAAGCCCTCGTAGATGCGATAAGTCTTCAGCTTGCCGATGGAAATGCCGCGGACGATTTTGGCAAAGTTATCCTCACCCAATCCGCGGTACACGTCCGAAATGAGCATAGTATTTCAGGGTAACATGTTGCCCCTTCATGAGTTGAGGCCGTGCGACCATGGGACGTATTGGCTATAACGTATGCCATCCGAAATCTGCGGCGCGCTCCCGTCTACGCGCTTTCCGCCATCGTTGTTCTTGCGCTCGGCGCGGGGGCCAATATTGGAGCCTTTTCCGCAGTCCGTGACTTAGTCTGGCGGCCGCTGCCCTACCCGTCACCGGAGCGTCTGGTCTCGCTCTTTGAAACTGCATCTGACGGCAGTCCCCGCGCCGTCGCCGAAGCCAACCTGCTCGATTGGGCTGCTCAGGCTCACACCTTCGACTCCATGGCTGCCTATCGTCCGCGTTCGTTTGGTCTTACTTTCGGCGATACGGGCGCGCCCACGGTAATTCAGACCGGCCAAACGATGGCGACCTTCTTCCAGGTCGCCGCAATTCGGCCCGCTCTCGGGCGCTCCTTCAGTTCAGAAGAAGAGACCGCGGAGGCGCACGTCATCGTCCTTACCGATCGCCTCTGGCGCGGCATGTTCGCGGCCGACCCGCAGGCGCCCGGCCGGGTGGTTGAACTGAACGAGGAGCCCTACACGATCGTCGGCGTGATGCCCGCGGGTTTTGAGTTCCCCATGGGCGACGTGCAGCCCGATGCCTTCATTCCGCTCAGCCGCCGCGATTACTGTTGCGGCCGCACCGGCTCACTGAGCGCTGCCGGGCGCGTGAAACCCGGCTTTTCTCTCGACGCCGCGCGCGCCGAATTTGCAGCCGTCGCCTCCAACGTCGCCGCCATTCACCCTGCGACCAATCGCGGCGGCAGCGCGGGCCTGCTTCCGCTCTCCGAAGCTTTCACGGCCTCGCGGCGTGAAAGCCTCCTGCTGCTCTATGCGGCATCCTCGCTGCTCTTTCTGATCGCTTGCGCTAACGTATCCGGCTTGATGCTGGCTCGCTGGATGTCGCGGCAACGCGAACTTGCGATACGGGTCTCGCTCGGGGCGCGCGGGCGTCAACTGGCGGCTCCATTCTTTGCCGAGGCCGCCATCCTCGCGTTCGTTGCGGCAGCGCTTGGGTTGTTTGCCGCCGAGGGGATCGAGCGCGCCATCCCGCGCTTTCTGACTGGAGTTCCCGTGCCACCGGATCTCGACGGTTATTCGTTTGCTTTTGCCGCCGTATTGGCCTGCATCACGACTATAGTCACTGCAAGCGCGCCTTTGCTAATCACGCGGCGCGCCAGTCTGAATTCAACGTTGAAGGGCGGCGCAACGCGGTTGCGCGGCGCCTTTGCTATCGCGCAGATCGCCCTTAGCGTGGCCCTGCTGCTGAGCGCCGGACTGCTGTTGCACAGTTTCCTGAACCTTGTGAACGCCGACCCAGGCTTCACAACTGCTCGCGCCTGGCGTTTTGGAATCGGAATTCCGGAGCGCCGCTATGACACCGAAGCCAAAGAGATCCAATTTCATCAGAGGCTGTTGGAGCGCTTGGCCGCGCTGCCCGATGTTTCTTCAGCCGGAGCAACCGGCCGCTTGCCTCTCGGCGGAAGTCCCGGCTCCGGCGGCGCATTTCAGATTGCAGGCGCCGGCATCCCGCCGGTCGAGCGGCCGCGCGCGCGAACCAATGTCGCCAGTCCCGCCTATTTCGCCTCCATGGGCATTCCGCTCCATCGCGGACGCGATTTCTCCTGGACCGAAGATCGTCCCGGCGGACGCCGCGTTGTAATCGTCAATCAAGCCTTTGCCAGCGGATTTTTGCGCGACCGCGATCCCATCGGCGCTTCGCTGGAGCTGGGCTGGACAAGCGAGCTCAACCCGCGCAATTCGCTTTGGGAAGTCGTTGGCGTGGCCGGAAACACTCGCCAGAATTCCATGGACCGTAATCCGGCCCCGGAAATCTTCCTTTCCATGACGCAGACGGGCGCGGATGGCGCGGGCTACGTCATCCGAGCTCGCGATGGCCGCGGCGATATCGCGCGAGTCATCGCCGAAACCGTCGTGCAGTTCGACCCGCGCGTTCAGCGCGTGCATCCCACGCCGCTGGTCACGTTGATCGAGCGCAATCTCGATAGCCGCGCCACCGCCATCAAATTGATCGGGGGTTTCGGCGCAGTCGCGCTATTGCTCACGGCCGCGGGCATCTTTGGAATTGTCGCGTTTCTTGCACAGGAGCGCTCGCGCGAAATGGCCATCCGCATGGCTCTCGGCTCACCCACTGCTGATGTTCAACGTCTCATCATTCTCCAAGCCCTGCGACTCGCAGGCGTTGGGTCATCGATAGGCGTGTTCGGATTTTGGTGGGGCAGTCCGTGGTTGCGCAATCAACTTTATGGGGTCGGCCGCGCCGATGCTGCTACCTTCGCCGGCGTTCTGGCGCTAGTAGCCGCCGTCGCCGTTGCTGCTTCGCTTGCGCCATCGCGCCGCGCCTCCCGCACCGACCCGGCGCGCCTGTTGCGCGAAAGCTGACGCGCAGTCGAACTGCCGATCATTCTAAGAATCGCGCAATGCGCGCGCGCAATCGTTCGGGGTCTTTCAACTCGCACTCCCAAACCACCAGCATGCGCCATCCCAGGCTCCGCAAGCGCCGCCGGTTGGACGAATCGCGCGCCACATTTCGGTTGAGCTTCGCAATCCAGTAATCGGTGTTCGATGCCGGCCGGTTGCGTCCCGAACGGCACGAGTGTCCATGCCAGAAGCACCCGTGCACGAAGATGATCCTCTGCCGGGACGGAAAGACCATGTCGGGATTTCCTGGAAGATCGCGCCGGTGCAGCGCGTAGCGGAATCCCATGCGATGCACCATGCTGCGGACCGCCATTTCCGGCTGAGTATCCTTGCTGCGCACCCGCTTCATGACCGCGCTGCGCTCGGCCGCCGAAAACGTGTCCATTCTCCCCGATGATATCCCTCAAGGCGCGCGCGGCGCCCAGCCGTTTATCGCTGTAAATCGCCGGTTTCGTGCACTATGCCAC
>DATAUH010000418.1:0-4879 GCA_036268375.1 Bryobacteraceae bacterium | reverse complement strand
GACATCGACGGTGCGATGCGCGAAGTGGAAGTGGGCCCCGATGCGGACCTCGAGAAACGGGTTGCCGCTCACCGGCCCAGGTAACGCGATTTCAACGATGCCCCAACGCTCGGCATCTTTCGCAATACCGTTGAGGGCAAGCAGCGCAGACACCGCGGCCAACGCGCAACGGCGGCTGTAGAGGAGCGAAACGACTGGCATGTAATCCTCGCGTGCGCCTATTATTATGGCGCGTGCGTAGGTGGGAACAGTTGGTTGTGTAAGCTGCAGCAACCGCCGCCAGCCTGCCACTACGCGCATGGTGACTGTTGGTGTGCGCGCGCTTGGCGGCGATTGCGCAGCCATCGATTGGGCCGGACGAAATATCGATTCGGAACGCGCCGTACTCTCCGCGTAGCGCCGCTACCTTCACCTCGACAGTGCGGCAGGTGGAAATTCCAGTGATTGTGCGAGACCCCGAAGGACACGCCGGCGGGAATTTGAAAGCGCAGGATTTTGAAGTCGCCGCGGGAATGACGGCCGCAACTGAGACTGTGGAAGTTTGCTAGCTGAGTCGATCGTCGCTGCCGTCAGCCTGGACAGCGCGCATTACG
Organism: Bryobacteraceae bacterium; assembly: GCA_036268375.1. Taxonomy (GTDB): domain Bacteria; phylum Acidobacteriota; class Terriglobia; order Bryobacterales; family Bryobacteraceae; genus PALSA-243. The sequence goes on along the minus strand of DATAUH010000418.1, from coordinate 4,286 downwards.
GCACGATGGGCGCGCTCCTGCTTATCGAAAGCCGGAGAGAATCATGTCAGAGAACAAAAATCGCTGCTGGCCTGGATATGAGCCCGTCAAAAGTAAAAGTCAGCACCAACAGGGCAGTTGCCGGCCGAAGGCGAAGTCGAAGCTGACGGCCTCGGAGAAAACCTTTCGCGCCAAGCGCGAGCGTCAATTAGCCAAGTGGAAGAAGGGGCATCCCGCCAGTCCCAAAAGAGCGGCACAGCACCTCCGCAAGCCCTCATAGCGTCTTCTAATTTTCTGTTCGCCTTTTGTTCGCTAAGATATTAGTTTCTTCAGGTCTCCATGGATCTTCCCGCGAAGTTGCGGATTCTCGCCGACGCTGCCAAGTATGACGCTGCGTGCGCAAGCAGTGAATCGACGCGCAAACGCGTAGCAGGCGGCTTGGGAAACGCCGCTCCTGGCGGGATTTGCCACAGCTTCACGCCCGATGGCCGTTGCGTTTCGCTGCTGAAGATTCTGCTGACGAACTACTGCATCTACGATTGCGCCTACTGCGTCAACCGCATTTCGAGCGACACGCCGCGGGCGCGATTTACGGTAGATGAAGTCGTCAACCTGACGCTCGATTTCTACAAACGCAACTACATCGAAGGGCTGTTTCTGAGTTCGGGAATTATTCAGAGCCCGGACTACACGATGGAACAGATGGCCGCAGTGGCGCGCAAGCTCCGCAACGAGCACAAATTCTGCGGCTACATCCACCTGAAAGGCGTGCCGGGCGCGGCGAAAGAGCTGTTGATGGAAGCCGGGCAATACGCCGACCGGCTGAGCATCAATATCGAAATGGCGGCGCAGCGTGATCTCGATAAACTCGCGCCTGCGAAGCAGCACACCCAAATCGAAAAATCGATGGCCCAGGTGCTCGAGCGTGAGATGGAAGCGAAAGAAGAAAAGACCAATCGGAGCCAGCCGAAGTTCACGCCCGCAGGCCAAACCACGCAAATGGTGGTTGGCGCAACACCAACGCCCGACGCTGAGATCTTAAGCAAGGCGAGCCAACTCTACCATGTGCAAAAGCTGCGCCGCGTTTACTATTCCGCCTTCAGCCCCATTCCACACGCCCACGCAGAGCTACCTCTAAAGGCCGCTCCGCTGATTCGCGAGCACCGCCTGTATCAAGCCGATTGGCTGATGCGCTATTACGGTTTCGCCGCGCAGGAACTAACCACGCCCGAAGAACAAAATTTGCCGCTCGATGCCGACCCAAAGCTGACGTGGGCCTTGCGGCATCGCGAATTTTTTCCAGTTGATGTGAACGCGGCCCCCAAAGAGGCGCTGCTGCGTGTGCCGGGGCTGGGTGTGCGCGCCGTAGAGCGAATTCTACGCATCCGAAAATTTCACCGCCTGGATGATGCCGACATGCTCAAACTCAACGTGCCGATGAAGCGCGCACGGCATTTTCTGGTCGCAAACGGCGCACGCCCGCAACATTCAGACGATGCGAAATTGCCGGAGCGCGTGGCAACCCCACCGGAGCAGTTGCCGCTGTTCAGCAACGTTAGTGAATTCTGATGGTCGAAATTGAAATCGCAAACTATGGTGAATGGCGCCACGCCGCGCGAAGCCTGCTGCAGCGCGGCGTACCGCCCGAATCCGTTACGTGGCGTGCGCCCAACGATGCGCAACCCTTACTCTTCGCGTCGGAAGAGCCGATTAGCGAGCCTTTAAAAGCCGCCATAATGATCCCGCGCGCCTTTTTCAAGCTTGCCGAAAACGTCTCGCGCCACTCCGATTGGAAGCGCTGGAGCGTGCTCTACCGCGTCGCGTGGCGGCTGACCCACGGCGAACTCAACCTGCTCGCAATCGATATCGACGAGGATGTCGCGACGTTACTTTCGATGGAGCGAGCCGTACATAAAGACATCTATCGCATGCGGGCTTTCGTCCGCTTCCGCAAAGTGAGCGGCGAAGATGGCGACCGTTTCGTGGCATGGTATGAGCCCGCGCATCACACGCTGGATGCGAACGCGCAGTTTTTCATCGAACGGTTTGGATCGATGCGCTGGGCGATTTTGACGCCCGACTCCAGCCTGATTTGGGATTTGGAAAAGCTGGAGACCGGTCCCGGCGTCTCGCGTTCGCAGGCCCCGCAGGAAGATGAATTGGAAGATCTCTGGCGGCTGTATTACGGCGCCATCTTTAATCCCGCACGACTGAAGTTAAAAGCAATGCGCGCACAATTGCCGGTCGGCCGCTGGAACAACCTCCCCGAAGTGCGCGCGATCCCGGAACTGATCCGTCTCTCGCGCGGCCGCGTGCAGCAAATGGCGGATGCGCAACCGCGTTCCGCGTCCGATTTCATTCCCGCGGGAACTTCCCTGTCGCAGTTGCGCGAGGCGGTGAAAGGGTGCGCCGCGTGTCCCCTCTGCAGCCGCGCCAGCGGGCCGGTGTTCGGGGAAGGCGACCCTGACGCGCGAGTGGTATTGTCCGGCGAGCAACCCGGCAATGAAGAAGACCGCGCCGGTCGGCCATTCGTGGGCCCAGCGGGTCAAGTGTTGGATGCCGCGATCCGCCAGGCGGGACTAGAGCGTTCCGCGCTCTATCTGACCAACGCTGTGAAAGCCTTCAAATTCGAAGAGCGCGGCAAGCGCCGAATCCATCAAACGCCACGCTCGAGCGACATTGCGATATGCAGTCCGTGGCTCTTCGCCGAATTGGAGCAGGTGAATCCGGAACTGATCGTGTGCCTGGGCGCCAGCGCGGCTCAGGCCGTTCTGGGTCGAAAAATCAAAATCAGTGAGGAGCGCGGCCGTACTCTCGTGCGCGGCAAGGCCCGCGTCATCGTCACGTATCATCCTTCGGCCATTCTGCGCGCGCCGGATGAGGCGGAGCAGACGCGTCTGCTTGCAGCGCTAGTCGAGGATTTGCGCGGGGCAAGCATGTCGTTGGCCGCAGTTTCCAAAAGCGCAAGCTAGCGCATCTTGCGATAGACGATATCTTCGTTGTTGCGGCGATCCAGCAGGCTTTCGACGCGGCCTTGCGCGTTGCGGTGAAACACTTCGCGTCCCTCGATGCCTTTGCGAAAGAAAATGTCGGGAGCCTCGGGAATCAACAGGTCGCGCGGTCTGCCGCTCTTCTGCAGGTAGAGGTGGCCCGCGTCCACAGATACCTCGATTGTTTTCCCCGGCCCCAGTTCATATGTGCCGGTGTAGTCCGGAAACTTCTTGGGGGTTTGCTCGCCGGGCGCGGGATCTTCGTAATAGCGGAACATCTGTCCAGCCAGAATCTGCCATTCACCATTGCGGCGAACCCAGGTATCAGTTCCGTGATAGCGAGCCTTCATATTCTGGCCGAAGACATTTTCGCTCTCGTCAAGATCGTAGCTGAGGATGGCCGTATCGCCGGTAATCCGGCTGAGAGGGTTCAGCACCTTGATGGAGCCGGAATAGCCTTGCGGCAGCGGCGCCTGATCGTCCAGCAGCGCCTTCTTATCCATGCGGCGGCCGCGTTCATCGAAATAAGTACTGTCATTAGCGAAATATTTTTCCCAAGGCCGCTTGTCCCCGCTCGCAACGGCGTCGAAAAGCTCCTGCGTGCGGCGCACCAGTTCCTGCTGAGTGATCGATTGGCCTTGGTTGTGCGAGCATCCGGCGCTACAGAGTAGCGCGACGGCGGCCATCAGCCTTGTGCGCAGCATGTTCGAGTATGTCATGGATAGACGCGGAGACTGCGCGAATGTAACGGTCCGGCGGAGTTCAGCCATCCGTGCGCATGATAGGCTGGCGAGAAGCACAGTTGCGAGGAGCGGCGATGAAACCATTCAGCATCGGTTTACTTTACGCGGCGGCGATCCTGCTGGCCTCGAGTGATTCACCGCCGAACTCGATCGGGATGGCGCTTGCCGCAGTGCCTGCGGGCGCATTCGAAATGGGCGTTGACTCCGTGCCGCTGCCGAAGGCGCTGCTCACAGGCGCGAACGGGGTGACGTACGATCGCACCTCCGATGCGGGCGACTACGACGAGAACCCTGTGCACAAGGTGAAGATCTCGCATCCGTTTCGTATGAGCGTAACCGAGGTCACGCTGGGGCAGTTTCGCAAATTTCGGCCGGATTTCCCGGGTAATCCGCGGTTCGCGCCCTATGCCGCGGGCGTGAGCTGGTATGACGCGGTAGCATTCTGCAAATGGCTGAGTGAAAAAGAAGGCAAGACGTATCGTCTGCCAACCGAAGCCGAGTGGGAGTACGCCGCGCGCGCCGGAACACGCACGCCGTTTTCATCCGGCGCTGAAGCTCCCGCGCCCGAAACGCC
>DATAUH010000417.1:0-4098 GCA_036268375.1 Bryobacteraceae bacterium | reverse complement strand
CGATCGGCTCCATCTCCGAGAGCGAGTTGAGCGCTTCCATCAGCTCCGGGTCGCTCGGCGCCTGCATGGCAGCGCAGTTGAGTTCCTGCTGGATCGTGCGCAGGTCGTCAGTGACGCGCGCGATGCGGAGATGAAGATCGTCCATGTCGTCGAAGGCCATTCGCTTTAGCCATTCCAACATCTCATCGGCAACTAACAGCGAACAGATGTCCCACGGGCATAGGCTTTGGTAATTCTGCGATTACTTTGGTTGCGCAAAGGTCACCCATCGCGCTAAAAGGCTTGATGGGCGCGGCTTGTGCGCGTGAAGAGTAGGTTTCAGGCGCATTTACGATGCGCCTCCCTTGAGCAGAATTGTTCTACGGAAAGAACCAGAGCGCTGACCGTCTGCTCAAGAGTAACCAAACCGAGTTGCTGTGACCTCTGGGATGTCGAAGGTAATAACTCCGCGATTTTGTACATCGGGATAAGCAGATAGGACTAGCGATGACCGGAACCCATCATGTACCACGGTCGCAGGATTTCTCGCGTTGGGTCGCGCCAATTCGATCGCGCGGGGGGCGCCCGTTACTGCCGGCGGATTCAGGATTTGTGATACAAACGCGCGGTAATGCATTCCCCTCAACAAGACGGCTCCAAGGGATTGGTTCGCGCCATCGGACGCTGGAGCCTGGCCGCTCTCATCGTCAATTGCATCATCGGCAGCGGCGTCTTCGGCCTGCCCTCCGTGTTAGCGAGCCTACTTGGCCGGGCAAGCATTGTGGCGGTGTTGGTCGGCGCCGTGGCAATGGCGATCATCCTCGCTTGCTTTGCTGAAGTCTCGTCGCGCTTTGCCCAGACCGGTGGGCCTTATCTTTACGCGCAAGAAGCCTTTGGACGGTTCATGGGAATCCAAATAGCGTGGCTGGTATGGTTTGTGCGCCTGGCGTCGTGCGCGGCCAATGCAAATCTATTTGTTATTTACCTGGGAGAATTCTGGCCGCAAGCGACGCTTTCCGCGATGAAGCTAATGATTCTCACCGTGTTGATTGGCATCCTGGCGGTCATCAATCTGTTCGGAGTTCGCGCAGGAACGCGGGTCAGCACGTCCTTTACGGTCGCGAAACTCTCGTCGCTGGCTCTCGTCGTGATCTCGGGAACAATCTATCTGATGGCTACGCACCGCATCGTACTTACCCCGAGCGTGGTTTCTGGTCCCAACAACTGGGCCAAAGCGATTGTGTTGCTTATCTTCGCTTACGGCGGGTTTGAGGCCGCACTCATTTCAGCGGGAGAAGCGAAGGATCCGCGCCGCGATATGCCATTCGGGCTCTTTACCGCGCTCATTGTCTGCGCGGTTATCTACGGCCTGATTCAGTGGGTGGTGGTCGGCATTCTGCCTGACCCCGGACATAGCGAGCGCCCACTCGCCGATGTGGCCCGAATCGTGATCGGCCATGGCGGGGCCGCGCTGATCGCTTTTGGGGCGCTCTTCTCGATCTACGGCTACCTGAGCGGCAACATGCTGGCCACGCCGCGCATCACTTTTGCTCTGGCTGAGCGCGGCGACTTTCCTTCTTTCTTTGGACTGGTCCACTCCCGCTTCCGCACGCCGTACTTTTCGATCTTGGTATTTGCCTTGCTGGTATGGGTGCTTGCACTGTTTGGCAGTTTTGCCGGAAACGCGACACTCTCAGCGGGATCGCGGCTGTTCTACTACGGTGCGATTTGTGCGGCGCTGCCGATGCTACGAAGAAAGCAACATGCTCCGGCCCTGTTACAAGTGCCGGGTGGGACGTTCCTTGCAGTGTGTGGAGTCCTTTTGTGTATCTACCTGTTGACCCAAATTGAATACACCAAGTCGATTGTTCTGCTCGTGGCGATCGCGATCGCATTTCTGAATTGGCTTGTCGTCAGGAACCGCCCTCTCAGGAGCCCTTAATTCGTGTAGATGACGAACGTAGTCGACCAGCATCTCCGAAGAAAAGGGCGTGGTGGAGTCGGGCGGCCCGGATAGTCCCCGCCGATCGCGAGATTGCAGTCCCGCCGCTCGGCAAATAATAAAGTGCGCCAAGCGCTGTGCCTCCGGTGAAACCGGACAAAGCGGACCACTAGGAAGACTGCTCCCTCTCCAGCAAAGTTTTTTTGCGTTCGATGCCCCAGCGATATCCGCCCATGCTGCCGTCTTCACGGACCACGCGGTGGCACGGAATTGCGATCGCTACAGGGTTTGTGGCACAAGCGCGAGCGACGGCGCGGCAGGCGGTTGGCTGTCCAATGGCCTTCGCTACCTGGCTGTAGGACTTCGTTTCGCCGAATGGAATCGATTGCAGGTAAGTCCATACCCGGCGTTGAAAAGCGGTCGCCCGGATATCGAGTGGCAAGGAAGAATTGTGGTCATCGCCGCGCAGGTGACGCAGGAGTGCCGACGCCCAGGATTTCAACCCTCCGTCGTCCGTCTTGCGCATGGCGAAGGGGAACTCGCGCTTCAAGCCTTCAATCAATTCTCCATCGGAGTGCGCGAACTGAATGGCGCAGATACCGCGATCGGTTGCCGCGATCAGCATGCGGCCCAGTGGAGAGTCGGCGAGCGTGTAACGGATCGTCGCCGCAATCGCTCCCCGGCGATACTTGTCGGGCGTCATGCCGAGCTGCGAGGCGGTGCGTTCGTACAATCGGCTGCTCGATCCGTATCCGGCGTCGTACATAGCGCGAGTGACCGAGTCTCCCGCTTGGAGATTCCGTTTGAGCATTTTCATACGGCAGGAGTCGGCATACTCACGCGGCGTGATGCCGACCAGCGCTTTGAACCGCCGCTGCAAATGGAATGGGCTTTGGTGAAATTCTTTTCCGAGGCGGTCGAGTGTCAGCGGCTCATCAAGATGTTGTTCAATGAACCGGCAGATCGCCTTGACACTGTCTGATTCTGCGTTCCCGCTCCAGGCCCTGGGCCGGCAGCGGAGGCAGGCGCGATAACCCGCCTGCTCGGCTGCTTCTGGCTTGAAGAAAAACTGAACATTCTCCCGCCGCGGCCGCCGCGCCGCGCACGAGGGACGGCAATAGACGCCCGTCGACGACACGGCAAAAACAAATTCGCCGTCGTGGGAGGCGTCGCGGGCGACTACGGCATTCCAGCGCGAGTCGTCGGATGGCTGCGCCTCCGGGTTTCGAATCATCGCCGGGTTCGGTCCGGATGGCATATCTTTCAGGTTTCCTGCTGCGAGTATGGCATTGGTTGTCATAATGAGGAAAGCGTACGGCGTCCCCAATAAACGGACTATCCGGATCTTGCGGTCAAAGCGAATTCGCCAGTTTGCGCGGCCCGAACGAAACAATTAAAGTTCCCACAGTATTTTTCAATCGAAAATCGAGGACAAAAACGTGATGATGAAGCTCCGTTGCATGCTCCTGGGACCTTTGGTTTTGATGCTGCTGGTAGGTGCCGTGGCTCAGCAGGCGTCGAAGCATGTGCTCAGCAGCGATGAGGTGAAGAAGGCCGTCCCAACCGAATTCTTCTATCGCGGACAGAAAGCACCCGTTCAACTTCGCAACGCGGTGGGATTCCAGCTTGCGGACGGCAAGATAATGCTCGCCGCGCTGGTGGATGCTTCGGGCTACTCGACGGGGATCCAGCAGAAATATCAGGGGCTGCTCATCACGGAGACGAAACTCAACATCGGCGGTTCAACGCTCGCTCCCGGCGAATACGGCTTCGGTTTTGCCACGGACGGCAAGTTTGTTGTGATGGACGTCGCGAACGACGACGTGCTTTCCGCGCCCTACGAGGCCGATCAGTCCCTGCAACGCGCCGTGCCACTGAAGCTCGTTGAGGATGGTGACGGCTACAAACTGTATGCAGGGAAGAAGTGGGTCGGAATCAAGGCGAAATAGAGTGGGTCGCAGATCTCAGGTCTTAAGGTCTTAAGGTCTTGGATCTTAAGACCCTGAGACCTCACACCGTTTCCTAGTGCGTCAGTGGCTGGAACGGTCCCAGCACGGTCGTGATTCCTGCCCGTTTACGCAATTCTCCTAACAGCGCGCTGGCGGCATTCTGATAGGTCTTGCTGGGGTCTGACGGATCGGCCCAAACGGCGTCATAAATAATCTGTGCTGCCTCTT
>DATAUH010000416.1:0-5536 GCA_036268375.1 Bryobacteraceae bacterium | reverse complement strand
ATGAAGACTAGCGCGTCAAGGCCAATATTCAACTTCTTAGCTATATGCCTTAAATTGCTGGGTTTATCGTTCCAGTTCGCGACAAAACAAGCTATGTCAGTTTCGCGCAAGACCATCTCTGGGTGTTCACGGAAAGCCTGTGTTGCAACGGAGGGTTCATTTTTTGAGCACACTGCCAGGATGATGCCACGACGCACAAGCCCTTTAAGATACTGCTGAAAGTCAATAAAGGCTTCCCCTACAGCGTGCCCCTGGCCGAGTAGAATGCCAGACACGCCATCATCGCCGATGACGCCGCCCCAAAGGGTGTTGTCGAGATCGAGCACGAGGCACTTCGACGACAGCCCGCGAATGCCGCGGATGAGTGCGGCGGCGTGCCGCGCAAGCAGCGGAACTGCGGCGGCGGATGGATATTGACGCGATATTTCCCAAGCGGCGTGGTCTTCCCAACGCGACTTGCCGAACTCGGAGGCGATGCCATCGATATCGAGAATGAAGGCGCCGCGGCTGGTGCGCTCGGCCTCCCACAATTCGGCGTTGATGGCGTGCAGCAGGTAGTTGCGGGCGGCAGTGTGCACGCGGCCGAAGCGGCCCATGGGGTCGAGCATGGGCACTTCGTAGTTCCATTGAATGACGGCGGCGCCATAGCGCTCGCGGCAAATGGACCACAGGGTGGCGAGTTCGTTCACGTGGTCCGCTGCGGAGTGCGCCTGCACGGCGCTGCGCCAATCGGTGGCGAAGATGATGAGGTCGGGCTTGAATTCGCGCAGTGCGGCGTCGTCCGTGAGGATGACCTGCTGGTATTGGCCGAAGGGGGCGTTCCAGATTTCGGCGTGGAGGCCGTCGGCAAAAAGCTGCGCGCGCAGAGCGGGAAACAGGAAGTCGCAGGTGATCGTGCCGGCGAACGCGATGCGCAGAGGTTTGAGCGATTCACCGCCGCCGCGCTTGGTCCACTGGCGCCAGGCCGCGTCGAGCTGGCGAAGGAGGCGGTAGGATTCCGCGGCGCGGGCGGCGTGACGCAGCAGGTGGTGTGGGCTGTGCCCGAGGTGCATGGCCAGCCGGGCGCGCGTGAGCAGGAACAAAGCGCGGGCATCACCCCAATCGGGCTCAGGAAGAGATTCGAGAAGCGCCGCGGCGTCGGCCTGCCTGCCCAGCCGTTCGAGGAGCGCGGCCTGGAACCAGCCCCGCGCAAGCGTGAACGGGCCGGGAGCGAGCATGGATTCCGCGCGGGTGCGATCCTCACGCACGAGGGCTTCGGCCGCGTCCTGCAGGCGTGGCATGTCCGTGGCGGTGACGCGGTCGCCGGACGTTGCGAGGAGTGATTCCAGTTCGTTCATGCTACAGGAGGTCCCTTAATGGCTGGTGAGGCCGCCATCGACGCAGAGAACCGTGCCGGTGATCCAGCGGGCGGCGGGCGAAAGGAGAAACTCTACGGGTCCGGCGATGTCTTCCGGCTTGCCGAGACCCAGTGGATGTTCGGCGCGCAGGCGTTCGACCTGTTCGGAGGTCATGCGGGCCATGTACTGAGCGGCCATGGGTGTTTCGACCACGCCGGGCGCGATGGCATTGACGCGAATGGCTTGCGGCGCGAGCTCCAGCGCGAGTGAGCGCGTGGCGGCTTCGAGCGCGCCTTTCGTCGCGACGTAACTGACGATGCCGGCTCCTCCGGCTGAAGTAGCGGCCGACGAAAACAGCACGATGCTGGCGCCTTTGGCGATGAGGCGCGACTTGAGCAGCGCTGCGATGAGGCCGAGCGAGCCGTATACATTAACGCTCCAGCTTGTTTGCAAACTGGCGAGCGACTCCATCATGAGGGGCTTAATGGACTGCGCGCCAGCCGCCAGCACGAGGCCATCGAGGGTGAGCGATTCCTGCTTTAACTGCGCGGCGAGGGCTTTGCAATCTTCTTCGCGCGAGACGTCGCAGGCGATGGCGCGATGCGGCGCCGGAAACTGCGCGTTGAGCTCATCGATGCGGCGCGAGGCGGCGATGAGCTGCGCGCCAGCGGCTGCAAGAGAGGTGGCGCAGGCCTGTCCGAGGCCCGACGAGGCGCCGGTGACGAGGATGCGTTTGCCGGCAAAGCTGCTCATGCGGCTGGTTCCGCCGCGGGAACCGGCGAGTTGGCAAGCTCGGCCGGGGCAGTCATGACGGTTGCGGCCCAGCTCAGGCCGACGCCGAAGACGATCATCAGGACTTTTATACCGGGTTTGACTTTGCCCGCGCGTACGGCTTCGGCAAGCACGAGCGGCATGGTGCTGCCGCTGGTATTGCCGACTTCATCGATGAAGAAGAAGTTCTTTTCCTGCGGAATGGCGAGCTTTTTGATAAGGTAATCGAGCATGTAGCGATTGGCCTGATGAAACAGGAAAAGGCCGATATCGTCCATGGTGAGATTGAGTTGATCGAGAAGCTTTTTAACGGTGGCCGGGACCACGGTGATGGCGAAGTGGAAGACGGCCGCGCCATTCATGTAAAAGTTCTGGAGCGAGCGGACGTTGCCTTCCTTGTCGGTGGTTTCAACGGCGGTTTCGGGCGTCCAGGGCGTACGGAAGCCGCCCGCGGGCAGAATGAGGTGCTTGGCGCCTGTGCCGTCGGTGCCCATGGAAAAACCGAGGAAGCCTGTGCCCTCTTCCGCGCGGCCGATGAGCGATGCGCTGCCTGCGTCACCGAGGATCGGGACAAGAGCTCGGTCCTTGGGATGGACCGTGTGGCTCATGGTGTCGCCGGTGGTGACGAGGGCTGTCTTGCCGATGCCCGCGGAGAGCATGGAATCGGCGACTGACAAGGCGTAGACATATTGCGAGCAGCCAAGATTGATATCAAAGCTGGCGCATTCTTTTTTCAAACCCAATTTCTCATGCATCAGACACGCGGTGGTGGGCATGAAATAGTCAGGGCTTTGGGTGCAGTGAATGTGCAGGTCGATTTCGGTGCGCGCCTCAGGGCGAGAGGCGAAAAGCTCTTCGGCAGCGGCCAGAGCCAGGTCGGAACCGCAGACGCCTTTGGAGGCTACGAAGCGATTGCGAATGCCGGATCCTTTGAGGACCTTCGCGGCCGCTTCGGGGCCGAAACGCTCGGCGATATCGTCGTAGGTGATACGCTCGCTGCCGAGCTTGTAAGTGACTGCAAGAATGCTGGTATGGGGCATTGCTCAGGCTTGCATAGCGCGTGCGCTCAAGAGAATATCGGAGGGCGTTTTCACGGTGACGAGCACGTCCGGAGTGAGGGTGACGCCCATATTTTCTTCAACGAAGACCATAGCTCCGAGATAGGCGACCGAATCCCAACCTTCGAGGCTGGCGAGGGGCGTATCGAGAGCGACGCTGCCCTCATCGGCGGCGACTACTTCGGCAAATCCTTTGAGAAACTCTTCGTCCGTCATGCGTTTGTGACCTTGATTGACTCATCGTCTTCGCGGCCGCAATTTCTACTATACCAGCGCGGAAAAAACGTATGAATGGGAGGAGAGTTGGAGGGATGTTGAGAGGCGATCAGGCCATGCCGAAATGATGCTCGAAGGGGTAAAAAAAGCCGGCGCCGGCCGATAAGTTAGTTTCGGGCGGGGTGAAATGGCGGACGCGGTTCGGCGGGAGTGCAGGCGGCGCGGTCCCCGCGGAGAAGCGACAGCGGGCTGGCGGCTAAAAAGTGTGGAAGTACGGCCGCTCGGATTGTTGGTAGAAGCCATCGCCAATCGTGAGGTTAGCTTCAATGGGAACGTCGGGCGGGAAGTGCTTGCGCGGATCGCCCAGGAACACGTCGGAGTGGCCGCGAATGACGAATCCGGCCGCGGTGAGGGCGCGGAACTGCGGGGGCGCGGAACTGGCCGCGCTGAGTTCGCAGGCGTCGCTCTCGCGGGCGGCGAGATCGATGGCGAGTGAGTAGGCTTCGGAAAGCGGGGCATTGGGTGCGCTGAGGACGACGTCGACGATGCGGGCCTCTTTGTTGAGAAAGGCGAGTACGAGGATGCCAGCGGCGGCGCCGTTGTGCTCGAGGCGCCAGGCGCGAATTTTGCCGGCGGGGCAGGCGAGCCAATAGTTGACGAGTTCCGGGGTGCGGCGGAGCGGCGTATAGTCGGCGCGATCAGCGGGGATGAGCAGCGGCGCATCGGAATTTGTGAGTCGTGCGACGGGAACGGCTTTCCACGCGCTGAGGTTGGGGCGTTTGCGGGCGGAGTGCCAACGCCAGGCGCGCAGCCATTTGAGCGGGGATTTCCAGGTGAAGCGGCTTGCGAGGAGTTGTCCGAAGGGGCGCAGCGGATAGGCGAAGTGCGCCATGGGCTGCACGGTTTTCATGTTCGGGACGCGTTTCATCACTTTGCGCGCGTCGTCGGAGCCGCCAATGCCGAGGTAGGAATCGGCCATGGGCCACAGGGCGCGGAAAAGCAGAAAACCGGCGCCGGCAGAGCCCGTGCCAGCGGCCCAATCGATGAACTGAAAACTGCTTTTGGGACCGCTTAGAGTGTCGAACTGAACGGGGGCGAGGCCGCCGTGGGCGATAAGACCTTTGGCGTCGCGAAAAACGTAGCTGCGGCTGCCGGTGGTGAATGGGTGCGGCGCGTAGTACTTCCAATGGCGCAGATCGCGCCGGAGCAACGGTGCGGTCTCGGAAACCGAAAAGATCTGCGCGAGAAACTTGACGGCTTCCTCGTGCCGGTCTTCAGCGAGCGATTCGGGGTTCATCCCTTGGCAGTATGCCAAATCGAAGTGCGAACGATCTACCCGCGCTAGGAGACCTGCCAATAAATGACGTAGCGCCGATCGAAGATAGTGTTGATCGGGGCCAGGGTGACGTCCTTGGCTTGACCGGTAGTTTGGAATGTGAGCGGCTTGCCGGCAGGTTTGATCCACGCGGCGGGGTCGGCGGCTGATGCCTTGAGGTTGAAATCGACGGGCGGCAACTGCGGTCCACCGCGACCTGCGTTGGCGTTCGGATTCGCCGCGCCCGTGTTGTTGCGAGGCCAGCGGACGCGCGGGGAATTGGGGCCGACGAGCATGTTGGGCGTTAGCCCTTCGCTGCCGAGATCGCCGGCGAGCACGAGCGGGCCATATAGGAACGCCTGGAGGGAGTGTTCATCGGGCATCTTTTCGACCCTGAGGTGCATGGGCAGCTCCATCTCGATGCGATCAGAGGATTTCCAGACCCGCTTGAGTGAGAGATAGCTGCCGGGCGCGGCGCTCGCTTCAAGCGGCTTGCCGTTGATTTTGACGACGGGCGCGCTTTTGAGCCACGCGGGGACGCGCAGGCGAATGGCCATCTCGGTAGGCTTGGCGGCGGTGATGGTGAGCGATGTGCCGGGCTGCTCGGGGAACTTGGTGTCTTGGCGGAGCTTGAAATTCTTCTCGGGCCAGTTGAGTTCAGAAGCGATGAAGAGGTTGACGTAAAGCCCTTCGGCATCGCGCCAGTAGATGCTGTCGTTGAGCTTGGAGTACTCTTCGACGCCGGAGCCGGTGCAGCACCAGAAGGATTCGTAATCGGTGTTGAAGGTTTTGTAGGCGCCGGGATTGAGCGAGAGGTAATACTGCGTAACGCCGGTCTC
>DATAUH010000415.1:0-12000 GCA_036268375.1 Bryobacteraceae bacterium | reverse complement strand
TTCATCAATTGGGGTATCAGTCCTGTGAGTACAAACGGTGGCACGCTGGAATTTACGACGTTGAATGGATCTCCCGGATCGAACGGCATCTTCCAAGCGACGTACAGTGGCGCTCCACCCTCGCCGACTCTCATCCGTACCGGCGTCCTCTCCCACATTGCTGCCGGCGGCGGTTGGAGCACCGTGATTACGCTGGTCAACAATTCATCGGCGGCAGTTTCCGTGAACGTCGCACTCCATGATGAAGATGGAAGCGCCCTGAGTTTGCCGGTCACAAGTACTTTGCAAGGCCTTTCCCAAACGAATTCGACATCATCCATCAACGGCACGATCAATCCGAAGTCAACCTTCCTGATTTCGATGGGTGACGGAATTCCAGCGACTTCGGTTGGCTGGGCCGATGTGCTCAGTTCAGGCCCGTTGGGCGGCTTTGCCATCTTTCGACAAACACCGCAGAGTGGTTCGCCCTCTGAGGGAACGGCGCCATTGCAAAGCCAGTCTCTGACCACTCTGACGCTGCCCTTTGACGATTCAGCAGGCTTCATCACCGGGGTGGCGCTCACGAACCTGGCAACAGTCACAGCGAACGTCACCGCGACCGTTTGGGACGATGCTGGAAACCAGACTCTTATTCAGAACTTCACTATTGCTGGCAGCGGACATACTTCTTTCGCCCTGCCCGCGCAAATCCCGATCACGGCTAACAAACGGGGGATTGTGCAGTTCCAGAGTTCAGGTGGGTTGGCGGGATTGGGCTTGCGGTTCAGCCCGTTCGGAACGTTTACTTCGGTCCCGGCAATGTGACCTTGTCACGCACGGATGGCCCGGCTCGGTAGTCGAGCAATTGAAGCTGGTCGGTCCGGTCACGGATCCTACCGCGCACGGCGGGGTCGCGTCGGACGCCTTCGATATCGTAATCCCGTCGATGCCGGGCTATGGGTATTCGGGCAAACCGGCGACCAGCGGCTGGGACTGCACGCGCATTGCTCGGGCTTGGACCGTGCTGATGAAGCGCCTCGGCTACACCGCGATATGTGGCGCAAGGTGGCGATTGGGGCTCACTCGTCACGGAGCAGATGGGCGTGCCGGCGCCGACGGTACGGACATAACGATAGTTGTCGAAACTGCATGATGAGCCGTCCGATCCTGGTCTCGGCAGTTCAATTGGTTTGGCTTACGGGAGGACGATGCCGACCGGAGCCGACGGCGTCGCGATCGTCGCCGGAACCGTCGCGGCGAACGGCAACGGATCGACGTTCGTGACCACCGCCTCCACCGTGTAGTCGCCGGGCTGGAGAACTCCCTCCGAAGTTGTGGGCCATGGAATCTCGACGGTGGCGCACCATTCGTCGGCCACAATCCGTTGATGCAATGCCTGCAAAAACGTTCGGGTGGCGGACCACCTCCAGAGCGTCGCGCCGGCGCTGTTCTTCAGGGCAAAATCGTATTCCTGCCCGGAAGAGAACGATAGCGTAAGCGGCGATTTCGAATTGACGTGAAGGCGAAGGGTTGCGATAACAGGGCCCGCGCCGGAGGTCGGTCCGAGCGACACACTGAAGCTCGCGCTTGGGACTACATCGATCGTGATATTGCCGACGCGCGCCGCGATCAAGTCAAAGGTGCGCGGGCCGGCGATGGTAGACACAACCCGGCGCAACATACCCAGGTGGTCCGCGTACTGCTCCTGCAGCAGCCCGACATCCGCGCATCCGATGGTGCGGTACTGGATCTCCAGAACGCCGGCGATGGGGCCGGCCGGGCCGTCGTGATTGCCCAGTTTCAGTTGCCCCTGCCCATCCTGCTCCGGGCACGGCCGGAAGGGCGCCAGCCAATAGCCGCCTTCGAACTGCTCGAAGGACGTCAGCAGGATGTCCTGATTGCGGACTCCATCCCAATAGACGAGCGTCCCGTACGTCTCATCGATTCTTACCCAGAGATCTGTATTTGCGTACCCGATGAGGTCATAGTAGAGATGGCCCGCAATTGTCGTGGACTGTCCGACGCGGACGCTGAACGTCTGTCCGGTGGCCGACTCCCGATACGTCCACGTATTGCCTTCGTGCAATGGAAGGAAATCCGCGCCCCATAGGGCGCAGGAATGTAACCCAATCGCAACGATAGCCGCTTTGAAAAAATTCATCAGATCTCCTGAGGATAAGACTCGCGATTCGCGTGTTTGGCCGCGGCGCCGTGAAGAGAATTTACAAACTTTGGCAGCGGGAAGACACTTGTGTGAAGTGTAGGAAGTTCGTCGGGAAGCGCGGGCCCGGATCTGCTCAAGACACCGTATCCCGGTCGGAGGACGCGGAGTTCGCTCCCTTGCGGCGCATCTCACACTTCGACAGTTCTATGACGAAGGGTGTGCCACAATCACGTTTTCCTATGCTCCACATGCATTGACCTCGCCGTTCGCGTGCACACCAGCGCGATCCCGGCGCAATACGGCCGGCCTAGCCTGCATTTCTTACACACCTTCTGCTCCGGCGCGCGATAAGGCTGTGCCTGCTTCGTTGCGCTCGTTCAGCGTGCTCGAGCCGTTACGGCCCTCCGCGCGCTGACCTTCGCGCGCCTCGTATCCACGGCCTGCTCACGCGCCTCGCGACGAACCTGTGTGAGAAATGCAGGCTAGTGGATTGCCGGAGTTCGCGTCCGCTTGACGCCAATCCGGACGGTGGGGTATTCGGCGTCAAGTTGGCGCGATGGCCGTTCGGGCTATTTGGCGGCTTTGTCGTCGAGGGCCGCGACTTGGAACAGCCACGATATGGGAGTTTCGACAAACGCTGCGGCGTTGCTCGGGGTTGCGAGAACCGCCGCCACTTTCGCATACGCCCTTTCTTGAGCGCACCTTCCGGATTCCCACAATCCAGGGGAAACAGGCCCTCCGTCTCGATCGTTACCAGGCCAAATTTGAGCAATGGAGCATAAGCGATTCAGTGACTTTCGCGGCTCTCCATGTCCCTTTTGCGCCTGGCAAAGAAAAGGAGCGCAGCAAGGCCCAGGGCAGCTAAACCCACCGACCCAGGTTCGGGCGTAACGGGTGCGGCTCCTTGAAGTACCTCCGCAGCTGGATCGAAGGTTCCAATACCCGTGGTTCCACCGGTTAAGAGATTAACCGTGGCTATCTGAGTTGTCAGGTCATTGAATGCGTAAGTAATCCCGTTAACCTCAGTGGCGGCTCCGATGCCCAAATCGGTTGCTCCGATGACTGTTGCCAATCCGGTGGTCGGATCGATTGTGTATAGCTTTGGCGCGACGGGGATCGACTCCACGGTAGAGGTTGCAAAATCGAATACGAACGCGTCGTAAGTGGCATACAGCTTGCCAGCCGCACCCCAGATTGCTGTGTCCGCGAGGTTGAACGTTCCGTCGGGATTCTGACTTCCGGGAACGAAGGGCGCGGCTGGCAGTCCGGAATCCTTTGCGAGCAGGGTGGCGGCGCCGGTTGCGGGGTTAACACTATAGACGCTATTGGAGAAATCCGTCGCAAACAGCTTTCCGTCTATGCCGCCGAGACCGAAAACGCTGGTAGGACCGCACGCGGGTGAGGGTACGAGACAGGGCTGCAGTCCTGTCGCTCCGATTCTCGTGAAAGCGCCCGTGATGGGGTTTATCTGGTCGAGTTGCCCCGAATAATTCAGAGAGTAAAGGGCGCCGTTCGGCCCGGTTGCCATCCCGAAATAGCCGTCCGGCTCCGTCGGGCCAATTGGATTGTACATACCGGTTGCGAGATCTACGGTGCCAAAAACGCCGTTGCCGGTGATACCGGCGCTGATAACGTAAACCGGGGCGGTGAAGCCGACTCCCGTGAAAAGGAACACAAGTGGAACCGTTAATTTGCATAGCGTCATAAGCTAACAATCTCCGGGTCAAACGTACACGGAGGCGGCCTCACGAAGCGAATCAATTGCGAGTCAAATGTCAGGTCACCAGCTATGTTGTTGACCCTACACGGCTATATACTTGTGGTCTATCTTCGGCGATCTGATGGCGACGCAGCCGCAACACCAAATTCGACTTTTGTTCGGCCCATTTGAAGTGGATCGCCAGACCGGTGAACTGTTCAAAGGTGGCATCCGAATTCGTCTTCCTGGTCAGGCATACCAGATCCTCATAGCTTTAGTGGAGAGCCCGGGAGAGCTGGTTACGCGGGAGCAGCTTCGTGACCAGATCTGGAAGGACGGCCGGAACGTCGGATTCGAGCACAGTTTGAATGTCGCGGTAAATCGGCTGCGCCGGGCGCTGAGCGATTCTGCCGAGGAGCCGCGATACGTTGAGACGGTCTCGGGCAAGGGCTACCGGTTCATCGGGACCGTCGAGAGGAGCGCGCCTGAGGTGGAGGCGACGCCAGTCACAGAGACGTCCTTTATCCGTGAAGCCGGCCGGCCGTCCAGTCGGAAATGGTGGATCGCATCGGGAGCGGTGGTATTGTCGCTTGCCGTGATCACGGTTGGGTTTCTCCGCCAGATTCGTAAGCCGCCTTTCGGGGAAAGGGGAACACTGGTGCTTGCCGGGTTTCGCAATACGACAGGCGATCCGGTGTTCGACGCCACTCTGCAACAAGGGCTGATAGTGCAACTCCAGCAATCGCCGTTTCTGAGCCTTGTCGCCGAGAACCGTATCCAGCAGACGCTGCGGCTGATGGGGCAGCCGGCCAGCGATACCCTCACGGCTGATCTTGCTCGCGAGGTGTGTGAGAGAACCGGGAGCAGCGCACTGATCGAAGGCTCGATCGCCCGCCTCGGAAGCCGTTATGTGTTGGGGTTAACCGCCAAAAATTGCGCCGGAGACTCGCTCTATGCGCAACAGATTCAGGCCGCGCAAAAGGAGAACGTGTTGGACGCGGTCAGCCAGATGGCCAGAAATTTCAGGCAACGGGCGGGCGAATCGCCAGCCTTGATTCGCCAACACGACACTCCCCTGGCTGAAGCCACTACCCCGTCTCTGGATGCACTCAAGGCCTACAGCACAGCCCGTAAGCTTGCGTACTCCGACAGTTTTAGCAGTGCAGTTCCGCAGTTACAGCGGGCCATAGAGCTCGACTCTCGATTCGCGATGGCGCACGCGTTCCTCGGGCGAATTTACGCCGACATTGGGGATTCCGTTCTGTCTATGGAAAGCACTCGGCGCGCTTACGAATTGCGCGACAGGGCAAGCGAGCAGGAGAGATTCTTTATTTCGTTCTCCTACGATCGGCAGATCACTGGAAACCTGGAAAATGCGCAGCGAACGTTGGAGCTTTGGGAGCAAACATATCCTCACGAAGCAGCTCCGCACTCGCTCATGTCCGGATTTACGAGTCAAGGAACGGGGCAGTATGAAAAGACGATCGCGGAAGCCCAGAAGACTATCGAGCTCGATCCCGATGCCGGCCCGGCGTACCTCAACCTCGCCTTCGGGTACACATTGTTAGGCCGGTTCCAGAGCGCCGAAGCGGCTCTGGAGCGCGCAAGGGAGCGCAAACTTGAAATCCCGGATTCGCTAATCCTAAGCTTTTATCTTGCCTTTCATAAGAACGATCGCGAACGGATGAGTCAGATCGCGGCGCGCATGAAAGGGAAGCCTGAAGAGGACTGGATGTTGCAATCTGAAGCGCTGGTCGCGGCACATGCGGGTCGACTGCGCCAGGCCCGATTGTTGTCCCGGCAGGCAGCGGAGCTGGCGCGGCGTTCAGGCCATTCCGAAAGGGCAGCAATTTACGTAGCGGGATCAGCGGCGTGGGAAGCCTTGCTTGGGAATGTAGCGGAGGCGAGAAAGAACGCAGCCGAAGCACTGAATCTTTCAAATGCCCGGGACGTTGAATACGGATCCGCATTCGCCTTGTCTCTGACGCATGACGATCGGAGGGCACAGGCGCTCGCGAACGATCTGGCCAAGCGTTTCCCACAAGACACGCTCGTTAAATTTACTTACTTGCCACTGCTCAAGGCGATCGCGAGCTTGCATCACCTCCAGCCGGCAGAGAGCGCAAGCGTGTTGCAGACCACTCTTCCTTTCGAGTTCGCCACACCGGGTACGAATTTCTTTGGATTCTTTGGCGGCCTCTACCCGGCGTACGTGCGTGGCCAGGATTATCTGTTGTTAGGCAAAGGCGATGAAGCGGCAGGAGAGTTTCAGAAGATTATCGATCACCCCGGGGTTGTGTATGCCGACTTGATTGGCGCGCTGGCATACCTCGAAATAGGGAGGGCTTTCGCACTATCCGGAAACGGAGCGCGAGCGAAATCCGCCTACCAGGAGTTCTTATTTCTCTGGCGAGATGCCGATCCTGACATCTCGGTTTACAAGCAGGCCAAAGTCGAATACTCCAGGCTGCCACAGGCTGTTGCCGCCCAGGCTTGTACACGCGCAGCAACATGCAGTGTGAACGAAAAGGAATAGCGACACTTAAGCGCCGGCTCCGGCGCGACCGCGGGCTCGCGCTCTTCGGACGGCGCATCACCGGCTCCGCCAAACGAGGCGTTACCGGCAGTATCGCAGCGTAGTTCAGGTTATGCGGCCATCGCCACATGTGAAACTGGGTGTCATGTCAGAGGAATGCTTCGGTCTGGTCGGCGGGCTCGGCGTCGGCGCTGCGATCCACTATTACAAGGAACTCGCGAAAGCTCATGACAAATTGAAATTGCCGATGAATCTGGCCATGGTCCACGCGGATATGGCGCGTGTGATGGCTTGGGCAGGGAAGAGCGACGCCAAGTCAATGGGGCAATACGTCGCGGGTGTGTTGACACGGCTGAAGGCGGCGGGAGCAACGTTTGCCGCCGTGCCTGCGGTGACGCCTCACCTTTGTTTTCCTGAACTGCAGTCGATCTCCCCGTTACCTGTGGTGAATTTGCTGGAGGTCGTCAACGATGCGCTGCGATCGAGTGGTTTCCATCGGGTGGCGCTTTTTGGCACGCGATTTACTGTGGAGTCTGCAATGTTTGGCGCTTTGACGGCTGTAGAGGTTGTGCGGCCACGACCGGATGAGGTCGACTATATTCACAACGTGTACTTAAAACTCGCGTCGACGGGCGTTGGGGGAAGCGCGGAGCGCGAGAGCCTGACCAGGATGGCCGAGAAGCTGATCGAACGGGATTCCGTGGACGCGATCATTTTGGCCGGAACGGATCTGACGCTGATTTTCGACGAATCCAACATCACCTTTCCGCATGTGGATTGCGCGCGCGTGCACTTGGCCGCAATCCTTCGACGGATGATTTCACACTCAGAGACCGCGGTGTCAAGTTGAGGTCTGAGGCAATTGGCCTGATGGGGCAACGGAGGCAAAGCGGACCGGTTGAAGGCGAATCGTCTTGCGATGCGCGTAGCGACTGGCGCCTATGCAACGTTCGCCTTTTTGTCCTGGTAGGATGAATCGGTGGAGGCACGCCCATGAATGGATGTTCTCGACGCCGCTTTTTGAAAGCGGGAATTGCGGCCGGCGCTCTGGCCGTTACGAGCAAACTGCCCTTGCGCGGAGCAGGCGCATCGGCAACGGATTGGGTCACGCTTGGAAAATCCGGCGTGAAAGTGACGCGGCTCGCGTTCGGCACCGGAACCTCTAGCGGACGGGTGCAGCGCGAATTGGGGCAGGACGAGTTCACTCGTCTGGTGCGCCACGCGCACGAGCGCGGCATCCGGTTCTTTGAGACCTCGGAGACGTACGGCGAGATGCACGCGATGCTCGGCACTGCGCTTCAAGGAGTGCCGCGCGACAGCTACAGACTGATGTCGAAGGTGACGACGCGCGACGGAGTCGATCCGCAAGAGAAGATCGATGAGTTACGCAAACTGGCGAAAACCGATTACTTCGATGTGATGCTGATGCATTATCAGCACGTGGGAACGTGGCCAGAGGATACCAAGCGCTGGCAGGATGGCATCCTGGAAGCACAGCATCGCAAGGCCGTTCTGGGCCACGGCGCATCCGTACACGGGTTGCCGGGGCTGCGCCGCTTCCCCGGAAACCAATGGCTCGATATCGCGATGATCCGCATGAACCATAAGGGCGCGCACATGGATGCGGAAGATTACAACACGTCAGGGCCCGGCAACGTGAACGAGGTGGTGGAGCACGTCAAACAGGTTCACGCGCAGGGCATGGGCGTGATCAGCATGAAGCTGATCGGCGAAGGCTCGTTCAGCTCGCGCGACGACCGCAAGGCGGCGATGCGGTTCGCGTTCCGCACGGCGGGCGTGGATTGCGTTACGGTCGGGTACAAGAGCACCGCGGAAGTCGACGAGGCGATCGAGAACCTGAATCTGGCGTTAGCTTAAGCCGTTTGCTCGTCGGGCCACGGTGTCGAACAGCCGCGGACGAATGTTCGAAGGCACGGCGCTGGCAGAAACGGCGGCGAGCGCGCGGAGGCGCAGCGGGCGGTGGCGCTTGCGCTTGCGTCGTGTCAAAACGTTAGTGAGTGCATGCGGCCATGGCTCGCTAGACCTTAGCCGCAGAGTTTAGCGACGTTCTTCATCTCGCTGTAAATGGCATTGGTATCGCCGCCGTAGCCGGATTTGTGATACAAAGTTTCGATCGTGAATTTCCTCGTTTTCAGGGGATCGGAGATGCTGGTGACGGTGTAGATTATCCGTTCGGCAATGTGCCAGTCTTCGTCGATTTTGCCATCGAGTTTCCAGTGGATGGTCAGACCGACGCCGGTCTCAAGCACGAGTTTCTTGGCGGCGCTTTCGATCGCCAGGTGATAGATGTTGCTTTCGTGGGTGCCCGCGACCAGATTTTCCGGGACATCGGGGTTGATGCCATCCTGGCCGCCCATGGTGTACGCAATAAGATGGAGCCAAGCCCAGTTTCCGGTGACGGGGATTCCCGCGCCCTTGGCTGCATCCTCGGCCGACTGGTTGCTCATTACCGAAAAGAGATTCGCGCCTTCACTTTTGCGGGTGCACGAGAAGCTGTTGATCACTTTTGGCGTAAGCTGTATGGTTCCCTCATGCGCTGTGAGCTTGGGCAGCGTGCTCTTGCCTGGTAGATTGCTTCCGAACATGTCGATTCCAAACGTGGAATCGTAAGTGGGATGCACCATATACAGGCCGCTGTAGCCGGGCCCGACATCATATTCGGTACCGCCGGGCGAATCGCAGCGCAGTGGGGAGCCGGAGCCGGAATACTGGACGTTCACCGGATCGAAATATTCGCGGTTTGAGGGTAGATCGGACTTGAAGGACTTCATGGTTTTTTTGTCATGAACCACGTTCTCGCGGAAAAGAAAACTTTGCCGCGGACCTCCGGATATATAGCCGCCTCCAGTCGTATTAATCTGTTTTGGCATTCCCGCGCGATCGTCAAAGGGGACCATGCTTCGCGCCTCTATGCCATGCAGGTCGGATCTCAAGTATTCCAAGTCGCGATGGGTCGGAAAGTCGTCTTCATCATCGGCCTGCCAGATGTACTCAGCTCTGGCGTACGGATTTCTCGACGCACGCGAGTTTCTCACTCGAACCCACTGTCCCAATCGGTGCTCCTTGCCGGCGCAAGAAATTATTGCGGCGCCTGCGATAAGTTCGGTTCCCTGGTACGGGTATATGTCCCGATCATCATAACAAGCGGTCGGGGACGTGTCAGTGCACCCTCGCGCAGACGCGGACCTCGCCAGTGACACGGAGAACTGGCATCGTTGCGGGTGGTGCGACGGGAGGCGACCAACGCCGGCCCTGGGGAGCTTTTCCGGGTGGCCGACAGGTCGGCTAGTGGCCGGCCAGTTTTCGAAGGTGGCCACTTAGCCGCAACGTACATTTCTTCTCGTAGACCGGTTTCGGGCTTGCGGGCCGACATCGGGAACAGCCGGTGACTATACGTTGCGGACGAATCAGTTCCGGCGTGCGGCCACTCCGGTAAGAGCCGCTGCGCTGGCGCACGGAATCACGGGCGTGCGATTTGGTCTCGTGGAGCAACGCCGGAGGATAGACGAGCGCGCGACTCAAATCCCGCGCCTGAGGGTAGCTGCGGGGAATTTGACTGCTGCGGCGTTGTGAGGCATCCAGTTTCCGGGTAACGCCACTTCACTGCCAAGCGGGCTAAGCGATACCAGAGTGCTGCGAAGGGACGATGCGATTCACTATGCGCCGCCCTCCCAGGTAAACCACGTAAAGCACCGTCATGTCCAGTAGCGTAAAAAACAGCAGGTGATGCCGTTCGATGTCCATGAAGTCGGCCAAAGATGAGATAGCCATTTCGGTAAACGTCATGCCGGCGAGAGTCAGAACGGCGCTTACCGCCCCGGGTGGCAAGACACGCCGCTCAGTGAATACCAGGGCAAACAAGAGCACAGTGGCGCCGAGCGCTTCAAAGAAGAGACGGGAGCCTCGCTCGGCAATGATCCGGCGATTGAGGGCGCTCCAAAAAGAGAAGGCCCGGCTTTCCGCTAGCGGAGGCATTCCGGCAGAGACATCGAAATTCCCGAACGCTCCGCGCCGCCGGCCGGCTTGGGAGAGCGATGTTCGAAGCGTTTGATAGGTATCACGTGGGTGTGTGACATAAAAAGCAGCGAGCCGGGTCAAGGTTACGCGGCGTTGAAAGGCTTCGCGGAAAGCAGGCTCCTCCATGGGAGCGCCTGCGTCATATGCATTCTTGCCCATATAAGGCTTGTAGGAGTCATCGAGTCCGAGTGCGACGAGCGTGCGCGGGAGGTTTTTAGAGTGGGGAAGAATTTGTTTGAAAACCACAGTAAAGATGGATCTGACGGCGTAGTCGCCTGGAGCCCCCTTCCACAACATCAGGACAGAAAAAAGCGCCAGACAGGGCGCGGTGTAAAACCAGAGTTTGCCCGATTTGGGCCAGATGCTCTTGCGAGAAACAAAAAGTAGGATCGCAATCCAGAAGCCGAGCGCCGCATGTTGTGTCTTTGACCCGACCAACAAAAACGCGGATATGAGGGTGAGTGCGAGATCGGATCGCCTATGCCAACGGAGAAGGCGAAGGTAGGCGACCGAGGCAAGTAGCAGGAAAACATACGCCGGTTCATCCATGTAGAAGGAATTGAGGCCGCTGACATAAAGGGCATCGCAGAAGACGAGGAGGAGGAGAACGTAGAGGATGTTTTGGAGGAAGGGTCTAGCATCCGCGAGCAAAGGAGCAAAGAGCCAGAGAGCCGCGAAGAATAATGCACCGTGCACTAAACCAATCAAGCGGATGTCGAAGTTGCCATCTTTGGAAAGGAGTGAATTGAGCCAAATGGCGACTTGCGCGATGGGGATCTCGGTGGAATAGAAACCACTGACCCAGTGGCGGTCCGGATGAAACTCATATGTAGTCGCCGCGAACAGATAGGTCTGGTCCACACGCGGATAGAGATCGAAGCGCCCGAGAATCTTGGCGAAATCCCCATTATTGGCAAGAGCGACCACCGGCGGAACGAACAATTGATAAGACAAAATAGCTGCGGCAAACAAAAGAAAAATTTTGCGCGAGAAGAGCATGGGGAAACAAGATGCGAGAGAACGCAAATCAATTACACCAGAAAGTCGGTGTTGCGGGAAGCTTGCCGTCTCACTGAACCGTTTCGCGCGCCTTGGAACTAACGAATTCGAGACAATCAACCCAGTGCTGGCGAGTATTTTACCGGCTCCGAGCGGATTTTCGGCATTCTGGACGGGATTCTTGGCGGGCAAGTTCTGTACAGATACCGCGTGATTCGTCGGGAACGGTGGGAGGCTCCTGAACATGGTGCGAGTTGCGGGCAGGTTTGATCAGCGCACCGTCGTCCACTTCGTGGCTCATGGCCGTCAGGAAGCGCAGGAAAGGAAGCTCGAAACCGGAAGCTAAAATGAAGCGATGCGCCGGTTCCCCGCCTTCCTCTTTTTGTTCCTTTGTGTCCTGTCCTTCCTGCCAGCCCAGCAGCAGCCATTCTCCGGGGCTCCGGATCTGGAGGAGTCGCTTCAACGGCTCAATCAGCTTGGCACGGTCCTCATGATCGCCGCTCATCCGGACGATGAGCGCACCGGCGTGCTGGCCTATTTTGCGCGCGGCCGGCATATGCGGACCGCCTACCTTTCCCTGACGCG